>DPJP01000330.1:34310-37452 GCA_003542955.1 Armatimonadota bacterium
GCAATGGGTGCCAGTCCCCCGGTGACTGCCACCTCTCGCGGCAGACCTTGGTGGCAGAAACCACCCGTGTCCGGCGCGAGAGGTCGCTGTCACCGATTCCGGCTGCGCTCCATCGCGGAGGAGTGTTCCAAATGCGAACCATCGTCCTGCTCGCAAGCATCGTCCTGAGCATCATCGCCCACGCCGGCACGGAGCTCTACTGCCTCGCGGAGAATGTTGAGACCGTTGACGGCTCGATCCGCCTCGCGCGCGTGTGGGATCGGGCTTTCTACGACGACTTCGAGGGCGACCCCGCTGACTGGAGCGTCACCAACTACGAGAACAAGCTCAGCATCGGCCTTGATGCAGAGGGGCGCACGGGGCGGTGCCTGCGCGTGGCAAACCTCGATGCGAGCGGTGACACCGCCTTCGAGCTGACCTCCCGACGCTTCCCGGTCACGGCCGGCACCCCTTTCAGGCTGCAGATACAGTGGCGCTCGAACATGAGCTTGACGCTGCTCTCGGGTCACAAGGGCCTCTACATGACGCAGCTCCAGTGGCTGGGCGCGGATGAGCAGCCGACGGGGAGCACTCCGTTCGTCTTTGGCGAAGGCGCCGGGAGGTGGGAGACGCTCACACTCCTGGGGAAGGCCCCCGAGACTGCAGTTGCCGCAGTCATCCGCATCGGCTGTGACAATCCGAACCTGAGCAGGGGAGACTACCTGTCCATCGATGATGTGGCACTCGATGCGCCAACGGCGACGCCGGCCCACGTGCTGCGGGGGATGATGGTATCACGGCCCATCCGGGTCGACGACGGCGCTCGGCACGTGTCCTGGGATGCCGAGACGCCGGCCGGAACCTCGATCACGCTGCACGTGGCCTCGGCGCCCGATGTGAACGGCTCTCCGGGAGCGTGGTCGTGGTCAGAGCCACCTGGTGCCGACGCTACCCAAGCCGCCGCGCTCGGCGCTCCAGGACCGCTTCCGGCCCCGCACGCCGGGCGCCCCTGGGTGCGCTACGCTGCGGTACTGGCCTCCGGCGACCCGGCAGTGACTCCGACACTCAGGAGTGTCACCATCGACGGCACAACGGACGGCCCCTGGACCGGCCCGGACGTCACGCCACCGGCGATCACCGGGCGGAGTGCGTCTCGCACCGCGGATGCTGCCGCGCCCATCTGGTTCACACTGAGCGACGAGACCGGTGTCGATGTCACACGCCTGGTGGTGGAACTCGATGGGGAGGATATCACCGCGCAGCTGGCCGTCGAGGACGGGCGTTTCACCTACACGCCGCGGGAGCCGCTCGTGCCGCCCGGGCCCGAAGCAGGCATGTCCAGGTGGCGTGTCACCAACTACCAGCAGGCGCTGACCATCACGCAGACGGTCTCACGTGCCGACGGGGCGCCGCCCGGCTTCCATGTCACGCGCCTCGCCGGCCAGACCGACACATCCTTCGCCCTCAGATCGCCCGCGATTCCCGTCCAGGCGGGAGCGGATTACACACTGGCATACTGGTCGCGCCACTCGATGGACCTGCCGGCCGACGGTCCGGCCAACGCTGCCGCAGGCCGGCTCACGTGGTTGGCAGTAGATGGCACCGAGGTCGGGGAGAGTGTGGCGCTGTTCCTGGGAGCCGCGAATCCGGAGTGGCGGCAGCAGGCACTCACTACAGAAGCGCCGGAGGGCGCACAGAGTGCCGTCATCTCCTTCGGCTTCGACACTCCCAATATCTTCGACGGTGGCTTCTTCGACATCAGCGAAGTCGAACTGAGAGGGCCGGCACCAGAGAGAGCCACCAACGAGCCCAACCTGCACCGGCTCGACGTGCGCGCGCCCGACTTCGCCGGCAACGAGCTGTCACAGCGCTGTTACATTCTCGTCCGCCCGGTACTCACACGCAATGTTGTCACCCTCCGCGACGATGGCGTCGTGCTGATCGACGGCGAACCATTCTTCCCGATCGGGCTCTACGCTGTGTGGAAGAAGGGCCTCAACGACAACAGCTTCGACAGGGCGTTCGCAGACATGCGCGCGGCCGGCTTCAACCTCGCCCACACCTACAGCAGCAGGCGCGGCGAGGACTTCGGCGAGTTCTACGCGGCCGCTGCCCGNNCCCGCCACGACATCAAGCTCTATGTGGCCTCCGACGCAGGCGCCAACAGCATGTCTGTAGAGAACTTCATCTTTGATGTGGTGCGCGAGGAGTCCCAACCGGCGCTGCTGGCCTGGTACCTGGCCGATGACACCGCCGGCCACGTGGGCGCGGGCGAACTGGCAGCGCTCAGCAAGGCGATCAGGGAGATTGACCCGGCCCATATCACGGTTCAGGCCGACGCGGTCGGCACACCTCCACAGTCGCGCTACATCGACTATGTGAACTCGACCGACGGCTTCCTCCCGGAGCTTTACCCGATTCGCGGCGGTGGCGCTGATGAGGTCCCGCGTATCATCACCAACATGGAGACGGTGCGCGAGGACATTGCCGCGCGCGCAGACGGTCCCCGCACCATCTGGCCGATCATCCAGTACTTCGAGGGCTGGGGATGGCCCCGCTTCCCGATGAGGGCCGAGCTTTGGGCCATGAGCTATCTCTCGATCATCCACGGTGGCCATGGCATTACCTGGTACACCTATGGCGGGTGGGGAGACAATCACGGCGTCACGCACACGCCGGAGACGTGGGCGAACATCTGCGAGCTGGCGGGCGAGTTCTCATACCTCGCCGATTGGCTCGTTGAGCGGACGGGCCCGCAGCCTGCTGCACCGGAGGTCATCACCGGCCCCGCCACCGATGCCGCCGANNCTGCTCAAGGAGCACGATGGGCGCAGGTGCCTGTTGGCCGCGAACTCCTCTGCATCTGAGGTGACGGCCCGAATGGCCATCGGGGAGGCAGGTACGCTGACGCTGCCATTCGAGGGCCGAAGCCTGAAGGCCGAAGGGGGCGAACTCGTGGACACATTCGGACCCTACGGGGTGCATGTGTACACGTGGGGCGACTGAGGCGAAGTGCCGTGCAGGGCGCCAAGGTGTCCCATGAGGCGTGGGCTGATACCGTGGCGGACGGAATGCACGCCCCGGCCGTTCGCGGACCGTCGTTCCCTCACCCCACACCCCACGTCCCCATACGCGCTAACTTAAAGGTCTGGACGGGCGTCTG
>DPJP01000039.1:0-20082 GCA_003542955.1 Armatimonadota bacterium
CGCGTAGTCGGCTGGAATCCGCTCAAGGCCGAGCAAAACTGAATTCTGAATGCCTGACCCCGGCCGCCCGGCAAGGGCTTCCGACTCGCAGGAGATAACGATCGCTCCCGGTGCCCATATCAGCAGTTCTGATGTTGTCTCGCAATGAGTGAAGGTGGCCCCTGCTCACGAGAACCTACTCCAACGCAATCCCGAACACCAGCAGCGCCATCTCCGATGAACTGCCCGAACGCGCTTCGATGGTCGAGATGGTCTTCTCCGGATGCGGGTTGGGCCAGGTGCAGGTCGGCAGATTGATGAATGCCGACCCGCCCAGCGTGCCGAACAGGCCGATGTCACACTCGCGCCCCAGGTTCGGATCATTGCACGCCACCACGTTGACGCGGTAGGCAAGCGGGATGACCTCGGTCGTGCCGTCGGCGTAATGCACGCGGTACTCGCCCGGCACGACGTTGGCGAAGTTCTCCCGGTTGCTGCGCATGTTGTCCGCCAGCAGCGGCTGGTGGCTGGTCGCGTGCATGAAGGTCAGTACACGCGCTGTCGCGTCCACGGGGATGCTCGCCGTCATGGGCGCGAGCGTGGCGGGGTCGACACCCTTCTCCACAACCTCGATATCGTCAAACCACGCCGTGGTGCCGGGGCCGTCGACAGTCAGGCAGATGCGGAGCGCCGCCGACCTCGGGGGAACCTCGATCTCCTTCGTCGTCCACTCGCCCTCCTGCGACCTCGAATGCACCTGCGATGCCTCATCCCAGCGGAAGCTCGCGTCCCCGGAGTAGGTCCACACCTTTGCGTTGCCGGACCCCTCGACGCGCACCCGGTAGCGGACGGTGTAGGCACGGTCGGCGTCCAGGCGCAGGTCCTGCAGCACGCGGCGGAACTCGTTGCCCTCCACGCGCGTGGCCTTCAGTGTGCCGCCCTCGACCTCGAAGACCGTATCATCGCCTGCCGCGGCGACCGACCACCCCTTCAGGCCATCCGAGAAGTCGGCATTGCGCACCACGGCGTAATCGCGGCCGGTCAGCGCCACCGCTCCGGGCTGCCCGCCGTGGCGGAAGACATCGACGGCGACACCGCGCACATTGCGGAACGGTGTGGCGATGAACGATGCGTTCGTGCTTGCGGGCAGGCCGAGCAGCTTCACCAATTCGGCCCCGGTCGTCACGCCGGGCGGGGCCGCCACGCTGCGGGTCTGCCCGGCCGGCGAGTCGACCCGCTGCCAGTACGCCGCCCCCTGCATGATGGCATCGGGGACAAATGCGAGATGCCCAAGGTCGCAGTCCTCGGGCGACCAACTGAGGTAGGCCGTCAGTGACAGGGCACGGATCCACTCCGTCGGCATTGCCTGGGGGGATGTGTTGTTCCAGGCGGTCAGCATCAGCCCCTCGCCCCCCTCAGCGTAGATGTTGTGCGCGAGTCGTGCCACACCCTTGGGCGCGTACCAGGGGCAACCGATAGTCGGGAGGCCGGCGGCAATAAACATCTTCATCGAGGGGTAGGGCTCGCTGATCTCGCGGCTGCCATCGTACTTCCAGTCGAAGATCGTCATGTCTTTCGGCAGGCGCGCGAGCAGCTCGGGCCCGCACATATCCATGTACCGACCGTTGTGTCCGGGGTCGATCATGTCGCCCCAGATGAACATGCGGATGCCCTTCGGTCGGAGGAACTCGGCGTTGACCCTGAGCGCCTCGGCAAACCAGTCNNGCTGCTTCGGAGGTCACCATGTTGCCGAAATGCGCCTCATCCATCGCGATACAGAAGCTCTCCGGGTGCAGCGTATCGATGATCTCCTGCTGCAGTGCGAGCATCACGTTGTGCGTCTCAGGACGGGCGACATCGAGGTTGCGGTAGGTCTTCTGTATCACATCGACGTCATCGACGAGAAGGTTCACGCCGCCGGGCATGTTCTTCAGATACTGGGTGCGGCCCCAGGATGCGAAGTAGGCGATCGGCTCGATACCCCGTGCGCGGGCGTAGTCGAACAGCTCGATCAGGTCCTGCTTGGTCGTCTGCGTGCCCCCGATAGGGTAGCTCTCGAACGGGAACCACGTGGGAACGCCGAAGCTGTCGAGGAAGATCACGAGCTTGTTGAGTCGCAGCAGGAACGCGACATCCACGATAGGTTTGGCGGGATGGATCATCATCCCGCGGAAGGGCAGGCGCGGGGCGTCATACATCGTCATCGCGGGGAGGGAGGCTTCCGGCGTCAGCCGCGCGCGGTTGGCCATCAGGATCAGTGTGGCGATGCCGCGCAGTGCGCCATCGCGCGTGCGGCCGGTGATCGTGGCCCTGCCCGGCGCAAGCTCGATCCGGAATGCCTCGGGGCTTTGCAGCTTCTCCAGATCTTGTTCCGTGAGCGCTGCGTCAGCAGAGACATCCCCAACGCTGATCGCCACCTTGGCCTCGCCTCCGCCCTCAACGGAGAGAGCATCCCGGAGGGTACCGAGCACACCCGGATCGATCTCCACGTCCTTCTCGCTGAGCGACGGGTCCACCGGGAGGCGGAATGCGCCTGTGCCCGTGACCAGCTTCACCGGCGCACCGGCCATCAGCACATCGGGTACCCCGAGCAGGGTGGTGAACTTCGCGTCAATGGCGTTGCTCACCGCCGGGCCGGTCAGGGGCGGCAGCTTGATCGTGACCGGCACGAACTCGCGGGGCACCGCATAAAACTCCCCGATGACCGGGGCGTAGGTGAGATTGGGCTGCGGGTCGCGCGGCCGATGGCGGGTGAAGTTGACATACAGCGTCTGGTCGCCGCCAACGGTGCCGCCATACAGATCGCTGAGCCTCACGCGCANNCCATTCGCCCTCCCCGATCGCGGCCTTCGCCTCCCATTCCGGGTGGAACTCGACCTGGGTGGTGGGGTACCAGGTGGCGCTGGCACGCCCGGAGTTGCGTTGATCCCAGTGGCGCGCTCCGGCGGCGTTGACGATCAGGTGTGAGTAGGATGCGCGGTCCACGGAGAGGAAGGTCTCGGTGCAGTCGTCCTCGTAGATGCCGACGGGGGCGATGCCGGTGGCGTCGGGCGGCGCGGTCGTCTTCATCCCGGCGACATCGGGCTCTGCCAGGCGATAGCCGACATACAGCGAGTCCCCGCGCACGGCCAGCAACGCCTCGCTGCCCACCGTGCTGAGCGTCTCCACTTCGCCGAGCACGCGGAACGGGGAGAAGCGCGGAGCACCGGCCCATATCGGGTCATCAAGCCTGCCGTCGAGCGTGACCTCGGCATCGCTGGGCGAGAGCGTTGTGTCGGGCTGCTGCCCGATCTGCTCGAGCCTGACATTGCGATAGGTGATGGTCGTGTTCACGCCCGATGCGCGCAGGTCGAGACGGAACTTCACCGTCGTCGGCGTGGTGCCGACGATTGTGCGGACCTGCGTGAAGTCGCACTCGCGCTTGATCTCGGTATGGCGCGCATTGGGCTCATCCCAGGCGCCCTCGGCATTGCCGCTGAAGACGATGCCCTGGGAGGAGCCCCCGCCCTCGACCTTGACCTCGTAGCTGTAGGCATATAGTCCGCCCGGGGTGACGGGCACATCCTGGAACACGCGCAGCATGTAGGTGCCGGCCCGCGCGCTGCGTGTGAGGGTGAAACCGTCGGCGGCGATGACAGCCTTGCCGTCGTCGGGCTGCTGCGATTGGGCCACCCATCGCTCCAGCGGCAGTTCCACGGCCGTCGGCGTCTGCGCCTGCGCCACGGCGAGGAAAGCACTGCATGCCACAATCAGGACGAGCATGTGCCTGTGCATATCTGCCTCCAGTAACACGGGGGTCAACAGCCATCCGCGGCAGCCGGTGGACAGATTCGCTACCGGTAACGGCGTCCCCTGCCGGGGGAGGCACGGGCGCGGGGGGAACAGACCGGGGGCAGGACTCAGATCGGCGCGTCGTGACTCAGGCTGTGGATGCGCGCGCCTTCAGCAGCAGGACATCGTGGCGGCTCTGCTCGGGCGTGCCGCTGCCGACCAGAAAGGCATCCGCGAAGCGGTACTGCTCGGCAAAGCCAGCCGACTGGAGTATTTCGAGCTTCTTCTCGTCACACGCGGCAACACTTGTGTGCACATCGGACGTCTCGGCCTCAGCGGCCATCGCGAGTGTCTCCCGAGCCAGGCTGACGCCCTCCCCGAGGTAGTGGGGGTGGAGCACAAAGTCAAACGTCCGCAGGCCGACCTCATAGCCGGTGCCGAGACTGAGCACAAACGCATAGCCTACCAGGCTGCCGGAGCTTGTCTGCAGCACGCTCAGCAGCCCGCGACCGTCCTCGACGTAATGCAGTGCCGCCATGAAGGTGGGTGCCAGCGATGAGACGCCGACCATGTGCCAGCGGGCGCGGGCAGCAATCCAGGGCGCGGAGAAATCGAGCATCCGGTCCAGATCGTGCCTGTCACCAATGTGCCCATGGCGGACGCGTGTCGGCAGACCGGGGGCGAAGTATTCCTCGTCGAGGGTGGCGAAGTCCGGCGCAACCGACGGCTTGAGGTAGCACATGGGCCCCGATGTGGCATCCGGGGGGATGAACTGGAAGCCGAACCTGCGGTAGATGCGCCCGGCGTCGGCTCCCGCGCTGCAGAGCAGGCAACTGCCGGTCGGCTCGGCGTTGAAGTCATCGAGCAGCAGCCGGGTGAGTTCGCCGGCGATGCCGCGTCCGCGCCACTCCGGATCCGTGTAGACATGCCCGAAGTTGCCGATGCCCCAGCGGCGACCGTCGTCGACGCGCGGCAGCCCGTACCACGCGTGGCCGACCGGCCGGCCGTCGACCTCCCCGACGAAGTAGCGGTCCAGACAGTAGTCGGCATACTGCCCGAGGACGCGCTGGCGGATGCCGCGGAGGCTGTCGTCGGCCTTATGGCGCAGGAAGTGCAGGAGCCCCTGCGCGTACTCCTCCTCGGGCGGCTCGCAAAGGACGACCTGCATCGGTGTTCCGTCTCTCAGCGTAACCTCAGCAACCGTCTTCAGCATCGTTGGCCCCCTATCGAGCTGCACTCCTCCCGGCACATCGGCAGTGATTCGCCTGCCGACGCGAAGACACCTCCGCTTCGCCGCCGCCAGCCGGCGCACCTCGGCGGCTGGCTGTGTGTCGTCGCAGGGGCGCTGTACCGAAGTCTCAGGGCTCCAGATGGTGAGATGCTGGGGTCACGTCTTGAAAATTCATTTTTGCTCTCCGGGGTCCGGTACACCAAGCGGAGTATCGACCATTGCGGGCGCCATTCGCTTGTTTTCGGGCAAAAATGAACTCTCAAGACGTGACCCCAGCCGTTCCACCGCTGCCTGCATGTCCCGCGCCTGCCCTGAGACTTCGTTACAGCGCCCGTCGCAGGAGGGTCTGCGCCACACCCACGGTGAACCTGTAGGTGGCCCCGGCCTACACGGACGACGCGCGGATGCGCCTGTGATCGACTGCCGCAGAATGAGGTATACCCAGATGACCAGAGCTTTCACCGACCGATTTGTCACCGGCCTGCCGGCAACACTGACGGCGCTCGCACTCGGGCTCTACGTCGTCGGCCCATGCTTCGCCGCCGGTGACCCACCCATCAACCTGCTCACAAACAGCAGTTTCGAGATCGAGGCAGACGGCGCGCCGGAGCCCGACGGCTGGACCGGCCCCGTCGCCGTCTTCACCGTGGTCGACAAGGCCGCCTGGGATGGTGGCGTCGCGCTGCAATGCCGGGCTCCCGGCCGGCATGCGAGCATCTGGCAGGCGGTCCGCGGCCTTGCGCCCGGCACGGAATTGGCCCTCGAAGCGCGCGTCAAGCGCCCAGATGGCGAGCCGGTCACAGGCATTTCCATCCTCGCGACCGACCCCACGTGGAACTGGAGCGCCGAGGCAGTCAGGATCGGCGACGATGAGGGCTGGGAGGTGCGAAGCGTCCATTTCACAATGCCGCCGAAAGAGATGGACTTCCTCCGCGTGCGCATCCATGCCTACCCGGAGGCCGAGGGTGATATCCTCGTCGACGGCTTGATGTTGTGCGAGGGTGTACCTGCCGGCGGGTACCTCACGCGCGAGGGCGCACGCGTTGCCGAGAAAGCTGCCTGCGCGTCCGTCGTCAAGGCGGTCGAGGGCGGCGTCTTCATCGACTTCGGCCCCCAGAGCCAGCCGCTCATGCCCGGCTTCAGCGCCGTCGGGGCCGATGCTCTGTTCGACACGGACCGCGGCCACGGTTGGCTGCCGGGGGCCACGCTCGCAGCAGTGCTCCGCACCGTCAAGAACGGTGTCGTGCCGCGGCCCGACTCACTCTGCGGCGACTTCGTCCGCATCAGTGGACAGGCGACCTATCGGCTGCGCGTCCCGGCGGGAGACTACCGGCTGCTCGTGTGGATGGGCGACATCGACCGCTACTCGTTCGAGGACCATGACTACACGCTGTCGGTGAACGGGTCGGAGGTGGCCTCCGAGCATCTCTCCAGGGNNGGGAGGACTTCCTGCAAGAGCACTATCTGGCCGGAGCCCTGCGAGAGATGAACCCCGCGACCGAGACCGTGTTCGACCACTGCATCGCGCCGCGCTTTCCGGTTCGCGAGGTCGAGGTACAGATAGACACCGGGGAGCTTGATGTGCAGTTCTCGGCAGGCGGCAGCATCTGTCTCGATGGGCTGGCGGTGGTCCCGGCCGCAGCCGGTGAAGCCGGAGAGCGGGCCCTCGAAGAGGTTGACCGCCTGCGCCGGATGCTGTTCGCCGATGCGCACCCGGCCACGGTGGAGGCGCCACTCGCGCGCCCCGAGGGCTTCCTGTGGGCGGCCGGCGACATGACGATCTGGGCGCGGCCCTTCTGGGCCGATCCTGACGAGCGCATCGCCGACGTCGGTCTGCGGCTGTCCGCCTGCCCCGGCGAGGAAGAGACGATCTCACTCGTGTTCATGGCCGCGCAGCACCTGCTTCCGGAGGACACGCCGCGCGATGTGGACGTCACAATCGGCCCGCTCATGGGTGCCGACGGCTCGCGCATCCCGGCGGAGGCATGTCGCGCCGAGTGGCTGCTGGTGCGCCCTGTGCCCACGAGTCACACGCTGTTCGATACGAACCGCTGCACCGTCAGAGGCGACGTGCTCTCACCGCGGCCGATGCCTGTTCTGGAGCCGTCTCGGCCGCGCCAGTGCTGGCTCACGGTCAGCGTGCCCGACGACGCGCGTCCCGGCATGTACAGGGGCGCCGTGAGCATCAGCGCCGGCGGGCGGGTCGTACGCGAGCTGTCCCTGCGGCTGCGTGTACGTGAGTTCAGTCTGGCGCCGCTCGACTACGCGTGTGGGGCCTACTACTACCCACCCGGCTACCTGCAGCAGACTCTCGGCGGCATGGACGGGACTCACCCGCGCGTGCTGGCCCTGCTCGAGCAGGAGTTGCGTGTCGCGCGCCGGATCGGCTTCAACATGGTCTCACGCTTTCCGTGGCCGCCTATCACGGAGGTTGTGGACGGCAGACCGGTGCTCGACTACACGTTCACCGACACCTACATGGATGCCGTGCAGCGCGCCGGCCTGAGCGGCGCCATCCCCGGCTACCAGGGGATGACGCACATGCTGGCCGGGCAGCTCGGCCGGTATGCGCCGGAGGGCAGCGAGGAGTTCACTCNNCGATGTGCGCGACCACGGCCGTCAACGGGGCTGGCCCGAGGTGATGGTCTACATCGGCGACGAGTTCACCCCCGCGGAGGCCGAGGAGCGCATCGCGGGCCTCTGCAAAGCCGCGCACGGGGTCGAAGGCGTCAGGACGATCTGCAACGGCTACTGGAACGCGATACCGATCGTTGCGCCGTGGCTGGACATCGCACTGGCGCCGACACCTCCCCCGGCGGAGGCGGCCGAGAAGCTCAAGGGGACACCATGTACTCCGGCGTTGTACAACTGCGGGCTCGACCGCTTCTCGATGGGCTTCTACACCGCGGCCAATCCGGGCCCGGTGCGGCTCGAGTGGCACTTCCAGTACCTGATTGGAGACCCGCACAACTACATCGATACCGTCACCGCCACGGAGTTCCACAGCATGGTGCTCCCGGGGCCCGAGCGATCCTTCTGGCGCACCTGCGCCTTCGAGCTGCGCGAGGGGATCGACGATTACCGCTACTGGCTCACTCTCAGGCAGATGGTCAGCGCGGCGGAGCGGGCGGGGCGACCGGTGCCCGAGGAGGCGGTACAGGTCCTCGCCGACGTCGACGCGGCCGGCACTCCGGGTGAGAACATGTACCCGGCCAGGCCGCTCTCGGCTGCGGACTGCCAACGGCTGCGGGAGCGCATTGTGCACGCCATCGAGCAGATGGGGGAGAAGTAGAGACCTACGGAGTGGGGTAGATGCCCTGATACGGGGGCTGAAGGGGGCGGGCGTGACGACACCGCTCGCAGCCTCACTTGAGTGGTCCGGAGCGCCCCGCGGGGCTGATCCATGCCCGCAGGCGTGGCCCCGCCCTTTGTCCCGCCGCCGCGCCGGTGCTATAATGGCCGCGGTACCCCTCACTCCCCACCTGCCCGGAGGCACTGATGGCGACACTGCGCGTCCACAATGCCACAATGCTGACCATGTGTGACGGCGCCGAGCCCATCCACGGCGCCGAGTTGGTCAGCGTTGACGGCGTCATCGAGTACGTCGGGCCCGAGCGCGATCAGCCGGGTGATGGGTTCGACGAGCAGATCGACGCCGGTGGCGCGGTGCTGTTGCCCGGCCTGGTCAATGCCCACACGCACCTGGCGATGACGCTGCTGCGCGGCTTCGCCGACGACATGCCGCTGCAGGAGTGGCTGACGGAGAAGATCTGGCCGACGGAGGCCGGGCTCGTCGAAGAGGACGTCTACTGGGGCACCCTGCTTGGCATCCTCGAGATGCTGCGCGCCGGGGTGACCTGCTACAATGACATGTATCACTATCCGGGCGCGGGTGTCAGGGCCGCAATCGACGGGGGCATCCGGGCATTGCCCTCGGGTGTGCTGCTGCAGTTTGTGGACGAGAGACGCGATGTGAGCAGCGCCACCGAGTTCGCCCTGCAGACGCGTGAGACCTCACCGGAACGCATCGTCCCGATGCTGGGGCCGCACGCGCCCTATTCGTGTACGCCCGAGATGCTCACGGAGGTTGCCGAGGCGGCACTCGAGCACGGCTTCAGCATCCACATTCACCTCTCGGAGACGGTCAACGAGGTGGAGCAGGTCGAGCAGCAGACGGGGATGAAGCCCGTTGCGTATCTGGAGAAGCTCGGGGTGCTCAACGCGCACGTCACCGCCGCCCATTGTGTTCACCTGGACGATGGCGAGATCGCGGTGCTGGCCGAGCGCGGCGTGGGTATCGCCCATTGCCCCACCAGCAACATGAAGCTCGCCTCCGGCTTCGCACGCGTGCCGGATATGCTCGAGCGCGGCGCAATCGTCGGCCTCGGCACCGACGGGGCCTCCTCGAACAACCGGCTCGATCTGCTCGGTGAGGCGAGGATGGCCGCGCTGATCCACAAGGGCTATGCCGGCGACCCACGGGTGGTGAATGCGCGGCAGGCGCTGGAGATGGCTACCATCGGCGCCGCCCGCGCCATCGGCCTGCAGGAGACGATTGGCTCGCTGGAGGTGGGCAAGCGCGCCGACTTCACTCTGGTCTCGATGGCTGAAGCGCACAATCAGCCGCTGCACAATCTCTGCTCGCAATTGATCTACGCCGCGGAGGCGGGTGACGTGGTGCTCACCGCGGTCGATGGTGTCGTGCTCTATGAACGCGGGGCTTACCCGCACCTGGACGCGGAGCGCATCATCGCGCGCGCCAACGAGTCCGCAATGCGGCTGACGCGGTCCTGAGCCACCCGGCGCGGCCGGCATAGATCAGGGCCGCCGGAGAGGAGAGACAGCATGGTCATTATCATGGATACCGGCGCCGCCGCCGATATCATACAGGCCGTCATTGACAAGGTGAGCGAACTCGGCTTCACCCCTCACCCCATCTACGGGGTGGAGAAGACTGTCGTCGCCGTCATCGGCGACAAGACGCAGGAGAAGATCGAGGTCCTGCGCACGATGCCTGGCGTCGAGCGCATCGTCCCGATTCTGCAGCCGTTCAAACTGGCCGCCCGCGATGTGGCGCCACAGGGCACGGAGGTGGACCTGGGCCGGGGAGTGACCATCGGCGGGCAGAGCCTGGTGATGATGGCCGGGCCGTGCGCTATCGAGAGCGCCGAGCAGTATGTCGCAATCGGCCGTTACGTGCGCTCCGCCGGGGCGAAGGTGCTGCGCGGGGGCATCTACAAGCCGCGCACCTCCCCGCATGACTTCCAGGGCCTGCGCGAGGACGGCATCCCGCTGATGCGCCAGATCAAGGAGGAACTGGACATCCTCCTGATCTCGGAGGTGCTCGATCCGCGCGGCGTCGAGCTGCTGGCCGACGTCGTCGACATCTTCCAGATCGGCACCCGCAATATGCAGAACTTCAGCCTGCTGACCGAGTGCGGCCGCACCGAGAAGCCGGTGGTGATCAAGCGGGGGATGTGCGCCACCCTCGACGATCTGCTGAAGGCCGCCGAGTACGTGCTGGTCGAGGGTAACAACCGCGTGATCCTCTGCGAGCGTGGCATCCGCACCTTTGAGACCCAGTATCGCAACACCCTCGACATCTCGGCCGTACCGACGCTCAAACGGATGAGCCACCTGCCGGTGATGGTCGATCCGAGTCACTCGGCGGGCAGGCCGGACATCGTCCCGGCGCTGTGCAAGGCGGCCATTGCCGCCGGCGCGGATGGGCTGCTGGTCGAGACCCACCTCGACCCGCAGGGCGCACTGGTTGACGGTGACCAGGCGCTGGACGCCCCGGCCTTCGAGCGCCTGATGCGGGAGCTGGAGCCGTTCGCCCACGCCGCCGGAAGGCCGCTGTAGGCGCTGCAGAGGAGTGGCCGGTCGCCGCAACGCCGGGCCACAACGCCGTCCTGCAGACCACGAACCACACGCCAAGAGGGACTGATCGCATGCGCAATACCCCTGCCAGACTATTCGGCACCGATGGTGTGAGGGGCCGAGCTGGCATCGACCTGACCGAGGACGTTGTGCGTGATGTTGGGGCCGCGTTCGGTGCCGTGCTCGCCGAGCGGCACCAGGCCGCGCATGTACTGCTGGCGCGTGATACGCGCGTCTCCGGCCCGCTGCTGGCTGCCGCCGTTACCGAGGGGTTGCTCGGAGCCGGCGTGCGCGTCACCGACTGTGGCGTCATGACGACCCCGGGCCTGTGTCTTCTGACGAGGCACCTGGGCGCGGCAGGCGGCGTCGTCGTCTCTGCCTCGCACAACCCGCCGGACTTCAACGGCATCAAGCTCGTCGGCGGTGACGGCGAGAAGCTGCCCGACCCGCTTCAGGAGCGCATCGAGCAACTCGCCCGCGACCACGCCCTTCGCGCCGACCCGGCAACCGAAGGGGTACTCGAGCAGGCCGCCGGCGACTTCGATGGCTGGTATCTCGACACCCTGCTCGGGCATACGCAGGGCGGTGTCGGCCTGGACGGGCTGACAGTCTGCGNNTGCCCACGGGGCGGCGTACGAGTGCGGCCCCGAGGCCCTGCGGCGCGCGGGCGCGGCAGTCATCACCATCAATGAGACGCCAGAGGGCGAACTGATCAATGTCGGGTGCGGGTCTCTGCATCCGCAGCGGCTGGCGGAGTGTGTGCGCGCGGAGGAAGCCGACCTCGGGGTCGCCTTTGACGGCGACGCGGACAGAGCCGTCTTCGTCGACGCTGCCGGTCATGTATGTGACGGTGACCACACCAAGTACCTGCTCGCCGCGGACCTGCTCGATCGGGGCCTGCTGCAACCGAAGGTGGTCATCGGTACGGTGATGAGCAACCTCGGCCTGGAGCGCGCGCTTCGTGGAATCGGGGTCCAACTGCTGCGCACGCCCGTCGGCGACCGCAGTGTGATCGCCGAGATGAAGCGTACCGGGGCGCGGGTCGGCGGCGAGCAATCGGGGCACATCATCTTCCCCGACCTCGGCCTCGGGGACGGTATCTACACGGCGTTGCGGGTGTGCGAGGCCGTCGCCCGCACCGGCAAGTCGCTCGCCGAGCTTGCCGCCCCCGTGGTCAAGTGTCCGCAACTGCTTTTCAACATCGCGGTCACCAACGGCTACGACTGGCATTCCAACCACCGGCTCGTGCAGGCCCTGGCGGAGTGGGAGGAGCGCCTGGGGGATACCGGCCGCATTCTCATCCGGCCCTCCGGTACGGAGCCGCTGCTGCGCATCATGGTCGAGGCACAGGATGCCGACACCGCCCGCGCCGCCGCGGACGCGCTCGCCGCGCTGGTGCCGTAGGACCGACCTGCCGGGCTACTCCAACACCATGTTCCCCGTGATCTGGTTCCGCGCGCCGCCGTGCATGGCGATTGCCTCATCCGCATCGGGGTCAACCTGGAGGATGCAGTGGGCAACCCAGCAGTTGTGGCAGTCCTTCAGGGAGATTGCCTCGGCGGCCGGTGACATGACCTGGCACGAGCACAGCGAGCATGCAGTGCATGATGTCAATGCCAGCGCGGCCTCCGCGCCGGGCGGCGTGGCCCCGTCCAGAATCAGCGAGTTCACCGAGCAGTTCGTGCATTCCACAAGCTCGACTCCCCCGCATGTCTGCTCCCCGTAATCGGGGATCGCGTCGATGACGTTGCCTGAGAGGGCGAAGTTGCGGCACCGGCTGAGCCTGATGTTGCGCGTATAGCCGCTCACGAAGGTGTTGCCGGTCACGGCGACGGCACGGGCATTCTCGGCGAGGATGTTGTAATCCTGACTGCTGATGAGGTTGCCGGTGATCGACAACAGGCCCACCTTCTGCGACTGGGTATCCTCCAGCCCCTGCAGCCTGACATTGGCCCCGCCCTCGCTGCGCGTGGCCTGGATGGTGTTGCTGCAGATGGCGCCCTCGCGCACACCCGTCCCCGGTGGCGGACCGGCCACCAGCCACACATCCGCGCAGGGCTCACCGTCCTCCGCGCGGTTGTTGTACTCGATGTCGTTGCCGGTGATCTGGATGTTGCGGATGTCCCCGCGGTCCACCTTGATGCCCGCATGCCCGTTGTAGCTGATGTGGCAGCCGACGATATTGCTCTGGTGCAGGCTCACCTGGTCGTAGAGGATGCCGATATCGCGATTGTGGTAGATGTGGCTGTTACTGATTATGGCATTGCGGTTGCGCTCCGCCAGCCTGATCCCCGTCCGGCACCCGCGCACGGTCACACGCGATATGGTGGCCTTGAAGGTCTTATGCAGCACGATCCCGTCGCCGCATTGGCCTTCACCCGATATTTCGAGATCCGAAATAACCGGCATCAGCTCGCGGGAGTACGTCTGCTCGCTGGCGCTCTCGGGGCTTGCGGTGCCCTCGTGGGAGCCCACAATGGTGATGGCGGCATCGCTGGAGGCGTTGATGAGACGGGCGCCCGCGGACCACAGGCGCGTGCGGCCGCGCTCTGAGAGGTCCATGCGCAGCCCGCAGCCCAGCCGGTAGTCGCCCTGCGGGATGAATACAAGCCCGCGCGATGCGTCGATCGCCTGCTGGATGGCCGGGGCGTCGTCGGTCAGCCCGTCACCCCTGGCTCCGAATGCGGTTACATCGACACACGAGAGCGGATTGCTGTCAGCAGCCATTTGTCTTCAATCCCCGATCGACATATACTGGCATACACACCGGGGGCCCTGTCGCCCCCCCGCCCGACTACTTCGCAATCAGACTGAAATCGACCTGCACGCGCGCAGGTGGCTCACAATGGCCCCGACGCAGAATCAGGACCCATCCACGCCACGGATACCGCTGCTCGTCATCGGCGGCCCGACCGCCTGCGGCAAGACGGAGGCGGCTCTGCGCGTGGCCGAGGCGCTCGAGGGCGAGATCGTCTCGGCCGACTCGATGCAGATCTACCGGTCCATGGACATCGGCACGGCCAAGCCGACGCCCGAGGAGCGCGCCCGAGCCCCGATTCACCTCATCGACTTCGTCGACCCGCGGGACGGCTACACCGTCGCCGACTTCCAGCGAGACGCTCGGGCCGCTATCTGTGGCATACACTCGCGCGGCCGGCTGCCCATCCTGTGCGGGGGCACGGGCCTGTACCTGCGCGCGGTGCTCGGGCATCTGGCCTTCCCCCCTGACCCGTCGCAGCTCGAGGGCATCAGGCGGAGCCTGAGCCGCGAGGCGGAGCGCCTCGGGCAGGCTGAGATGTACAGGCGGCTCGTGGAGATTGACCCCGATGCCGCCGGGCGGATTGAGCCCAATGACACCCGTCGAGTGCTCCGGGCCCTCGAGGTCATCGAGATGACCGGGCGGCCCTTCAGCGCCCAGCAGCAGATTGACGCGACACCGGGCGTCGACTATAATTCAGCATGCTTCGTCCTCACACGGCCCCGCGAGAGGCTCTATGAGGGCATTGAGCGCCGCGTCGACGACATGCTCGAGGCCGGGTGGAGGCAGGAAGTCGAAGCCCTCGCCCGGCTCGGCTGTACGCGGGTCTCGCAGGCCATGCAGGCAATCGGCTATCGCCACCTGATGGCCCATCTTGCAGGGGAGACGGCCTACCCTGAGACGGTGCGCCTGATCAAGCGAGACACGCGCCGCTTCGCAAAACGGCAGTTGACGTGGCTCCGCGCCGAGAGGTGGGGGCTCCCGCCCGGCAGCGGCGCGCCGAACTCCGCTCTGTGGCTTGAGTGGTCGACCACGCGCGAATTCGACGAAGCCGTAGCAGCAATCAGCCAGGCGGCTGCCACATGGATGTCCGGCCGCCCGCACTAATCGGTACCAGCTAGGAGCGCCCGCAGTGGCCAAGGAACGAGAGAGCATCCAGGACAAGNNAAATGTGTGACAAAGGCACCGTGGCGCGCATTGTCATGGTCAACCAGCAGCAACTCGTGGGCAAGATCGCCGGTTTCGACGCCTTCACAATCCTCGTGGCTGCCAAGGGCGTTGAGATCATGGTCTATAAAAGCGCCGTTGCCGTGATTGGCCCGGCGCCCTCCGAAAAGGCCTGATCGTCCCGGCGGCAGCCCGCAGCGCACAGCACACAGTAACGGTGACAAACACGGAGGAGCACGATGGGCCGGCGCCCGTCGTGCGTTTTTGTAGCCGCCCGGCGTCGAGCCCAGCCCCCAAACGGAAGCGGTGTACGCAATGCAGTTCACCAAGATGCACGGCCTCGGCAACGACTACATCTACATTGACGCCATCAACCAGGACCTGACCGCCTATGCCCTCGACAGGCTGGCGATCGCGCTCTCGAACCGGCACTTCGGTATCGGCGGAGACGGCATTATTCTCATCGAGCCGGCTGACGAGTGCGACTTCACGATGCGGATATTCAACTCCGACGGCTCCGAGGCCGAGATGTGCGGCAACGGCGTCAGAGCGTTCTCGAAATACGTCTACGAGCACGGACTGACGGACGCGACGGAGTTGCGCATCATGACCGGCGCAGGTGTCATCAAGCCGTCGCTCTCGGTCGAGAACGGAGTGGTGACACAGGTCCGCGTCGACATGGGACCGCCAAGACTCACCCGTGCCGAGATCCCGATGGCCGGTGAGCCGGCCGACGCGCGCGTGCTCGGCGAGCCGCTCGAAGTTGCCGGCCAGACGCTCATCGTCAGTTGTGTCTCCATGGGCAACCCGCACTGCGTGATCTTCATCGACTCGCTCACCGACAACCTGGTCCACGGCGTCGGTCCACAGATAGAGACCCATCCCGTCTTCCCCGCCAGGACCAATGTCGAGTTCGCCGAGGTGCTCGGAGAACACGAGGTCCGCATGCGCGTGTGGGAGCGCGGCGCCGGCGAGACGCTGGCCTGCGGCACGGGCGCCAGCGCGACCGCGGTCGCGGCCATCATCAACGGCTACTGCCAGAGCCCCGTGACGGTGCACCTGTTAGGGGGCGAGTTGAGCATCGAGTGGGTCGAGGGCGGCAACGTGTTCATGACCGGCCCGGCGACGGAGGTCTTCAGCGGGGCCGTGCATCCATCGTTGCTTGCACTCGCGATACGCTGAGACGCCGGGGGGGCGCGCGGCCGCCACCTTAGCAGCGTTTCATCCCAGGGCCATACAAAGAGTGAGCCGTACCGAGGAGGAGTGTAGCGTGAACATACCCGTGGCTCAGAGACTGCAGCGGATACCGCCGTATCCATTCCGGGAGATCGCCGAGATCAAGGCCAAAATGCTTGCCGAGGGCAACGAGCCGATCGACTTCGGCATCGGTGACCCCGATATGCCCACCCCCGGCTTCGTCATCGAGGCGCTCGCGGAGGCGGCCAAGGACCCGGCCACGCACCCGTACGACGAGAGCGGCTTCGGCATCCCGGAGTTCAAACAGGCCGTCTCTGAGTTCATGGCCAAACGCTACGGCGCGCAGGTGAGCCCCGACGGCGAGGTTCAGGGAACCATCGGCTGCAAGGAGGCACTCGCCCATATCATCTGGGGGTATATCGACCCGAGCGACGTCGTCCTGGTGCCGGACCCGGCCTACTCCGTCTACAAGGTGCAGACGACCTGGTGCGGAGGGGCGGCCTTCCCGATGCCGCTGCGCGCGGAGAACGGCTTTCTGCCCGATTTCGACGCCGTGCCGCTGCCGGTGCGCAAGGCCGCCAAGCTCATGTTCCTCAACTACCCGAACAACCCGACGGGCGCCGTGGCCGACCTGGACTTCTTCACCCGGGCCGTCGATTTCGCCCGTGAGAACGAGATCATCATCGTCCACGACTGCGCCTACTCGGAGGTGCGCTACGACGGCTACGCCACGCACAGCATCCTCGAGGTCGAGGGCGCGAAGGACGTCGCCATCGAGATGCACTCCTTCTCGAAGACGTTCAATATGACCGGCTGGCGTGTGGCCTGGGCATGCGGCGGGGCGGACTTCGTCGCCGCACTCTCGAAAACCAAGAGCAACATCGACTCGGGCACCTTCATGGCCGTGCAGCATGCCGGCATTGCGGCGCTGGCCAACTACGACAGCTTCATCGGCGAACTCAACGCCGAGTACCAGCGCCGCCGCGATGCGCTCGTCAACGGGCTCAATTCGCTCGGCTGGAATATCCAGCCGCCGAAGGCCACCTTCTACGTGTGGGTGCCGATCCCGGCCAATTACGCAACCGCCGCCGACTTCGCCAGGGACCTGCTCGCCGAGTGCGGCGTGCTCGTCATTCCCGGCGCGGTCTACGGCTCCTATGGCGAGGGCTTCGTTCGCCTGTCACTGACAATCAAGGGCGATGACAAGCTCGCCCAGATCAATGAGGCGATCGAGCGGATCAGGACCAGGCTGACGCTGAAGTTCTGAAGGACGCCTGACCCCTGCCGCCCCGGCGACGCCCGCGCCGTGCAGTTGAGTTGGTGAATCCATGAACGACATCATTGCAGTCGGTCTCGAGCGAGACCAACTCCGCGAGGCGGAGCGGGCTGTACTCGTCGGCATCAACCGGCTCCGCGGCGAGGGCCTGCGCTCGATGCGCGAACTCGCGCAGTTGTGTCTTGCTGCCGGCGCGATACCCGTCGAGGTGATGGTGCAGCCGCGGCGCAGACCCGACCCCGCGCGCTACGTCGGCAAGGGCAAGCTCGAGGAACTCAAAGCGCTCCGGCTCTCGGCCGATGCCGAGATCGTGCTGTTCGATGATGAGCTTTCACCCGTACAGGTGAGCACGCTCATCGACGCCCTGGACTGCAAGGTGCTTGACCGCACCGAGCTGATCCTGGACATCTTCTCCCAGCACGCGACAACCCGCGAGGGGCAGATACAGGTCGAGCTGGCACAGCTGTCGTACCTGCTGCCGCGGCTGACCGGCAAGGGCCGCATGATGGACCGCATCCGTGGTGGTGGCGGGGGCGTCGGCGGCGGCGTCGGTGTGCGCGGACCGGGCGAAACAAAGCTCGAGACCGATCGCAGGCAGTTGCAGCGACGCATGTCGCGTCTGCGTGCCCAGCTTGAGGAGATCCGCTCCCAGCGCGAGGTCGAGAGCAGCACGCGCCGCGGCTCAGGCGTGCCGCTGGTTTCGCTCGTTGGATATACCAACGCCGGCAAGTCGACCCTGCTCAACGCCCTCGTCGGCAGCGAGGAGGTCAAGGCGCACGACCGGCTCTTCGAGACGCTCGAGACAACAATCCGCCGGGCGCCGGTTGACGGCGCCGAGGTGCTGCTGAGCGATACCGTCGGATTCATCCACAATCTGCCCGAGGACCTCGTCTCCGCCTTCATGACCACGCTCGAGCAGCTTCACGAGGCGGACGTGATCGTGCACGTGCTCGACGCAAGCGGCCCGTGGGTGAATACCGAGCGCGATGCGAGCGAGCTGATCCTCGAGCGCCTCGGTGTGGCGGACAAGCCGACCATCGTGGTGCTGAACAAGTGGGATCAGGTCGCCGGCACTGCCCGCGGGGAGCAGGTGCTCATGGAGATGCCCGACGGGTTGCCGATCTCAGCCCGCGAGCAGATGGGGCTCGAGCAGCTCAGGCTGCTCATTGCGGAGGCGGCCTTCGCGCACTTTGTGACGCTGTCACTGCATGTGCCCTACGACCGGATGGACCTGCTGCAACTGTGCCGTGAAGGCGGGCGGGTGCTGTCGGAGGAGTACGAGCAGGATCACGTTGCGGCCGAGGTCGAGGTCGATGGAGAACTGGTCGGGCGGCTGAAGGCCTTTGTGGTGGCGCCCGGCTGAGCGTGCGCGGGAAGAGCCGATCCGGCACCGGCGCGCAAGACGTGCGAATACGAGATGACGACACGTGATGTCTGACGCTATCCCGTCAAGCGGTAAAGAGATGCTGGTGCCGCTGCACCGGCGCAACTACATCCTCGGCATTGTCAACGGGATCCTCGTCGAGGTCGGCAACCGCCTCGGCGATGCGCAGACGGTGCTCCCGCTGCTGCTCCTGCACCTGACGGGCATGACGTGGACCGTCGGGCTGGTGCAGGCGATCGTGCTCCTGGTCCCCGCCGTGCCCGCCATTCTCGGCTCGCGCTGGGTGGATACCGCCGAGCACAAGCTGCCGATCTTCAAGCTCTTCAGCGTCATCCGGTTCTCGGCGCTGTCGGGCATGGCGGCCGCCGTGCTGCTCGGGTCCTATTTCGGCCTCAGCGGCCCTCTGATCGCCGCGCTGCTGCTGCTCTGCTTCGCGGTCTGGTATGCCGCTCAGGCCGTGAGCACGCAGGCCTTCACCGACATCGTCGCCAAGTCCACACCCACGACCAAGCGCGGCAGCTTCTGGATGTGGCGGCAGACCGGCGGACTGCTCCTGGTGCTGACAGTGTCGGTGCCGCTGATCCGCTACATGGTCGGCCCGAACTCCCCCGCGGTGTTCCCGCTCAACTACGGCATCCTGCTCGGGGCTTCCGCGGTGGTGCTGGGCATCTCCTGGATTGCCTACTCGATGGTCCATGAGCCCCCGAGCAGGCCCGCGCACCACAGACTCACCCTGCGCCAGCACGTCACCCGGGGCCTGCGGCTGTGGCGTCACGATCCGCGCTACCGTCGCATGATGAGGGTGCTGCTGCTGCTCATGTCCGCCGGCAGCATTGCGCCGTTCTTCACCGCCATGGCCGTCAAGCAATGGGGCATGCCCGATACCGTCGCCGCCGTGTTCATCTCGGTCCAGATCATCGCCCAGATGATCGGCAGCCAGGCGCAGGGCCGGGTGCTGGATCGCGTCGGCACGCGCCGCGTGCTCATCACCGCCGCGGTGGCGGGCTTTGCCATGGCCGTCACCGCGCTGCTCGGCGCCCGCTTTGCGCCACCGGGCGGAGCCGAAATCCTCGGCTACACCCTCCCGTACCGGATGGTCGTCCTGTGCGCGTGCTTCGCCTGCAGCGGCATCTTCGTCGCGCATATCGGGCCGGGCTACATGAGCTACATCATGGACATCGCCCCGCAGCGCAAGCGGCCCTCGTATTTCGGCTTCACGACAGTCTTCACCGTCCCCACCGGCCTTGTGCCGCTGACCTACGGCTGGCTTGCCGAGGAGTTCGGCTTCGCCATCATCTTCGCGGTGGCNNGACCATCCTCGCGGCCGTAGCCCTGGTGCTCTCCCAGCGCATCCAGGAGCCCCGCGACGAGCTGACCGAGGAGCAACTGCGGCAGTTTGGGTAGCGGCGAACGGCCTGCCTCACCCCCCCGGCCCCCCT
>DPJP01000039.1:20213-20370 GCA_003542955.1 Armatimonadota bacterium
CGGGAGGAGGGGGGAGAACGGCAACGCCCTGCAGTGCATCGCATGCGCCGGTGTCGCCGTTCGCACCCGATCCCGCATCACACTACTCCCCGCTGAGCCTCCAACCACCCGGCCACCATGAAGCGTAGCCGCACAGGCGCGGGGTGCGGGTGAACCT
>DPJP01000462.1:0-2910 GCA_003542955.1 Armatimonadota bacterium
GTAGACGGCTGGAATCCACCCAGGGCTGAGCAAAACTGAATTCTGAATGCCTGACCCCGGCCGCCCGGCAAGGGCTTCGGAGGCCCAGGAAATGGACATCGCTCCTGGTGCCCATATCAGGAGTTCTGATGTTAGCGCGTATGGGGGCGTGGGGTGGGGGAACGGCAGACGGCGGCCGTTCATTCGCGTCATTCGCGTCTTTCGTAGTGATCTGCCGTTCTTGGCCGGGTGAACATACACATGGAGGGACGAAGCACCATGGCGATGACGCACATTGAGTTGAGCGGATCGGCGTATGAGATCGGCAGGCGGCAGTGCGAACAGCTTGGCGTCATCGCCGGGTACAAGTACCGCAAGCAGTTCCACCTGCATGCGGATCAAGTCCCGTTGCGGGACCTCGGCCCCATGGTCGAGTGGGTCGGGAGGAACTGGCCAGATCAGCTGGAGGAGGTGCGGGGCTATGCCGACGGGCTGGGAGTCGACTTCGAGTACGTCTTTGACATCCACTTCGGAGCGTATGTCGGGACGCTGCTCGAGCAGGAGAGCTGCTCGAATGTCGGGTTCCGAGAGTCGCCCAACGGGCCGTTGCTGGGCGGGAACCTCGATGATGACCCGGGCTACATCGTGCAGACGACGCGGCGGCAGGGCGCCTATTCACATGTGGGGATAGTCTGGCCGGGATGGCTCTCCTACTGGGGCGGGGTCAACGAGCACGGCCTGGCGGTCAGCGGCTCCTCGGCGCGGGTGCTGAAGACGGCGCCCCCGGCGCCACAGAAGCCGCCGGCCTTCCACAGCATCTACACCGCGCGGCTGGTCGTCGAGACATGCCGCGATGTGCCGGAGGCCATCGAGCTGCTGAAGCGGCCGGGGATCGCCGGGCACGGGAACCACATCATGGTCGACGCGGCCGGCAACGGTGTAGTGGTCGAGACGCACAAGCCGACCGGGCCGTACCTGGCAGACCGCGGCTGGCAGCCGGGTGGGTGGATCTGCTGCGGCAACTTCTTCTTCTCGGAATTCACCGTGGATGAGGCGGCGGTGTCGGGCTTTGAGGGCCTGGCGGATCGAGCGAACAGAATCCGCATCATGCAGCAGTTCGGCAGGCGTAGCGAGGTCGAGGGCGGGTCGATTGAGCTGTTGAAGGAACTGTGCGCGACTCACGACGGGCCGGGGCGTGGGCTCGGGGGCATCTGCAACCCCAACAACGTCTGCAGCGTGATCAGCGTCCCGCGCGAGCGGAGGGTGCTGGTGGCGGAGCGCTTCCCGTGTGTGAACGAGTACGTGGAGTACGCGCTGTGACGAAGGCGCTCACCGACTGAGCGCGAACGGCAGCAGGAGAGAGAAGGGCCCGCGGGTAATCCCGCGGGCCCTTTTGACTACATTGAGGTGTGTGCGGCCTAGTACGGCGTGCCGCCGGCGGTCCACTTGAGCGGGCCGGGCGAGTTCTGGAACTGGTCGGCCTGATACCACTTGGCGTGGCCGTCGGCCAGTCCGAAGTTGGCGCCGCCGTTGTGGCGGGCCGGCGGCCAGTAACTCGTCAGAGTCGTGCCGGGACCGCGCACGTAGTACTGATTCGAGTCGCTGAGCAGAACGGTCTCAGACGGGTAGGCGATGGCGCCCATGGCAGTGCAGGATTGGACGGCCTCGACCCACCCGTAGGACATCCAGCGGAAGTTCCAGCCGTAGCCTGTAGGGGTCACGTTGGCGGCGCTGGGGCATGTGAGTATCTGCTGGTTCTTGATGTAGGGAGCCAGCACGTCGAACCAGTAGAGGCGAGGGGTTGTGCCTGCGGCATAGATGTAGCCCGGCAGGCACTCGTCATAGTCCTGGGCATACATGTGAACAGACAGGGTAAGCTGCTTGACGTTGCTCAGACAAGACGACTGCCGAGCTTTCTCCCGAGCCCTTGCGAACACGGGAAAGAGTATTGCTGCCAGGATAGCGATGATCGCGATCACAACCAGCAGTTCNNTCAATCAGGGTGAAGCCACGTCTCATTCACGCACCTCCAAGGTCTGAATTGGTCCGGGTACGGCGAGTGAGTATACTACCCGACATAGTTTGCCCGGTCAAGCAGTAGATCACACATTTGCCGGCACGATCCAGGCGGGGGAGGGCGATTCTTCGCCGTCTGAGGGAAGACAGACGGGCCGAGCAATGGGAGGCGAGCCGGCGGGGCATCGGCCCGATGGTCGGAACCGTTCCGCGCCGCCGGGGGCGCGGCGGCATGCGGGTACAGCAAGCCTCCCCGCTCCAGCTTCAAGGCAAGGAGGCAGTCTCCGGGCGCGGATGACTCTCGGAGTGCTGTCTGTCCACGACGACTGGCGTGCTACGGAGCCTTGATGTAGCGGCCGCNNCCGAGCATGTTGGTCTCATTCTCCGCCTTGACGTGGCCGTCGCAGAAGGCCCAGTTCGCCATCCCGTTGTGGGCGTAGCGGGTGCCGAGGCCGGCGTAATAGCCGGGCGTATACGTGGGGTCGTCGGCATAGGCGGAGCTCCAGGAATACCAGCCCTCATGGCTGCCGGGGTCGGTTGCGTGCGATATCCAGCTCTCGCCGAGCATGATCGTCTGGGCGGGCTGGCCGATGCGCGCCTCGACGAGCCCGAAGATCGAGCTGTTCATGCCGTAATCGGCATAAGCGCCGCAGTACCAGGAGGACGCCGTCGCCATTGATGGGCACTTCCAGATACTCGTGCTGCCGCCACTCCAGGTCGTGTTGGTTGCCCCCGACTTGATGTAGGGATCGATCAGCACCGGCCACCATGCGTTGCCGCCGCAGCTTGACCAGCCCACGACAACGCTGGCACGCGGATAGATGCTGTCGTAGTCGCTGATGTACATCAGAACGGCGAGGGCGATCTCCTTCATGTTGGACAGGCATGAGGCTTGCCGCGCCTTCTCCCGGGCTC
>DPJP01000462.1:2925-4475 GCA_003542955.1 Armatimonadota bacterium
ATCGCGATGATCGCGATGACAACAAGCAACTCGATGAGCGTGAAACCCGTTCGTCGCATGACAGTATGACCTCCCTTGTGATACGGCGCGCATCGCATACCGCAGCGCGGCAGTATGTGTGTGCCAATGACCGACTTCTCCAGCACCCGCTGCGATTCCTGCCGACGTGGGACCATCGCGGGCAGAGGTCAGCACGGGCACGGCATCGGATAGGACCGCGAAACGGGGCCCGGCAGCAGATTCGAGCCCTGCGCACTCCACACCCTCGACACGTGGTGTATCAGACAGGCAACGTTTCTGCGTACAGGGGCCGATCTGGCACGGTTGTTGCATCAACGGGGTATGAGCAGGATGCTCAAGCATGGCTGGGGGGAACACTCATGGACACGCCACTCACGGATGGACAACTCGCGCTCGATGTCGCCACCCTCGCAGACCTGATGGCCGACGCACGCCCACAGGCCATAGGTTGTGCCACGGCAGGCGGTGTCGAAGACCGCGAGGTATCAGTAGGCTCCCTGCGCCGGGAGCTGCGCCGCGAGCGTATCGCCCGCGACCTGTGCGCGGAACTCAATAACTTCACCCAGATAGAACAGACGCTGGCTTTCGTCGTGCTCCGCGTTAAGGAACTCAGCTCCGCCGAGACGGTCGCGGTACGGCTGGAGCGCGATGGCGTCTACCCCTATGTTGTCCATACGGACCACCTGGCGGCTCCAGGGGCGCCCGATTGCGGATGCCCCGATGCGGGGCGCAACCTGGTTGACTGCATCGGCGAGGTGGTGGGCTCGGGCGAGTATGACCCATCACTTGAGTTCTTCACGCCCGGAGGCAGCTTCTGGTGCAGGAGCATCACGGCGCTGGCCAACTCGACGGCGGGCGCGCGCCTGTTACGTGGTGGGGCGCGCTACTCGCACCGTTGCGATCACGAGTCACTGGCACTGATTCCCCTGAGCGCCCGTGGCGTCCGCATCGGGCTGCTCGAGCTGCAGGACCGCCGGCTGGCGATGTTCGACGCCGAACTCGTCGAGTTCCTCGAGTCGCTGGCGCATCAGATCGGGCTGGCGATACAGAATGCCCGCGCCTACTCCGAACTCGAGGCGTCGATGAGCCAACTCCGCGTTCTGCACGGAGTGCTGCCGATCTGCGCAAGCTGCAAGCGGATCAGGGATGACGGGCGCTGGAAGGCGCTCGAGGAGTTCATCACGCAGAACTCGCAGGCCGACTTCACGCATGGTCTCTGCCCGGAGTGCGCCAAGCAGCTCTACCCCGAGGTCTACGCACAGAAGGCCATCGGCGGATAGGGTGTGGTCAGACACGCCCCGGATACCGCCCCGCGGTTTGAGTGCTCTCGCCGCACTGCCCCATGCGCACGAACTTCAGGACCCCTTGTGTGGCCCGTCAGCGATGCCATGAGCCCCTGTGCGAACGGGGTTCGTCTGCCTGGTGGCGCGGGAGAGAGATGTCTGGATTTGACGTCACGCAACGCCTTCGGGACAACGGCTGGGGTCAGGCACTCACGGTTCACTTTTGCGCGTAGACGGCTGGAATCC
>DPJP01000356.1:0-7374 GCA_003542955.1 Armatimonadota bacterium
GCCCGGCGGGACGAGGGGGGAGGAACGGCTGACGGCTCTCCCAACCCGGAGATGCAGCGCTCCGATGCCGGCGTGTCCGTTCGTTTCGCAGAATGGGGTGCCGGAGGAGGCGTCACGTTCGGGCGCAGTTCCAGGCGCGTTGCGTCTCAAACGGCGAGACGCAACAGGCCGGCAGCACGAGGGGGGAGGAACGGCTGACGGCACACCCCGCTGAGGGCGCGCACAATCGCGAGGAAAAATATCCGCGGCTGTGGAGGAGGACGGCCACACGGCGGCGAATGCCCTCCCATGACGTCGGTAGTCGTATTGCCGCGGAGCATGGAGGACGCCGTATGGCCGCCGACTGGACGTCACTGCGTGCGAATGCCGAAGCCGACATCGCCCTGGCGCTGCAGCAGTGCGGCGACGCGGCAGTCGTCGTCATCGGCGACCTCTCGGGCATCCAGCGCTTCATCTATGCCGTCGCCGGGCCCGACAGCAGCGGCGGCGGGATCGCCCGGCGACTGCGCGCGCGCAGCATCCAGCTCTCCGCACTGAGCTACTCCTTTGCCCTGGATGCCGTCGAGGGAGCCGGTGTCGGCCGCGAGTGCATCCTCACCACCAGTGGCGGCAACTTTATGCTGCTGCTGCCGGCTGGGAGCTTCAACTCGAGCGACTTCCGGAGGCGGGCCGAGCAATGGCTCTGGAGCCGTACGTGGGGTGAGTTGTGGCTCAACCTCGGGGTCTCGGGCCCCTTCACGCCCGATCTCACCGGTCTGCCCTCCGCACTCGCGCAAGCCTCCACCGACCTCGCCGCGCGCAAAGCCACCCCGTGGATGGACGTCATTGCCGAGCATGTCCCATCGTATGGCGGCGCGTATGAGTCGTCGGTGTTCAATGTCGCCTACGATGCGGAGTGCCGCTCCTGCCACAAGCTCCCCATCACCATTGCGGGAGCGGATTTCTGCCCGATGTGCCAGATGCAGAATACTCTGGCTCGGAAGGTGGTCCGGGCCGCGGGTGCCGTCGGCACCCCGATGAGCCTGGGGTCGTCGGGTGACCTGGAGGTCTTCGGAGGGCGGATTGGCGTGGCGACGGACGGCGGCGACTTCACCGTGGATACCTTCGCTCCGACCTATGCCGAGATCGTGCAGCCGCCCGGTGAGGACGAGGAGGAGACGCACACCGCGGATTTCGATGCGCTGGCCGCGGCCGCCCTGGGGGCCGATAAGATCGCCGTGCTGGCCGTGGATGTGGACAACCTGGGGCTGTTGATGAGCGACCAGGGCAGGCCGTTCGCCGACACGCTTGCGCTGAGCCGTGCGCTGTCGGAGTTCTTCGGCGCGCGGCTGCTGCAGCGGCACGTGATGGCCTTTCCGCCGTGCTACCTGTTCTATGCCGGCGGAGATGATGTCATGCTGCTCGGGCCGTGGGATCGCGTACTCGACCTGGCGTGTGCGCTGCGGGAGGATTTCCATGCCACCTTCGGGGCGATCGGCGAAAGCCTCGGCCTGCGACGCCCCCTGACGATCTCGGCGGGCGTGGCCATCGACGCCCCGCATACGCCGATTTCTGATGTGGCGGCGCGGGCCCATGAGTACCTCGAGGATGCCAAGGATGCGGGCGATCCGCGCGGTGATCGGATCAAGGTCGGCGCCGTCTGCTGCGGCTGGGAGACCTGCGGCGAACTGCTGGAGTTCGCGCAAGAACTCNNCCGCCGCACCGAACTACCCGCCGGTGGTGACGATGGGCACGTCTCGCGCGGCTTCGTCCACTCGCTGTATGACATCATGGACCTGTGCGACCAGTGGCTCGAGCAGGGGGCGCCGGAGGGTCTCCGCTACAAGGGGCTGCTGGTCGGGGCGATGGAACGGAACAAGATTCCAGTAGATGTTCGAGACATCCTCGGCAAGCTGTTGCTGAGCGGCGGCAGAGAGACGACCCGGGCATTTCGCTTATGCCTGGACTGGGTGTCACTTGCGGGACGCGGATAGCACTGCGGGGCAAATCCACAGAGGCCGGTGATGCACGGATGGCAAACGGGAACCAGAACTGGCAGGCGGAACTGCGTAGGGGATGGTGGGTGGAGGGAAAGACGGGCGTCGACGGCCAGCGGGTGATGCGGGCGGAGCTGTTCGACCCCCTGGCGAAGCAGATCGCGGACGCCTTCGGCACGGGCCTCTCGACGAGCCAGTTGCGCAACTTCTATGATGAACTCAAGGGGCTTGATGACCGGGTCCGCGCCTACTCGGATGAAGCGGAGCGCGAGCAGGCCTTCTGGGCGGTGCTGCCGCTGGTCAAGAAGGTCAAGGCGCTGGCCAACTACGCCGCGCAGAAATCGGGCAGCAAGGTCCCCGGCAGCTTCCGGGAGTTCCTCGACATCGGGATCGACCAGGTCTGCGACAACCATCATGAATTGCACGCGTTCGTGCTGCTCTTCGAAGCCGTGGCGGGCTTCGCACGAACAAAGAGTTAGGGAGGCCACCAATGGACGGGACACTCAAGCTGCTCGATATTGTGCGCATCGCCGGGGAGATCAAACTCGAGACCGGCATGACCATCGGTGGTATTGAGACCTTCGGCATCGGTGGCATCGACAAGCAGGTCGTGAAGGAGCCGCTGAAGGAGAACTGCCCGTACATCCCGGGCTCCACGCTGAAGGGCAAAATGCGCAGCTTGGTTGAACTGGCCGACGGCAAGGTCAAGCTCAGTGATGGGAAGCCGCATAGCTGCACAAACCCCGCGTGTGGAGTGTGCGCGGTGTTCGGGTGCGCGAGGGCCGAAGACAACAAGGACGCCCACCGCGGGCCCACCAGGCTGATCGTCCATGACGCGCCGCTGGACGTCGAGGCGCCGGAGGCGAAGCAGTTCTTCCAGTCGACCGGCCGCTGGGTGGACCTGAAGACGGAGAACACCATCAACCGGGTGACCGGCACCGCCGAACACCCACGCACCTTCGAGCGGGTGCCCGCCGGGATGAGCTTCAAGTTCGCCATGTCGTACCGCGTGTTTGAGATGCCGGACAAGGACGGCAATCCGGACAAGGGCGCGTTCGATCTCAAGAACCTGGGCTTCATCAAGCTTGGGCTGCAACTGGTGGCCAACGACTACATCGGCTCCTCGGGCAGCCGCGGCTATGGGCGGATATCGCTGCACAAGGTCACCGTAAGAGCAACGATGGGCATGGTCAAGCTCCCAGAGACATCCTGGAGCTTCACACCGGTGGAGACTGCGCCGACACCATGAATATCCGCACCGTCACACCAGTGCATATCGGGACCGGGCGAACCGTCCCGCACAACATGTACATCCGCCTGGGCGGGGACACGCCGCGGATGGCCCGGCTGGATGTCGACCGGTTGGTCGCCGAGCATGTGGACGGTGACCCGGCGCGCTCGCGCGAACTCGCGACGGAGTTTGAGACGCTCACCGGGATCAGCAACTTCATCAGATCGAAGGCCGGTAACATCAAGCGTAGCCATCTACTCTATGATGTTGACATCGGCGTCACCCTCGACAGCTTCTTCAACGATACGACGAACGCGCTGGTGCACCATCTATCAGAGATAGAAATCCACGAGTGCGTGAAGTCCGGCTATCACGCAGTGCTGCCCGGCAGCTCGCTCAAGGGCGCGCTGCTGACGGGCTACTACTGGCAGATGTACGACGGCGACTGGGCCGCGGCCGAGCGCGACCTGAGGCGCGGCAACCCGAGGGAGGTGCGCGAGGGACTGTCACAACGTCTGCGCATCTCAGACACTCTCGGCGATGCGAAGCTTGCGCTGGAGAACTGCCGGCGCGTCATGCACATCACGCGCGGCGACCACAACTCACCGCTCAAGGCGCTCGAGGTATGGGTCGAATGTCTGAAGCTCGGACAGACTCTGCAGGCGGACATCCCGCGGCGGAAGGGGCCGCCGAACAGGGGTGGGGCGATCAACCTGACGGCCGAGGATGTTGCCACATTGTGCAAGGGAGTCAATGCCTGGGCAGCGAGCGTCATGGGCGATGGCATCGCGCACATGAAGCGGTACCATGTCCCGACACGGACCGCGGAGACGGTGCGCACGCACGTGCAGAGCCTCGCCGACAGCGAGGATACATGCATCGTCCGGGTCGGGTGGGGTGTCGGGAAGGCCGCGACCTCGCTCGGGCTGCTCCAGGGCGGGGGATATCAATCCTCGAAGACCAGGTGGTTGCTGGCCAACGCTGCGATCGAGAACGAGGTTTCCGATTTCGGCGGGGGGCTCGCCGGGCCCCTCGGCTGGGTGCGGGTTCAATTCGAGCAAACGGATTACGTCTCATGAGCGGGTACACCCAACTGCAGATCACGATCAGGCCGACCTCCGCTTTCCTGACCCCGCTGGTTGCCGACACGCTCTGGGGCCACCTGGTGTGGGCGGAGGTGTACGGGGGCGGAGATATCTCGGCGTGGCTCGCGCCGGACAATCCCCATCCGCCGATCGTGCTCACCGACGTGTTCCCCGCCGGGTGGCTGCCGGCCCCGAAGATGGCGCTGACGGGGGAGAGCATCCGTGCCTTCGCCGCCGGGCTCAGTGCCGATGCATCGCCCGAGCGGCTGGTGGGTATCGCCAAGCGCGCGGCGCGCCGGGCGCTGCTGCCGCAGGAGCTTGTGCAGTCGATGCTGGCCGGTGATGATATCGAGGGCGGCTTTCTCGAGGCGCTGGGTGAGGCGGCCCGCGGTCGCCGCTGCCCGATCTGCATCGCACTGACGGATTGCGAGCCGCGGCAGTGCCCTGTGCTTTCCGGCACGCGTGAGATCGACGCTGCCCGCGCCTGTCGACGCCAACTCGCGCAGATCGACTTCCGCGCACCCGTTGTCCCCAGCCGCCATGTCGCAATCGACCGCGCGAGTTCCACGGCGCTCGAGGGCCAGCTCTTCGACTATGCCGATGAGTGGCCCGACGGGCAATGGCGGTGCTGGATGCGCACCACCCTCGAACCAGATCACATCAAGCGGCTGATGACCTTCGTCGGCGACTCGGGCTACGGCAAGCGCGCTTCGGTCGGGAAGGGCCGCTTTGAGGTTGTGTCGGTCGATGAAGGGCACTCACCGCTCCCGGGGCTGCAGCCGGCACGCGGACGCTACATGATCCTGTCATCTTCCCTCGCACCGGGGCCGACTATCGACCTCGCGGGTGCGGTGTACGGGGTGCGGGTCAAACGTGGGAAGCTGCACAACAGCTCACAATACATCAAGAAGCCTGTTGCCATGTTCACCGCCGGGTCGGTGTTCGTCGGCACCCCGGAGGTCTATGTCGGCGCGCTCGTGCCGGCGGTGCACTCGATTGACCAGGAGGTCGTCGACTACGGCATTGCCTACCCGGTGGCGTTCTGAGGTGGGCATGCCGAGGTTCGCCTCGGCACGCGGCGGGGGGGGCGGCAGATGAGCCTGATCGCCTCATTCGCCCTCACACTTGAGCCGCTCAACCCGGGCGCTCCACTGCCGGCGGAGACGGGCATCAGCACGCGCGGTCTGCTCTACCACCTGCTCACCGGTGCCAACCCCGCGGCCGCCGCGACTATCCACGAAGACAACGGCCCCCGCCCGTTCACCTGCTCCAGCCTGCTCGGGCGCCATCGGCGCGGTGATGACGGGCGACCGCTGCTTGCCGACGGCCCCTACCGCTTGCGCTATACGGCCCTCACCAGCGCGCTTGCCGACGTGCTCTCCGAGGCGCTGTACCGGGCATACGCGCTCGGCGACCCGGTGCGCATCGGGGCTCTGGAGTTCCGCATCCGGAGAGTCATCACCGCTTCGGACCACGACCACTGGGCACGCGCGACCACCTACGACACGCTGCTCGGCGGCGAGCCCCGTGCGTTGTGGCGGCTGGCCTTCAGATCGCCAACCGCATTCAAGCAGCAGTTCGGCCACCTGCCGCTTCCGCTCCCGCACAGCATCTTCCGCTCCGCGCTCAGCCGCTGGAATGCCTTCTGCCCGGCGGCCTGCGCCATCGAGGACGACACGCTGGCACGGGTGACGGAGGCAGTGTTCCCCAGCGCGCTGTCGGTGCGGACGGTGAGCGTTCCGCTCGAGCACGGGCCCTTTGTCGGTTTCGTCGGCCGGGCGGACCTGCAGGCAGTGCGCCCGCTGCCGGAAGACCATGTCCGCAAGCTGACCGCGCTCGCCGAGTACCTGTACTACTGCGGCGCAGGGCATGGCACGCCGAGGGGCTGGGGCCAGGTCGCGGTCATCGACAGCCCGTCGGCGTCGGCCGCGCGCCAACAGACGGATGAACAGGAGCAGAGCGAATGAGACGACGGCCAGACCTGCGTGAGGGCTTGAGTCGCCTGCTGGATACCCACTACCCGCACCTGTTCCTGCTCGGTGGTGTGCTCATCGGCATGCTCCCCAACGGCATCTACGAACTGGGCGTCGGCCTGCTCGGCGGCGGTCTGCCCGCCCGCATCGCGGCGGTGGCGATCCCGTTGGGCCTGCTCCTGCTGCTCGCATACGCGCTCTCAATACTCGAGGGGCGCCGCGAACGCGGCAGTACCTTCACCATCGTCGGCTGTCCCGCCGCACCCCGCAAGCGGGGCCTGATATGTCTGGTGAGCAACCGCGATGTCATCGATGCCGCAGTCAAATACCATGCACGCAAACTCGAGCACCTCTGGCTTATCGCCTCGAGCCGCACATCGGAGATGGCCGAGACGCTCAAAGCCGAGTACCGGGATGAGCAGAAGACCGGCGACGTGCAGACCCACATCATCGTGCTGACCAATGATGATATCTACAGCCACGAGGCGACGGAAGCGCAAGTCGAGAGAATCTACTCAGACCTCCCCGAGGGCTTCGCGCAGGATGATGTGATCGCCGACTTCACCGGTGGCACCAAGTCGATGACGGCGGGGATGATCATGGCCTGCCTTGACGCCGACAGGCCGCTGGAGTACGTTCCGCAGAAGTACCGCACCGCGTCCGACGGCAGGCCGATACCGGCGGAGACGGGGGACCCGATTCATATCGGTATCTCGCGGGCATGAACGGCCTCGGCAGTACCCCGATCCCCTGATGGGGTTTGGCGCGTTGTGCAGGCGCGCCCTTGTGAGGATAGCCGGCCGTGCCGGGTGCCGCTCCTTTTCCCCCGTAGCGCTTGAGGGAAGCGGCGCAGCGCGGCCAAGCGAACTGAGGTGTGCGCAATGCGCGCGATGATGATCACCGTCGGCACGGGCGACACCGTCGAGCACGGCATCGCCTTCTCCATCGACTCGGGGAATCCGAACCTGGTCGTGCTCATGTGCACCGAGGCCAGTGAGGCCAAGGTGGAGCTGATCCGCGAGGCCATGCGCCCGCCGGGGCCGGAAGAGCTCATCTCGATGCGGGTCCATGACCCCGCCGACTTCGACCGCACCTATGCCGATTGCCGG
>DPJP01000356.1:7415-8051 GCA_003542955.1 Armatimonadota bacterium
GAGGACATCGCGGTCGATTACACCGGCGGAACAAAGGTGATGGCGGCCGCCGCCGTCGCCGCGGGCGCCGACCACGGCGTCGCACGCTATGTCTACATCGACGGCCTGCACCGGGAGGGCGCCGGCCAGCGGGTCGTCAGTTCCACCGAGCAGTCACGAGTGACCGGCGCCGGACCGATGCTGGCCCGCCGCTACCTGCTCGCCGCCGTCGAGGCCCTCAACCGCTGCCAGTGGCAGGCAGTCGCAACGCTGGCCGCGAATGCATCCGCTGCCTGCGCGACGCCCGAGGTCCGCGATGGGGCGGAGGCGCTTTCGCAACTGGGCGCCTGCTATGCCGCCTGGGATGCCTTCGACCACGCCGCCGCATGGGAGCTGCTGAGGCCCTTCGAAAAGCAGTGGGAGGCGCTGCTGCATGTCGACCTCTCCGGCAACAAGGCGGTGCTGGGCCGCCTGGGGCAGGGCGCGCGGGACCCGGCAGGTGAGGCCGGCCCGCTGCTGTTGGCCGATCTGCTCAACAACTCGGAGCGTCGCCTCGAGCTGGGCCTGTACGATGACGCCGTTGCGCGGCTCTACCGGGCAACCGAACTGATGGCACAGATTCGCCTCGCGCGGCTCGAGCCGCCGATCCCGAAGACC
>DPJP01000356.1:8056-8623 GCA_003542955.1 Armatimonadota bacterium
CGCTCGAGCGCGTGCCGCAGCCGCTGCGGGATGGTTGGGCTGCCCGCGCCGGTGAAGACGGTACACTCATGGCGGGGCTGCACATGGCCTGTGAGTTGCTGGCCGCGCTCGGTGATGAGTTCGGGCAGTGGTTCCTCGGCAACAGCAGGCTGCAGGGGGCATTGACCGCCCGCAACGCCTCGATTCTGGCGCATGACCTGGTCCCGGTGGGGGAGCAGGTGGCGCGGACGCTCTACGGCATCGTCAGCGAGAAGGCGCTCGACATCGACACCCGGATTGAGGAACTGCGCAAGCGCGGCGCCTTCGTCTGTGTGAGCCTGTAGGGTGTGCGGTGAGTACCGCTGAGCGTCAGCAATTGCGCGTTCAGGTAGGCCTGTGTGTGGCATTTTCCGCGTACCTCATGCAGGGGCAAGGAAGCCCTGATGTACCTGAGGGGTACGCGGAAGCGAAGGGGCTCAGGGGCTTGTTGGATTCTCGTAACACTTAGTTCACAGGTTGGGGCCGTGAATCCATCGAACATTTGTTACATACGCGGAAAACGTGCAGGGAAAGCAGGAGTCTCAGGGG
>DPJP01000259.1 GCA_003542955.1 Armatimonadota bacterium
AAGCGGAAGCAGGGAGAGGGGGGGCGGGGGGGTGAGGCCCAGCGGACGGACGGCACGGACCTCCCTCTGGAAAGGCAACGCAATGGCATTCACAGACACGACGCCCGACTCCGGGCACTGGTGCAGCAGAAGTGACTGCGTCGATGTGCTTGATGAGATAGAGCGCATCATCGGCGCGGACGAGCAGAAGCTCAATCGCCAGATACGTTCGGCCACCGGCCTGGCGCAGTCGCAGCTCCGCGGCCGCTGGCCGCTTGGCTTCCCGTTCTATGTCGATCCGCCCCCCGAGCTCCGCCATGCCGTCGCCTGCATCGCGGTCCACCGGGCGGTGCAAGGGAGGACCTTCAGCGGCGGAGCGCTGCAGATCTCCGATCGGCTCGCCTCGGAGGCGCGCGAGGCGGAGGCCTGGATTGCCGCCGTGGGCGACAGCCGGGCGCACCTGGAGTGCCCCTCGCAGGACGTCTCCCACGCGGCGCACCTGGCCGCCGTGCCGACGGGCGAGTTCGGCTTCGTCGAGTAGGCCCACATTCAAGGAGGCCGCGCCTCCGCGCGCGGCACGGTGGAGAGGCCCGCCCCTCCTCCAGGCACACCCCTGTCGAAACCAACACCATCACCCATGAAGGAGCACACAGATGCGAATCGGAGAGATCCAGACCGCTACCGTCGGCGACGTCACCCTCGGCTTCCGCCTGAGCTGGGGGGATGCCAAGCGCATTCGCCGCGATGCCCAGGATGTGCTGCACAGCGATGAGCCTGACGCGGAGCCCGGCTTCGCCGAGGCGACGCTCCTGCGGCATGTAGTCACCATCGACGGCCTGCAGGACGAGGATGGCAGGCCTGTCGCGACGCTGAGCAGGGAGGTCCTCGATGCGCTGCCGCCGGGCTTCGTGCAGGCCGCCGTCGGCGCCATGTTGGAGGCCGGCGAGGGGCGGTACGAGGTCACTGCCTCGGGAAACGTGTAGACTTCCGGCGGGTCGCGCGGGCCTGGGCGGCCGGCAGGCCGATCCAGGACCCACCGGATGATCTGCTCGAGTACATGCTGCTGCAAAGGCTGCCTGGCTACACTCGCCGGGAGCTTGAGCGAGAGCCCGCAGCCTTTGTCAATCGCTGTCTGATGCTGATGGCGGCAGAGCAGGACGAAGAGCGCCGGCAGCACACGCGGGCGCAGGCAGAGAGGAGAGTGCGATAGGATGTCAGACACCAATGCGGCTCAACCCGACGCCGGACCGAGAAGCGCGGCGGTCGCACTCCGTGCATTTGTCGAGCAGTTGGACGAAACAGCGCAGCGTCTTGCATCCCTCGCATCGGCGACGGCTCGCGCGGGCTCCGGCATGAGTAGTGGCATGAAACGGGTAGTGGCCGCCGTGGACGGGTTCGCGGCATCCCTTCTCGCCACTGCTACGTCTTCGGCAGCCGTGATGCCGGTGCGCGCAGCTGCGCAGCCTCCCCAGGCAGAGGTGCTGGGAACGGCTACGTTCGGCGCTGACATGGCGCAGTTGGCCATTGGCTGGACCCGTTTGACCGGCGTGCTCAACGGGGCGGTAGGCACTGTTCGCATGCTCAAGGATGCTATGGATGCGTGGCTGGGTGACGACGGGAAGCCGGCGCTCGAGGCTGTCTGCGAGTGGTTCACTCTGGGTGAGATGATGCTTGGTGGGCTCAAGCTGTTCAAGCAGGCCGGCAGTACGGCCGGGCGAGTGATACAGCTTGTCCTCTTCACAGCCGCCGCAGCAGTTGAGCGCGAGTTTCCCAGGCTGTGTGCGGTTTGCACTCGCGCGTTCGCGAGCCTCACTCTCCGGATCGTCCACGGCTCGATTGATGCCGCGCTGCAGATTCAGAGAGCCGCGCCCGTCTGGCGCATTGGCTTCCTCCGCATGGCGGCAAGTGTACTGAGAGCTACCGCAAGCGGCATCGCGTGGACTCAGCGCGCCACAGAGCAAGTTGCATCCGGCGCGCAGCGCGGCATGATGAGCCTGGGGGCGGGCCTGGCGAACGGGTGGGCGCTGCTCCAGACCGGCCTCCATGGGCTGCGCTTGACGCTCGTCGAGAGCTGCAGGCAAATTGGCACAGGCATGTTGAGCGCGGCAGCGGCCGTGTCGCGCTGGTTCGCCTGCTTTGGCGCCGTCCTGGCNNTGGCTCCAATCAGGCCTTGCCCTCCTCACCACTGCCTTCGCGACAGGCGGCCGTGTGGCGACCGGCGGGTTGGCGCGCCTGGCGAGTGGCCTTGCTGCTCTCGGCCCTGCCTCGCTGGCCGCTGCAACGGCCGTCGCCGCGGTCGTTGCAGCACTGCTCATCGCCCGCGACCTGAGAACCTCACAGGAGGCGGGCGAAGCCGCACGCCGGGGCAGCGAGAATGCACGACAGACCGCGAGTTTCATAGGGGAGGAGGAGCGCGTCAGGCGTGCGCCGGTCAGCCTGGCGGATCGCTTCTGGGGCGCTGTCTCGATCGGGGCTACAGCCCGTGACTTCGCGCAGATGCGTGAGGGCGACAGGCTGGCCGGGGAAGCCGTCACTCCGCGGCAGCTGCGAACCGCGCGAGAGCAACTCGGCCGGGTCGCAACGAGCGCGCGAGCGGCATCGGATGAACTGGCGGGGCATTCCCTGACGACCGCCGCAGCTCAGGCCTCAGCGTCTCTCCTCGCGCTGTCCGACCACACCGATGCGATATCGTCGCCGGCTATTGGCGTCCGACCGCGCATCGCCTCACGGTGGGGCACGCCGCAGGTCGTAGTCAACATCGGGGGGAGTGTATACGGGGTCAACGACCTGCAGAGCGCCATCGCTCGCGCAGTCGCGCAGGCGACCCGCTCCGCAGCATACGGTTAGTTACCCGCCGCGCAATGCGTCACCGCCCCTCGGCCTTCCGCAACAGCTCCGCGAGTTCCGCCGCGCCGGACGCATCCGCCAGATCTGCCGGTGTCCTCCCGCGCGCGTCGAGTGCTCGCGCATTCGCGCCCCTGTCCAACAGCGCGATAGTCAGATCGTACTGGCACCGACCCGCGGCAACGTGCAGCGGCGTGTCGCCCGACGCGTTCGCGATATTGGGGTCGGCCAGGGCCTCGAGCAGTTGGTAGACGAGTTCCGAGTGATCGCGCGAGACGGCCTCGAACAGCGGCGTCCGGCCCTCTCCATCCACCGTATCCACCTCCGCCCGTCCCCGTAGCAGCACGCGCGCAATATCGGGGTAGCCGAGGCGCGCGGCGTAGTGGAGCGGCGTACGGCCGTCCATGTCGCGCGGCGATGCTTCCGCTCCCGCGTCGATCAGCAACTCAACGGTGCTGACGCGGCGCTGGTAGGCGGCTCGATGCAGCGGCGAGCAGCCGTAGGCGTCCGCGGCGTCTACCTGCTCTGCGCCGGAAGCGGCCGATAGCAGTGCCGAGAGAGCATCATCCTGACCTGCGCCGGCGGCTGCATGCGGCAGTGTATAGAAGCCCACCTCGCGCCGGGCCGCCATCGCATCCAGCATCTCCCCCAGCAACGCGTCACGAACCGTGGTGATGAATGCTGATGGCGCAGGATCAGGGACGATTGGCTGCGGCCTCGCGCCGGTGCAGAACGGCCCTCGATCATCCCCGAGAAGGTGGGGCCTCGAGACGAAGCCCCACTCCACGTGTCGACGACTTGGGTCGAGCGCATCGACGAAACAGGCCTTCAGCACCGGGGTGTCTCGTTGCGCGCCCAGGTCGACGGGGACGGCATCCACCTGGAACTCAAGAAAAACGAGTGTCTCCGCGCGTTCGACACTGAAGGTGGTGGTCACATGTGCGCCCCGGCCGACCTCGCCGTCGGCAAGGCATCCATCTGGAGGACTCGCCCCGACATCAACAAGAAAGAACGGGCGATGGAAGGGTGCAGTGTCGACTACGGACGGGTCGAACGTGACATACGGCAACCAGCGCTCGACCTCCACGCTGTCGTCCTTGGCCAGACCGAGGATGTAGATGCCGACAGCAGCGATCACGAGAAGTAAGAATGCATCCGCCAACTGCCTGCCCCAGCGGATCCGGATGAAGCGCAGTATCAGCAATACCGTCTGCATGGTCAGTACGCTACTCTTCCGACCGCATGACTGTCAGTGCTACTCGCGCCCGCATTGCCATCCCTCACGGCCTGCGCCAGATTGTAGAACCCGTGGTTCGCTGCCAGTGCGGACGGCATATTGCCCTCCGCGTCCCGCATGTCGTTTCGTGCGCCACGGCTGATCAGGTACATGGCCAGGTCCTCCCTACCCCATTCGCATGCATAGTGCAGCGGCGTAAGGCCCCTCTCGTCGACGGCCTGAACACCCGCGCCGTGGGCGATGAGCAGCCCTGCCGTGGCTATGCAGTCGCTCGATTGGGCCAGGTAGTGCAAGGGCGTCGTGCCATCATCGGCCCGCGCATCCACGACGGCGCCGGCCGCCACGAGCATCTCCGCAAGCTCACGCGTCTCGGAACGCGTCGCAAGGTGGAGCGCAGTCGTGCCGCTCACCCGCCGGGCGTTCACGTCGGCGCCCCTGTTGATCAGAAGACTGACGACACCTGTGCGGCACTCGTATACTGCGTCGTGGAGCGGCCGCGAACCCCTGTCATCCGGGGCATCGACCTGGGCGTCGGCGTCAAGGAGCATCTCGACGACGCGCCGGTGCCCGCCGCCTGCAGCCAGGTGCAGCGGCGTTGTTGCCCCCTGGTCCGCCGCCGAGGCTTCGGCCCCCGCCGCGAGCAACATCGCGACTGCGGCCTCACGGTTCTCGGATGCGGCGCAGTGCAGTGGTGTCACGCCGAAGTCGTCTCGTAGATTCGGGTCAACGCCACCATCCAGCAGACGCTTGAGGGCCTCGGCATTCCCCATTCGTGCGGCCAGATGAATGTCGCGGGTGCCCCCGGCCCTCTGCCGCGCCGCAATGTAGTCGATGACTCCTCCAACCCGTCTGAACTCCTCCTTCCGGCGCCTCACATCGCTTGCGGGGATGTCGACCGGCCCTGAGCCCGGGGGCCACAGCCAGGCGTGAGGGCACCTCTGCGAACTGAAGTACGGCCTGGTGCGATAGAGCGACTCGACGTGCCGCCTATGCGGGTTGCCCATATCGATGAAGCATACCATCGCGATGACACCGTCATAGGAGGTCTGGACAGCCGGCTCGTACAACGGGGCTTGCGCAAAGACGACCACAGTCCCGGCATCGGCAAACGATCCTGTCACGGTCCGTCTGCGCCAGATGGCGTTAGGCAACAGGTGCACAGGGTAGGGCTCGACCTCCCCCTCGCCAGAGGCCCCGATCTCGCGGACGACGAAGAACGGCCCGGGGAACGGGGCCGAATCCCGAGCCATGGGATCGAAGCCGACATCGGCGATGGCCCCCTCGATACCAGCCACGTCATACGGCCGGGTGAGCGTGTAGAGGTCGAGAATCCTCCAGCGGACGGTATCGCACTTCAGCCAGAGACTGATGACCACGAGCAGTATCGTGACAACAAGCTCAATGCGTCCTTTGTACCTTGATAGATTCATGCGCCGCAATAGACGCCGGACGGTGGCAAACATATGTTCCCATTCTCCACTGGACTTCACGAGACCTGCAGGCAATGCAGCAAGATGCCAACCTGATCAGTGTGCGGCGCCGTGGGCGATCATCAGCCCGATCAGTTCCTGATCCCCGCTCGCCCTCGCGATGCTGTACGGGGTGCGGCTGAGATAGCCGGGGAGATCAGGATCGGCCCCGGCGTCAAGGAGCAGAGCCACGACCTCCGTGGCTGTACGCGAGGCAGCCAGGTGGAGGGGAGTGTCGCCCTTGGCGTCGGTAGGCGATGGGGCGGCGCCGGCGCTGAGCAGAGCTCGAGCCGCATCCACATTGCCGCCGGCAGCAGCCACATGGAGTGGCGTCCGGCCCTCACCGCCACATATCTCGGGGTCGGCGCCCGCGTCCAGGAGGGCCTCCACGGCCCGCTCCCGTCCGGCAATGATTGCACATAGGAGGGGAGTGTGGCCCTCGACATCCACGGTATCCACGTCCGCATGGGAGCGGAGCAGGGCCTCAATCGCCTGCGATGAGCCGCCGATGGCCGCGAGATGCAGGGGAGTCGCGCCGGCGGGTATGGCCGGCGCGAGACGGCAGGCCCGCGCCCGAGCGGCGACGCTCGCGCCGCTTTGGAGAAGCTGCCGCATGCAGTCGACGCGCCCGGCCAGCGCCGCGGCATGGAGCGGAGATATCCCCGCGTCGTCTGCTGCATCTACGTCCGCCCCCGCGTCCAGGAGCGCACTGACCGCCGCCGAGTCGCCGGCGGCCGCGGCCCGCTGAAGCGGCGTGGCGCCGCACTCGTCGCGTTTGTCCACACCTTCTCCAGGGCTACCAGGGCCCTGCAGCGATGGCAAATCGCCAAGTACGGCCGCGGCGTGGATGAATCCGGTGAGGTCGGCGGAGTTCCGCTCCGGGAGGCGCTCGAGCATCGCCGCCACCAGCCTATCCCGCGCCGACGCCGAACCATCGACGGCAGCGAGCCCTTCTGCGCGCGCACCGTCACCGGGAAGCGGGTACTGGAAGTGTGGCGCTTCGGCAAATCCCAACTCCACGTGGCGTCTCGCCGGATCATCGACGTCGACGAAGCAGGCGATGACTGCCGGCGTGCGACGGTAGGGGACACCCGGCAGTGTGGCCCCGGGGGGATTGGATGCGACGAAGACGAGAGTCCGAGCACGCGCCAGCCACGGTGTGAGAGAGCGTCGCATGCCGCGTGTGGCCTCAGCGTCGGCCCACTCGTATCCTGAGACCCCGGTGAGTTGCAGGTCCACACTGATGACATAGAATGGCGGGCCGAACGCATCGCCGTCCTGGACGCATGGCTGCAGCGTGACCGCGTCGTGGTACGAAGCGACGCGATCCAGGTCCGCATTCCGCCGGCTCTCCAGTCGTGCCGAGTACCAGTCCCAGGTGTTGTAGACCGTGCCGACGGCAAGCAGCACCGACACGATCATCACACCGATCGCGCGCCGCGAGGCACTCTTCTCCGACACGGTATCCCGACGCTTGTCGCTGTCAGACATGCCCGCTCATCTCCTGCTGGTGGTTCCTGTCAGACATGGCCCGCAACAAGCTCAATGCGTCCCCTGTACCCTGGTAGATTCACGCGCCGCAGTAGACGCCGGATGGTGGCAAACATATGTTCTTATTCGCCGGCGCAAAACCGGGCACCTGCTACCGCATGAAGATTCTTTCGGGGGGTATCGCGTACCGCCGACAATCGACACCGCGTAGCCCGGACAATCCTGTCCGGGCGGGGTCAGTCTATTCCGCGGTCGGCAACTCGACGGGACCGGTGGTCCCGTCTGCGCGAGGTGATACCTCGCGCGGACATGCTGCCCGCGCGAGGGATACTTGCCTTCGTCTCGGCCGCGCCTACAGCAGGTCGATCTTGCTGAAGTCGATCATGTTGTCGGCGTCGAGCAGCTCGGCATCGGCATGGATGCACTCGATCTTGCCGGCGAACATCTCGTGCGAGCCGGTCATCAACGAGCCGACGACGGTGCACTCGATGCACACCGGGCAATCGAGCAACAGCGGCGCATTGACCTTCTCACCGTCACCGACCTTGAGCCCCAGCTCTTCGAGCTTGTTCATGTCCCTGCCGCTCTTGCTGCCGAGGAACATGAACTGCTCCTCGAAGTCCCTGGCCACCAGGTTGACGACAAAGACGCCGGTCTCCTTGACCATGTGGTAGGAGTACCTCGAGGGCACGATGCCGACCATGACCATCGGCGGGTCGAAGCTGCAGTTGCATGCATAGCCGACTGCGAGGGCGTTGTTCTCGCCCTTTGCGCTCCGGCACGACACGAGGACTTTCGGGGTCGGCCTGAGACACGGCTTGATTGCTGCGGGCTGCTTGCTCATCGTTCCACTTCCTTCGCTGACCCGAATGCTCCCGGCCATTATACTGCGCACGGTTCGTGTGGCAAGGGCATACGCGGCGCGTTGCGCGTAGGCCGGGCCCCCAGCCAGCCGGGTACCGGCACCGTCTCGGGCGCGCCGGAATGCCGCACCACAGCGACACGCGCGCGGATGCTGTCAGCGCCTGTTCCGGAATCGTCGTATCTTTCTGCACTGCTGCGAGAAGGTATTCGCGGTCAAAGAGTTGAAATGGCGGATATCGATGTGGCCATGGTGCAGGTGCGTTGGGGCGCGAAGCAGTTCGGGCTGCGCGAATTGGGCGCGAGCTTGGCGATCCACGTAGCCGCAGCCCACGTTGGCCAAGTCGCGCACGGAAGAGCTTAGGTCGCGCTGAGGACCGACTTGGCCGGAATGGTGCTGGTGGAGCGGCGGTGTGTGACCGGCCTCATGTGAGATGAGGTGCACGTCATGGATTGCCCGAAGTGCGGCTACGCGATGACGGACTTCGATGTTGAGTGCCCCCGGTGCAAGCGGCTGGGGGAGCAGGCGAGCGCGATGTCCAGCGCTGCAGAGGCAGCCCCGACGGCTGCCCGGCCAGCAACTCCGAAGCAGCCACACGGTGGGCCACCAAGCACTCCGGCGTCCACGCGCTATGTCGGGGTCAGGCATGACTTAGCCTGGATGGCCGGAGCCTTCCCATTGACTATGTTAGTCGTCCAGCTTGCCTTGGGCTCGCCTAGAGGGCTCGCCGGCTGGGCCATCGTGTTTACTATCCTGGGGGCAAACGTGTTGCTCCTGGTGATAGACAAGCGCGCCATCACCGCTCTCGGCGTTGACACATCGTCTCTCGACCCGTTGTTGATCCCGGTGTATCTGTTTAGGCGAGCGCCAAGGACCAACGGCAGCCATGGGCCTGCCTACTTGTGGTGCATTCTGTATTGTATCGTCGCTATCATAGAAGCTGTGCCCGACGCCACACCAACGAACACTCGACAACATGCTGACACCCCGCCTGAACACGCCCAAGCACCACGACAGGAGACCATTCAGAACCAAGCCGGTTTCACGTGGTTAGAGATCACAGAGAACTGGCACTACACCAACTCCATGATTCGGCCCGCCGATGGATGGAGAGATGTGCTCGTGGCGGTGACTGTCATCAACTCCTCTTCGTCGCAGGACACGATCAGCGTCAACCCGCTGGACTTCTTCGCGGAGGTTGACAACGCAAGCTACCGATACGACTTCAACGCCGAACGGCTCATTCCGGATAACGCCCCCAGGTTGCCGTGCGTGACTCTTGCGCCCGGCGGGGAAGCCGCAGGCGTGATGGGCTTCCGTGTGCCCGCCGGCGGCTCCATTCAGATGCGCTGGACGCCGCAGATGGGATCACAGTTCCAGATACGGTCGGAGCAGGTGCGGTAGATAGGGACCGGGCCTGCAAGTGATGGCTATCGGTACTGACATTCTCAACGGGGGAAGTGCGTGGCGACATGGAGCCCGACGGAAGGAGCTTCGAGGAGCACATGCGTGAGGCGGAGTGGCATTTGGGGGCGATGTTGGCGCGAAGCGTTCATCGCGTCAANNAGGTTCTCTATCCAGCTCACGCGGCAGACCCGCGAGTTCGCAAGGCTATGTACCATCTGAGACAAGCGATACTGGCCGACCCACTCAATCGCAGGGCCGAAGAAGCTGTCTCCATGATCGTGGAGGCCGCTGCGGAGGCAGGGCTCTCATATCTCGCCGAGCGAATGGCGGCGGAGGACTTCCTCCGACGAGCCCAGGCAGGAGTCACAGGTATTTGGCCAACCGGCGAGGCTGATCCCCAGGACATATATCTCCCGTGGACTCTCGAGCGCCCCAACAACGGGGATCAGCTCATCATTCTGTATCCGCTGCCTGGGCCACGCCCACTGATAGACACGCCAGATGACGGGCCTGCACACGAAGTGGAAGGACCGGTTGCACCGTCAACAGGAACAGCCAAGGTGTCTGTCAGGAGTATCAGCGCACAGTTCTCTCACTGCCCCGTCCCCGAGGGCCGCGTCCGGGAGGTCATCCGCAACGAGCGAGAGCGCAATCGTGACATTGCTGCGAAGAAGAAGCAGGCATTCATCCAGCAGCACGGCCGCCTGTTCTGTGAGGTCTGCGGCTGGGAACCGCCGACTGCCCTGGGCGCCGCCGCCCATTCTGCCATCGAGGGCCACCACAACGACCCAATAGCCGATTCCGACCCTGACAGAACTACAGCGATAGACGATCTCAGCCTCGTATGCGGGAATTGCCATGCTCTCCTACACAGCTCAGAGAAGGTACTGACGTTGCAGGAGTTGAAGTCACTGCTGCAGGAGCAGTGAGCGGCCCCGATGGAATACCGGTATTCGGGCGCGACGAATTGCGGTATACTGTAAATGAGTGGCACGCTATTCGCAGCAGACCTTCGCGGAAAGACGTTTCTCCCGAAGTGAGCATGCGTCTCAGGGAGGTGAACCGTAGTGAGCGCACATGCCATGGAACTCATTGGGGTGGGCTTGTACACCCTGAGCGATGCAGCGCGGATAGTCAGGGCGAAGCCAAGCCATGTGAAGCGATGGGTGGAAGGCTACTCCTATCCGTACAATGGTGACAGGCGTTTCTCAGAGCCGGTGCTCAAGCCGGCGCTGCAGCCCATCGACAACATGCGGGTACTGACATTTCTGGACCTGGTGGAGTTACAGTTCATATCCCTGTTCCGCAAGGAGGGAGTATCGATGCCGGTCATCCGGGCGGCGTCGAAGGCGGCGGCCCGCCGGTTCGGAACAGACCACCCTTTCGCATCGTCTCGCTTCACAACGGACGGCAAGGCCATCTTTGCCGTGCTGCAGCCCGAGAACGTAGATGCACATAACGCGGACACGTCTACGATCGTTGAGGAGCTGCACAAGAGCCAGATGGTGTTCGCCGAGGTGATCGAGCCATTCTTCCGGAACATCGAGTGGGGCACGCAGGAAGCCATGCGGCTCTGGCCTCTCGGCAAGGATCGCCGGGTCGTGATCGACCCCAAGCGGCAGTTTGGCGCTCCGATAGACAACGAGACGGGCACACCGACTGCCGTGCTCTACGCGAATGCCGTCGAGGGCGGGAACGCTCCGGAACTGGTTGCTGAGTGGTATGAAATTCCCCTGGACGCCGTTGAGCGGGCAGTTGAGTACGAGACGTACCTCAGAACAGCATGAGCTTCATCTTCGACGAGAACACGCCTCCCGTTATTGCCAGGATACTCCGCGAGTTGGGGTATGACGTGAAGCCTATCGGCGAATGGGTGGGCTTGGGCGGGGCTGACGAAGACTGGATACCCCTTGCATCAGAGGAGGGGCACCTGATTGTCAGTTCGGACCATCGACTCCACAAGGACCGCGCCCAACGCGTACTACTGCGCGAGCAGGGCATAACCGCGCTCTTCGTCGCCAAGAGCGTTCACCACTACACGCTGCGTGACAAGGTGATCTGGTACATCAAGCACTGGGAGCACATGCAGAACGCGGCACTGAAGGCCGAGCCCGGCACGGCGTTTAGCGTGAAGGCCAACGGCACGCTATCTGAGCTTGACCTCGAGTAGCTCCGCAGGGACACGGACCTCACCGGTATGCAGTACCTGTCCGACAGCAGGTGAGTTGATTCGCGAGGCCCAGCCCGCCACCTGCGGCATGTCCTCAGCTCGGTGGGTCCAGTTGTAGAGATGATCGCGAACGGGTGCCGGCGGGCTCACACGCCCTCACAGGCCTCACAGCAGCGCTTCCACATACGGACGCATGACGTTGTCGACCCGACAGATGCGCGCGTAGCGAATGAGTTCGGGGATGTTCATCTTGTGCTCATAGCGGTACATTCTCAGGGCCTCGATCACCACCTCAAGCCACAGCTTGTTGCGGTACTTGAAGCAATCCGCCAGCGTCTTCTCCGCGTTGTATATCTTCACGTCCACACCGTCAATCCTGTGTGTCTCGATCCCGGCAGAATAGGCTTCGCCACCATACCACCACACATCTACTGGGGGCCACTCAAGCCGTGGTGTCGTGGGACCCTCATCTCGATTGAGCGCGATATCCACATCATGTGGGATCTGTGTCGTCATGCCATGGTAGTCCAGCGCCGAGATGAGGCAGACGACGCTCTTCGGGATCCGCGCAGCGACGATTGACAGGTCCGGATGCACCATCGGCTCGAGTTCTGTCAGCCGGTACAGCCCCCGCGCGAGGCGCTCAAGCACCCCGGCATCCCGCATCGCGTACAGCGTGCGTGGGTGTATGCCCTGAGCAAGCGCATCGCGCGTCCTCAGCATGCCGCCGTTGTTCAGGAGTATGTCCCGCGCCCGGCTGATTGCCGCCTCTGACGCCCCCGACATAGTCGTGTCCTCTGTATAATAAAGTCTGCATATATCAATAACTCCAGATATTATTATCCAGATGGGCACGACATGTCAAACGGATCCGTCGCTGAACCTCCGCAATCGCCAAAGGAGTTGCCTCCTTCATGAGCATACCAACCGTATCAAGCGACTTCTGGACCGCCCGCACCGACGCTATCATCGCCAGTCTGCGCCAAGATGAGATGCTCGCCGAGCGCCTCGATGGCGAGACCGTACACATATACAAGGGCTTCCCGCGCCTGGGGACGGATGCGTTCGCCGTGTTCGTCTACCGCGCCGGGCGGCCGCGGGCAGGCCAGCTCACCAGCGCCAAGCAGGATGAGGATGAGTACTCGCTCAGCGGCGGCATCATCACGCTCAAGGCAAGCTGGCACATCGTGTGTATCACCCGCCATGCCGGCGATCCGCGGAGGCTTGATGACTACATCTCGATCCTCTCGGCGAATGTGCACCGGAACCTCTGGCGCAACCGGGGGCCGGCGGTGGATGAGGCCGGCAACACGCTGTGGTCGGTGGCGATCACCAGAGTATCGGATGCCGCGACCGTGCGCGACGAGGAAGACCAGCACTACGAGGTCGAGACCATCCCGCTGCAGTTGGTGTTCCAGTTGAGGGTGGGGTAGAGGATAGGCGCGGCCTCTCCAGCACCCAGTCTCACGCCGTCTGCCGTTCCCTAACCCCTCGCCCCTCGCCCCACGCCCCTGATTCCTCATCCCTATCACAGAGGTGAATCCCACATGGGCCTTCTGGCCAAGCAGCAATACGAAGTGCTGACAGATCGGCTCGCCGCGCGGGTGGCGGCTGCCGCCGTGACCCCCGCCGCGTCGATGCTGTCAGGCAATACCGAGGAGGGTCTCGCCGCCTACATTGACGAGGCCAGCAGCGACCCCGATCTGCAGGCCGCCCTGCTGCCGAGCGCCGTCGCCATCGACCGGCAGATGCTCGGCGGCGGCGTCTACTCCTACATCAACCAGGCAATCGCAAACAGCGAGTGGGCGGCGCTGGTCAGCGCGCTCAACTCCTACGTGCAGAGCGGCGCCGGCGGCGGATACGCCTCCCTGGCCGCGTACCTGGATGATGTCGGCGCAACGACCCATCCGCTTGCCGCGGAGATAGTCAAAAAGAGCATCGGCGCGAATGCCTTCGGGCTCGCCGGCGCCGCCGTCAGCGCCATGCATCCGAAGATGCAGACCGCGGCCTTCGACCGCGTCTACGCGGGCACGATGGGGTCGCTTGTCGACGAGACCATCGACGCGGGCGACGTCGACACCGCCGATGTGGCATGCTTCGCCGCCGATGATGACATCATCGCGCTGGGCAGCAGGTTCAAGTTCTCGACCATCCTGCTCGAGCTGTCGCAGGTGGCCTCCACCGATTGCGACCTGCACGCCTTCTACTGGAACGGCTCGGCCTGGGCGGAGTTGACGCTGAACGACTACACCTCCGGCTTCTCGGTCAACGGCGGCATCATCAGCTTCGCTGAGCCCGCGGACTGGGTGCCCTCGAACATGGATATGGATACTCCCGCGTCGGTGCTGGATACCGACAACGAGCAGGAGCTGTACTGTGTGATCCTGCAGCGGCAGGCCGCCACCGTCTCGCCCAGCACCCCGGAGCTGACGTGGCTGCAGTGCGTACCCTCGGCGATTGTCAACGCGCGCGGGAGGCTGTACGGGCTCGACCAGCCGCCGATTGCGCTGGTCCGCGTGACGGGTGCCGATGCGTGCGAGGTCAGTGTCATCCGGCAGCCACAGTATGAGGAGTTCCTCTGCCCGGGGACGGCCAACGGTGAGCTGCGCCTGAAGGCGATCACGAGCTTCTCCGATGATATCGTCTTCACCCTCGGCTATACCGACCAGGATGGCAATGCGGCGACCAATGCGCAGTCGACCTGGAGCGCGCCGATTGCGGCAGGTGACACGCACACTATCTCGCTCGCGGGCGGGGACACGGGCCTGCGGGCTGTCAGCGCGTCCACGTGCGCCGTGGATACGGATGCGACGAGCGGTGTGTTCAGCGTCGAGGTCGGCGGCTACGCGCGGGCGATCAGTGAGAAGTAGGGGCTTGGCCTCACCCCCGGCCCCTCTCNNGGCGGAGAGGGGAGAACGGCAACGGCACCTCAACCGCGCAAAGCGCGAAAAGACGCGAAACAGGGCAACGACCGAGCCTGAAGCAGCCGTCGCCGGCGGCTAATCTGCAGACAGGAGTGATTCACTATGCCGAGTGCATGGGTTGGCTTGAACCAGTGCGCCCAGTACAGCCT
>DPJP01000260.1:0-9084 GCA_003542955.1 Armatimonadota bacterium
TGGGCCGACCTCGTTCGCGCCGCATACACCCGCGGCGCGCCCTCGTGCGGCCCCTCCCCGTCTCCGGGCCTCGAGGCAGCCTTCTCGCCCTTTCACCCCACCGGCAGCGTCACCGGCTCGCGGCGCTCAGCCGACAGATACGCCGCCTCGAAGACCTCGAGGCTGTCGCGGCCGGCCTTGCCCGGAATCCGGTTCGGCTGTCCGCTCTTGCAGCAGTCGAAGAAGTGCGACAACTCCGCCATCAACCCGTCCACCGGCTCGAGCTCGATCCTCTCCGAATTGCCCTCATGGTCCGCATACAGCAGCGTGTTCGTGTCGATGAGCTTGACTGAGCCCTTCGTGCCTCCGAGGCCGAACTCCGACCCGCCCACCGGGTAGAGCTGGCTGCTGTGCAGTGAGCACACGGCGCCGTTCTCCGCCCACCAACTGATGATGATGCTGTCCTCGGTGTCGGTATCCGCGAAGCTGCCCCAGTTGACGTGTCCGGTGACCTCGGTCGCGGCCCCGGCCATCCACAGCAGCAGGTCCATCTGGTGGCATGCGGCTGAATAGAGGCCCCCGACCTTCTCCTTCTCCCTGCGCCATTCGCCGATGCCGACCGGCGGTCTCCCCCCCATCCTGACCGTCCATGCCAGCCGCACGTCGCCCAGCCGGCCGTCCTCGGTCATCTGCTGCATCTTTTGGTAGGCCGGGTAGAAGCGCAGCACATAGCCGATCATCAACTGCACGCCGGCCTGCTCTGTGGCGGTGATCATCTCCTCGCAGTCGGCGACCGATGTCGCCATCGGCTTCTCGCAGAAGATGTGGACCCCCGCTTCCGCGGCCGCCAGCACGATCTCCTTGTGCGTGAACGTAGGAGTCACGACAAGCACGGCGTCGACGCCGGCCATGAGCAGCTCGCGATAGTCGTCCGTGGCGAAGCCTACATTGTGGACCTCCGCCAACTCCTGGGCGCTCTGCAGATTGACATCCGCCAGTCCCACGAGGTCTACTCCCGCAAGCTGCAGACTGATGTCGGCCTCCCGCCGTCCCAGTCCTCCACACCCTACCACCCCAAGCCTCAGATTATCCGACATCGCTGTTCACCGGCTCACCTTCTCCAAAGTGTTGACACCGCGCGCGCCGGCCTGGCCCAGCTTCCGCTACGCCTGGTCTGCAGACAGCAATTCCCCGCGCGCGGCGGCGGTTCCTGCGCTCTGGCGGGTCAGGCGCCGGGGGCTGTACCGAAGTCTCAGGGTTCCAGATGGGGAGATGCTGGGGTCACGTCTTGAAAATTCACTCTTGCTCTCCGGGGTCCGGGACACCAAGCGGAGTATCGGCCATTGCGGGTGCCATTCGCTTGTCTTCGGGCAAAGATGAATTTCCAAGACGTGACCCCAGCCGTTCCACCGCTGCCTGCATGTCCCGCATCTGCCCTGAGACTTCGGTTCAGCGCCCGTCGCCGCAGGTTCAGGTGATACTCCCGGCGAAGGCAGGAGGGTGCCACCTACTCGTGTACCCGGAGGCGCCGCTGCATGCCCGAACAACCCAATATCGTGTTCGTCTTCTCCGACCAACAGCGGTGGGATACCCTCGGCTGCTACGGTCAGCCGCTCGAGGTAACACCCAACCTCGACCAGATGGCCGCCGAGGGCGTGCGCTTTGAGCATGCCTACACCTGCCAGCCCGTCTGTGGCCCGGCGCGGGCCTGCATCCAGAGCGGGCTCTATGCCACGCAGACCGGCTGCTGGCGCAACAACATCGCCCTGCCGCTGGATCAGCGCACCATCGCGCATCACCTCTCTGACGCAGGCTACGAGGTCGGCTACATCGGAAAGTGGCACCTGGCCTCGACAGGCGGTGCAGGCTATGAAGAGGTCAACTTTCGCGCGCGGGGGGTCCCGCCGGAGCGGCGCGGTGGCTATCGCGACTTCTGGATCGCCTCCGACGTGCTCGAATTCACCTCCCACGCCTACGATGGGCACATGTTCGACGCCGACGGCAACACGGTCGAGTTCGACGGCTACCGCGTCGACAGCCACACCGACATGGTGCTCGACTACCTGAGCACCCGCGACGGTCAGAAGCCCTTCTTCCTCTTCGTCTCCTACATCGAGCCCCATCATCAGAACGACCACGGGCGCTTCGAAGGCCCACACGGGTCGAAGCAGAAGTATGCCGACTTCGTCACTCCCGGCGACCTTGCGCCGTTGTCCGGCGACTGGCCGGAGGAGTTCCCCGACTACCTGGGGCAGTGCAACAGCCTCGACCACAACCTCGGCCGCATCAGGCAGCGGCTTGCCGACCTCGGGCTGACCGAGGACACCGTGCTGATCTACACATCCGACCACGGTTGCCACTTCCGCACCCGCAATGCCGAGTACAAGCGCTCCTGTCACGACGGCTGTATCCGCATCCCGATGGTCGCGTACGGCCCCGGCTTCATGGGCGGGAGGGTCATCGGCGAGATTGCGAGCCTCATCGACATGGCGCCGACAATCCTGACCGCGGGTGGCGTCGAGGCGCCCGAGGCCATGCGCGGGCGGGCGCTGCAGCAGGTCGTCGACGGGGCACCCGCCGACTGGCCTCAGGAGGCCTTCCTCCAGATCAGCGAGAGCCAGTGCGGGCGCGCGGTCCGCACCGACAGGTGGACCTACTCGATCACCGCCGGTCCCAGCCGCGCCGACAGCGTCGAATACCATGAGGACTTCCTCTATGACAACGAGGCCGATCCACACCAGCATACCAACCTGATTGCCGACCCGGCCTATGCCGACATCCGGGGCGAGCTTCAGGCCAGACTTCTGCGGCGGATGGAGCAGGCCTCGGAGGCGACGCCGCAAGTGCTCCCGACACCCGGCTGAGCTCCAATGACGGGCCGCACACGACCGCCCCGGCACGGCCGCCACCAGAGACGCACGTGTGGATGACAATAGCCGCCGGCAACCAGACATGAGGAGGAGATGCTCAGTGCGAATGCAGACCGCCGTCGTGCACTATGCGTTGATGCTCGTGGTGTGTTGCGCTCCCTGCGGCTCCGTGGCGGCCGCGGAGGGTCACTTCAACATCCTGACGGACGCCCACGGCTACTCGGCCGGGGGGCACACCCTCGTGCCCCTCCGGCCGATAGCGCAATGGCTCGGCGCCCGGGTCACCTACAACGCTCCCCGCATACAGGTGGCTCTGGGAAGCACTCTGATCGCCCTGAGTGTCAACTCGAGCAAGGCCACAATAAACGGGCGGCCGGTCACCCTCTCGGTTCCCGCGCGCGTCTACGGCGGCATCACCTGCGTGCCGCTACGCTTCGTTGCGGAGGCCTTCGGGCTGAAGGTGAGCTACCACGCCGGCGAGGACGCTGAGATGGACAAGACCTCCGCCATCCCCGTGGTGATGCTCTCGGGGGCGGGCAAGACCGCCCGCGTGCTGGTGCACGAGGAGCCGCCCGACGTGGTGGCACGGGTCGTGGCCGACCTTGAGCACACCACGCAGACCGAGGGCCGTGGCGCCGATGCCTTCAAGTTCGATCTCGGGAGCTATGGCTTCGACTGGATACTCCGAGTCACGAAGGTGCATGGCGGGTACTTCATCTCTTCGGTCCCGGCGCAGTGGGGTGAGCCGTATTTCGATACTCCCGGGCTGAGGCAGACCTTCAGCGCCGAAGCCGCGGGTGTCTATGGCTATCGCGGCGGCCGATGGGTTTACATCGCGGGCTTCCAGGATGTGCCCTCGCACGACTACTGGGTCCGTGAACTCGGCATCCCGGCCGCCGTCGCCAAAGCGATGGGGATACAACTGCAGCACTACTGATGCCGCGCGGGGCTTCGCGGTCGCGCTTGACCGGGGGGTGCGCCGGACGCGCAGGCGCCGAGATGCCGGAGTCTACTGCCCGGAGCCGGGTGGTTGCTGCTCGTGCGACCGGTGCTCTGCCGCGTCATTTCGCGGCGCGCGGCACATCTCCCCGCACGCACCCATGGCTTCGTTGGTACCTGCGATAAGCAGGATATCGCCGGCCTGGATGGTTTCGGTTGCCGTCGGGGCGGTGATGCGCCGCTCGCCCCGCTGGATGCCGATGACGGTCACGCCGTTATTGCGCCGCAGGTCGAGTTCCGCAAGCGTCTTGTCCACCCAGGGACCGCCTTCGTGCATCTGCAGCTCCATGACGGCAAACTGCTGTGCAGGAGCTTGACCGGCGTCAGACTGCCGACGGTCCAGGTACTCGACGGCATGCTGCAGGTTCTCGGGCTCACCGAGCAGCACCAGCCTGTCACCCGCATGCAGGTGGAACTCCGGGTCGGGGTCGAAGTGGCTGCGGCCTGAGCGACTGACGGCAATGATCGAGGCGCCAGTCTCGGCACGCAGCGGCATCTGCGCAATCGTCTGGCCGACGTAGACAGAGCCGGGGCGGAGGCGCACCTCGCGGACATCGAACGGCCAGGGCGTCTTGCGGGTGAAGGCATCCATCGCCTCGGTCAGCGAGTCGGCGGCCATTTCAGCGGCATCGACAAATGGGCACAGCACCAGGTCGGGGCCGGCCTGCTCGAGGATGTAGGCGTCCTGCCGCGTGCGCGCGCTGAGCACCACCCGCCCCTCGAAGTCCCGCTCCCGCATCGTCTTCAGCAGGGCGAGATTCGAGTCCAGATCCGGTAGAGCGCTCATCACCCAGCGCGCTCGTTCCAGCGGCAGGTGGTCGAACAGCTCCGGGTCCTCGACATCGCCGTAGAGGGTCGCCAGACCGTCTATCCGGGCGGCCCGGAGAGTCTCCGGGTCGAAGTCCACCCCCACAACACGCTTCCCGTGCTCGAGCAGATGCCGCGCGATCGGCCCACCGTAGCTGCCGAGGCCGAAGAGGACAACATCGGCACGCGGCAACTCGTCGACACTGCCGCTGTCGGTTTCGCGATAGGGCACCCTCCGCTCGAAGATGCTCAGGAAGCGGGCCAGGAGCCCGTACAGTGGCCCCGAGTAGATGATCATATACGTGGATGTGCCGATCGTAATCAGCCCGACCAGCGTCACCAGGCCCATTGTCTGCTCGTTAATGTGTCCCAGGCTCATGCCCAGGGCCGCGAGAATGAGCGAGAACTCGCTGATCTGGGCTACCGTGAGCCCCGCGAGGAAGCCGGTCCGCTTGCGATAGCCCATGATGCCCATGATGATCATTACGATGAGCGGGTTGCCGATGAGCACAAATGCCGAGAAGATGGCGGCGTTGCCCAACTGCGCGCCCAGCACCGTCAGGTCCAGCCTGGAGCCGAGGTCGATGAAGAAGAACAGCAGCAGAAAGTCGCGCAGGGTCACCATCCGTGAACCGATGCCGTCTCGATAGGGCGTCGAGGCCAGGCAGATACCGGCCAGGAACGCCCCGACCTCCTTGCTGAAGCCCAGCATATCGGCAACCGCCGCCAGGGCAATCGCCCAGGCGATGGAGAAGAGCAGCAGAAGCTCGGTTGAGCGGGCGACATACGGCATCAGGCGGGGGAAGACCACCCACATCATCAGCCCCACACCGGCCAGGAACAACAGCCCCCTGCCCGCAAGCACCGCAAACTGCCCCAGCAGGTGCGCATCGTCACCGCCCACGCCGCCGAGCGCCGACAGCGCGATCATCGCCAGCACGACGACAATATCCTGCACGATCAGGAAGCCTATCGCGATGCGGCCGTGCAGTGCGTCGATCTCGCGCTTGTCGGAAAGCAGCTTGACGATGATGATGGTGCTCGAGAAGGTGAGCGCAACGGCCACGTAGACCGACGTGACAAGCTCCATCCCCAGCGCACGCGCGATCAGGAAGCCGAAGACCGATGTGAAGATGACCTGCCCCATCCCTGTAGCGAGCGCGACCGGGCCCATCGTGCGGATCATCTGCAGGTCGAGCTTCAGCCCCACGACAAACAGCAGCAGCGCTATGCCCATGTGGGCCAGCAGCTCAATCTGCTCGTAGTCGCTCACCAGCCCGAGGCCAACCGGACCGACGAGAATCCCGACCGCAATGAACGAGACGACCAGCGGCTGACGCAGCAGCGTGCCTGCCAGGCCGATGACTGCGGCAATGCCGATGATTGAAGTGATCTCGAGAAACAGCGAGTGATCCATGATGAGAACAGTTCCCTGCGGCGGAACGACCGACCTCTCGCCGCAGGGTAGGGCCGCGAACACCTGCCGGAGCCGATCAGCGGGAAGACGGTGCGCCGCATCCGGACCGTGGTGAGCCCGCATGGAGGACTCCGGCACTCGCGGCGGCGAAATGGGCAGGCACCTGACAGCGACCGAGTGCGGGAGTGGACGCTCAGACCACACGACCGGGGTGAGGCCTGAAATGCAGTGGGCGATGATATTCGATGTCGACGGCGTGATCGCGGATACCGAGGCTCTCAACGCAAGAGCCAGTGTGCTCATGTTCGAGCAACTCTACTCGACACGGGTGCAGTCGGAGGACTTCCGCGAGTTCGTGGGCACCGGCGATGAGCGCTACGTCGAGGGTGTTGCGGAGAAGTACGGCGTCACCATCGACACCGAGGCGGCTGTCGAGCGCCGCAGGGAGAACTTCTTCACCCTGCTTCAGAACGAGCCGCTACCGGCCATGGATGGCGTGCTCGCGCTGGTGGATGCAGCCGTCCAGGCCGACGACTGCCTGGTCGCCATCGCCACCTCGGGCAACAAGAACAAGCAGTTCCCCGTCATCGAGGGCACCGGGCTCGACCGCAGCCGCTTCGATGCCGTCATCACCGGCGACGACGTGACCCGCAAGAAGCCGGACCCCCAGATATACCTCGTCACCGCCGAGCGTCTCGGCATCGAGCCCGCCCGCTGCGTGGTCTTCGAGGATGCGCCCGCGGGTGTCGAGGCCGCGAAGGCGGCTGGGATGCTCTGCGTGGCGGTGACCAGCTCGGTCGATGCGGGGAAGCTGCAGGCGGCAGACATCGTCGTCGACAGCCTGGCCGAGGTCGATATCGACGGGCTCAGGGAGCTGGTCGCGTCTCACGCATCGCCCTCGGGATGAGCGAACTCGGGCAGCAGCATCCGCCGCGCGGCAGCCAGCTGCTCGGAGCTTCCGAACAGGTAGAGCCCGTCGCCGACCTTGAGATCGAAGTCGGCCGATGGATTGCCGAATACCTCCTCCCCGCGACGCACTGCGCTGACTGATGCGCCCGTCTCACGCCGCAGGTTCAGGCTGCGGAGCGTCTCTCCCGCGGCAGGCGAGCCCGGTGGGAGTTCAATCTCATCCATGTCGACCGCCGCGAGCAGGCTCTTGAGCGTCGGGCGGATCGCGCACTGGGCCGCTTCATCGCAGAGCACCTCGTACTGCTCCTCGCGGATTGCGTCCTTCTCACGCTCGATCGCGTGCTCAGGCGCGCCGTAGGCGTGCATGATGAGGCCGACGAGCCGCAGCGCCGCCTCGAGTTCTTCCGGCACAACGCCGTCCGCGCCAAGCTCGAACAACGTACGCACCTCGTTCACAAGTCGAGTGCGCACAATGATGTGCAGCTCAGGGCTGGCGATGTGCGCGTGCGCGACGATTCTGCGCGCGGTGGCCGCATCGGGGATGGCGATGACCAGCGCGCGGGCGCGACTGAGCCCGGCCGCACGCAGCACCAGCTCGCGCGAAGCATCACCATACAGCACGCACCGCTGTTCGTTCACCAGCTCGCGGACCGTGGCGGGGTTGAGTTCAACGATGATGTGGGGTATCTCGAGCCGCCGGAGCACGCGGGCCACCGACCTGCCGCCCACTCCGTAACCGACCAGGATGACATGATCGGACAGGTGCACGCTCGCTTCCTCCGTCACCGGGACACTGCGCAGACGGCCATCCAGCGCGCGCAGGCAGGCGACCGCCTGCAGCCGCTCACCGACCCTCGGGCCGACGGCCATCATCACCGGCGTCAGGGCCATCGTGATGACCGAGATCGAGATGAACTGGCCATAGGTGTCGGCATCGAGCAGACCCAGGCCCGCCCCCTGTCCGGCGATGATGAACGAGAACTCCCCAACCTGTGCAAGCCCCAGACCCGCAATTGCCGACACACGCAGACCGTAGCCGAAGAGCTGCGCAATGCCGCCGATGAGCAGCGCCTTGACTGCCAGGACCGCGACAACCAGGCCGAGGGAGGTGAGCGGGTCCGCGAGCCACGTCGCCGGGTCCAGCAGCATCCCGACCGAGACGAAGAAGAGGCTCGAGAACGCATCTCGCAAGGGCTCGATCTCGCTGACGATCTGGTGTGAGTAGACAGACTCGGAGATCACCAGGCCCGCGATGAAGGCGCCAAGCGCCACGGAGAGGCCGAACCGACCCGAGAGGTATGCCGTCCCAAGCGCGACGACGATGGCCGTGAGGCTGAAGACCTCGCGACTGCGACTGCGCACCACCAGCTCGAACAGGCGTGGAATAGCCAGCGACGCAAGGCCGATGATCGCCGCGATAACCAGGCCGGACTTGCCGAGCTTGTATGCCGCCTGCGTCCAGGAGATGTCGGCCCCCGGCTCCAGAAACGGCAGGAACAGCATCAGCGGGACGATGGCGAGATCCTGGAAGATCAGCAGAGCCGCCATCAGCCTGCCCTGTGGCGTCTGGCTCTCCCCACGCTCCTGCAGCAGTTTGAAGACCACCGCGGTTGAACTGAGCGCCATCAGAAAGCCGAAGAAGATCGACTGCCCGATGCCGAAGCCTGCCTGCCGCTCGAGCAGGGTCACTACGAGGATCATCCCGCCGACCTGCAGTGCTCCCGCCCCGAACACCAGCGCGCGCAAGCGCGCCATCTCCTTGAGTGAGAACTCGAGCCCGACGCTGAAGAGCAGCAGAATCACGCCGATCTCCGCCATCGTCTCGATGCTGTGCCGATCCTGCACCAGGCCGAGCACTCCGGGGCCGATGAGTACGCCGGCCAGCAGGTAGCCGACGATCACCGGCGCACGCAGGCTCCGCAGCAGGTACACCGCGACCAGCGATACACCCATCACGACAACGAAATCCTGAAGCAGGGGAAGCTCGTGCATGGCGGCAGCTCAATCAATCGTCGAAGTCAAGCAGCGCGAACATGCATAGATGCTACCATGCCGCACCGCCTCAGGGCAATCGGCGCGCGGGGACTGCCACCTATCGCGCCA
>DPJP01000260.1:9163-9413 GCA_003542955.1 Armatimonadota bacterium
ATTTTCAAGACCTGACCCCAGTTTTTGGCGGGCTTCGAAGTGCCCTGAAATAGGGGCAACTGTGCCAGAAGTAGACTGTATAGTGACCTTGCTCCGCCGCTAGGCATGCATGCCCTTCAGCCTTCAGCATCCTGACAGGCTCCTTGCGTGACGGCATGAGCCCCTGTCTGAGTGGAGCTCATATGCCGTCTATGGCGGGCGGTGGAGCTCCGAGTCGGGGCATGCAGTCACAGCTGGGGTCAGGTCTTGA
>DPJP01000032.1 GCA_003542955.1 Armatimonadota bacterium
CCGGCTTGCCGCCGTTGGCCGCCGACTCGATCGCCGCCCATGCGGTGGCAACGGTCTTCGCGCCGTCCACACCGTCGATGAGCGGTGTTGTGTCGTTGATGATGCAGTCGATGAAATGCGCCATCTCGCCCGCCAGTGCCTTCGCCATGCGGTCCTTGGGCACATCCATCCAGCGGTGGAGGTCCACCTGGGTGAGGCTCATCTTCGCGCTCGGAGCAGTGTTGTCACCCTCGACGGTTCCCTTCGTCCCCCACACCTTCAGGTCGATGTTGTAGGGCCGCTGACAGCCGGATGACACCGTCACGCGACCGATGACATCATTGGCGAACTCGATGTTGAGTATCCACATGTCATCGACCTGCTGCCGGGGGATGTTGAAGTGGTTGCTCAGCGCCGAGACGCTGACCGCATCGCCGCAGAACCAGCGAATCAGGTCGATGGCGTGACAGCCGCCGCCGACGAGGATATGCCGCTTCTCGGGGTCGAAGCGCCAGCCGTCGAAGCCGCCGATCTGCTCGTAGTTGTGGATGTAGCTGGTCTCGACGAAGTAGACATCGCCCAGCGTGCCGTCATTGGCCCACTTGTGGGCCTGCTGGAAGAAGCTGTAGAAGCGGCAGACGTGCGCGGTCATGAGCTTCTTGTTATACTTGCGCGCCGCCTCGCACATCTCGGCGCACTCCTCGACCGTGCGCGCCATGGGCTTCTCGACCAGCACATGCTTGCCGGCCTCGAAGGCCTGGATTGTCTGCTCCAGGTGCAGGTAGTCGGGGGTGGTCACCGACATGATGTCGATATCGTCAGATGCCAGCAGGTCCTCGTAGTTAGTGCTGGCGATCGGCACCGAGAAGTCGCTCTGGACCCTGGCAACGAGGTCGGCATCGAGGTCGCAGACTCCGACCAGGTTCGCATTCGGCAGGTCCTTGCACTGCTGGAAGTGGCCGTACCCCATCTTCAGGCCGACAATGCCGATTCCGAGCTTCTCCACGTCAATCATCCCTTTCCACGAACCGTCGGCATGCTGATGCCGTCCGGGCTGTTCTTCTTACGGAGGCAAATGCCCCTGCGAGGTGGCCTCGCAGGGGCGATTCGCATTTCTGCGGCCGCGGCGTGGCGGAGCGTCCCCCACAGCGCGGCTGACGTGGCNNTGACTACCCGATGCGCCCGAGGGCGGCCTTCGCTTCGGAGACCTTGGCCGAATCGCCGGACATCCCCACGAACTTCTCGAACAGCCCCTTGGCCTCCTGGCGCTTGGCCGGATCGCTCTCGCCCTGCTCGGCGAGCACCCAGGCCAGACCCCAGATGGCTTTCTCGTCATCAGGGTTGGCTGCCATGGCGCCGCGGAACTCATTTGCCGCCGCATCGTAGTCACCCGCATGCTTGAGCTGCAGCCCCTTGGCTGCCGAGCCGCTGGAAGGGGCCGGTGCGCCCATGGCACCTGGTGGCGCGCCTTCGGGGCCCATTCCCGGGCCGGGGGCGCCTGCTTCAGGGCCTGGTCCCCCGGGGCCGGGGGCACCGGGACCAGGCGCACCGGGGCCACCGGCGGGCGCTGCTTCAGCCCCTGCCTCCGGTGCCGGCGTGCCGGGAGCGCCGGGCGGGGGTGCCCCTGCCTCAGGGCTGTCGGGTGCCCCGGGGGCATCGCCACCGGGGCCGGGGAGCCCCTCACTCGCACCCGGCGGCGTTCCTGCTGCCCCGCCGCCGGCCGCACCGTCATCCGCCTTCTTGCCAAACAGACATCCACCCATCACCGCTGTGACCAGCGCAATCACGGTGATTGCCACGAGTACTCTCCAGGCCGTCATAGTGCCTGTGCCTCCCTTGAACATTACACCAGATCATGCCGCTTCCGCATGGATCGCGTTCCGCAAACGTCAGTGTATTCTACACCTTCGCGGGCTCACCTCCAAGTGGTGCGTTGATATTGGCCGAACGAATGCAGACTGCGGGAGGCGGACCGGGCGCGGAGGGTGGCAATGGGGCCGGGCACGACGAACGACCGGACGGTTCAGTCGTAGACCAGAATCACGTGGCTGAGTCGGCGGGAGGGCTCTGTCACGTAGAGCCCATTCGAGTAGAGCGCGGAGGACGAGCCGCCGTCGAGATTCGCGGCATGGCGGCTGCCGAGCTTGAGCATGATGTTCGCCAGCTTGTTCAGTGTGATCGGGGTATTCACGGTCACGAAGATGAGCTTGTCAGAGCACGTCTGCCCGATCGCGCTGCGCCGGGCCTTCCCGAGCACCGCGGGGTCGGTGAAACCTTCCTCCCGCGCATGCAGGTAGAGCGCAGCATCCTTGACCAGCGTTGGCCCCGTGCAAATAGCGTGCTTGATGCCGCCAAAGCCCTGCGCCGTGCCATCGGGGAAGCGGAAGCCGACCTTGCCCTTCTCGTCGAAGCATATCGCCGTGCCGCAGCGTCCCTGGTAGAGGTAGGTGTCGAAGCGCACAAGCGTGCCGGTCGGTTGCCCGTTGCTCAGATGGAAGTAGGTGCCGTTGATGGCCGCGCGCGGCTGATAGCGGTTCATGAAGCTCTGGAAGCTCTCGAACGGGAAGTAGCCGCGCTGAGGGTGCGCATTGTGGGCGAAGCCGACCATCACCCGGACCGTCGGCGCCTCCGGGTCGATCCAGACGACGTTCACGCCAACACCGCCGATCATCTGCCACGTGCGGGTCACATGCGGAGAGCGGTTCGGCGTGGTATTGCCGAACGGCGGAACAATGACCTGCGGAAGCGAGACCTCCGGCTCGGGGCGAACCTGCGATGGCTGAGGGAAGAGAAGCGAGGTGTCCGCATCCGACCAGTCACCATAGATGACCGGGCCCTGATCCTGCACGGCCTGCCAGTTTGCCCCAACGCGGGAGAGGCCCGCCTCATCGGCCGGACGGTGGCAGGGGAGTAGCGCAATCGCGCAGAGGCAACAGAGAGCGACCAGGAGGCGATACCCGCCCGGCCAGGCCTTCCGCCTGCGCAACCTCGTCTTCATCCTGCGCGTCATCATGAGCGGTGTTCCCTCGTGCGATCGTTGGCTGCAGTGCCTGTCCGGGTCGACCAGCGGAATCGCTCGCAACTCGGTCCGTCTCTGCCTGCGGCCGCTTCCAACGCGGCTCTTCGCCCCCCGACAGCCGCACCGTTGCGGCCTTGCGAGAGCGGTTGCACCGTCTCCTCTCATGTGCTTTGACTGCCGAACGGCACCGGAAGTCTCCGCTATTGGTATCTACGGCAGTCCTGCGCGCCGTCTTGAGTGCCGTGGACCATCATGGGCAGTCATCTCTGCATCCATGGCATCTCCACCCGATGTCGCACTGGTCTTCGCTTGCAGGCCCACGGACTCCTTCAGACCACTCTTATTCTACCCGCCGGCGGGGACCTGTATGCACGTCTCCCCGCAATTCTACGGGTCGGCCCGCCTACTCACTCACCGTCGACTCATCGGGGTGCGCGGCAACAACGACCTGTCGCAGCCTCGGTACGGCCTCCGTCGATACGTAGATTGCCAACGCAATCAGCACTATGCAGATCCCCGCCAGCACGTGGTTGGGCTCCGGCGCAGTCAGGAGCGTGTAGCCCTGGTAGCACAGGGCGGCGATCGTCGTGAGGAGCACGAAGATTCCCGGCACGATGACGTAGATGCTCGGCTTCCCGATGCCGATCAGGTAGATGGCGATGACCAGGAACGCCAGGGCGGCGATAAGCTGGTTGGCAGCGCCGAACACCGGCCACAGGAACTCGCCCATCCCGGAGAGGCCCAGGTAGGCCGCCGGGATCAGCGTGATGATGGCAGCCAGCCAACGGTTCCTCAGCGGCGCCACTCGTTCACCGAGGGCCTCGGCGAGCACGAAGCGCCCCAGGCGCGTGCAGGTATCGAGTGTGTCTACCAGCGTGGCATTGAGCACCAGTGCACCGATGAGCATCGCCATCTGGAAGGAGATGAAGGGCAGGCCGGCGCTGGTGAGATTGGCGAAACCGCGGATGAAGGTCACCGCCGGGCCACCGCCCTGCTTGCTCTCCATCAGCTCGTGCACCAGCAGGGTCTTGCCGTCGGGCGCGATGTGGCTGCCCGCCCAGTAGAGCCCGGCGGCCACAATCGCGAGTACCGACACCGCTTGCGCCGCCTCCAACACCATGCTGCCATAGCTGATTGCCAGCCCGTCCCTCTCATTGGGCAGTTGCTTGACCGTCGTGCCCCCGCCCACCAGCGCATGAAAGCCGGAGACGGCACCACAGGCCACGATGATGAACAGCATCGGCCAGATCGGGCCCTGCGCGGGGAAGGCGCTCACGTGCACAGGCGCCTGCATCGGCGCGTTCGCCGCGAAGATCGCCACGAAGCCCAACAGGATGCCAAACACCATCAGCAGTGCACTCAGGTAGTCGCGGGGCTGCTCCATGAACCAGATGGGCAGTACGGAGACCAGCAGGCAGTAGAGCATCAGCACCACGAACCAGACGACAAACGGCTCACCCCAGGAAGCGGGCAACTCGATGGGGTAGACATCGCCGAGCCAGACGAGCAGACCCAGGAGAACCGTGCCCAGGATCGTGACAATCCACAGCGGCTGCCTGTACCTGTAGATGGCCAGCCCGATGATCATCGCCGCTATCAGCAGCCCCGCGTTGGGGATCACCACTGCCGGTGCGCTGATCAACGTGTTGGCGGCGAGGATGGCGAACATGGCGATGATCAGAATCAGGGCCAGCCACAGAAACAGCGCCATCACCAGGGCGGCCTTGCGGCCTACGAGCCGCCCGGCGATGTCGGAGATGCTCTTGCCCTCATTGCGGGCGGAGACCATCAGCGACAGGTAATCGTGGATGCCGCCCACAAAGATCGTGCCCAGGACGATCCAGCCCAGCGTGGCCGCCCAGCCGTAGTAGACCACGGCGATGACCGGGCCCACGATGGGGCCGGCGCCGGCAATGTTGGTGAAGTGGTGGCCGAACAGCATCAGCGGGCGGCCCGGCTCATAGTCCACACCATCGCGAAGCGCGAACGCCGGGACCTCCGCGTCCTCATCCGGCTCGACAATGCGCCGCTCGACGAAGCGCCCGTAGAAGTAGTACCCGAGCGCAAGCAACACCAGGGAAATGCCCGTCACCAGCGCGCTGCTCATGATACCGTCCCTCCCGCGCCTCTGTCTTCCCGCGCAGGCTGAAGTACATATCTCGCCGGACTTGCCGCGGATCGCGGGCGGCCGCGCCCGGCGCAGGCGCGCTATTCGCGGGGTGGAGGGCAGTATCCTCCCCGCGCGCAGCGCTCTCCCGCCCGCCATCAGCCGCTCCCTCGCCGCTGACCCCACTGCGAAGCACGCCGCCGAGGCGCGGCCCCTGACCCCTATCACAACAAGAGGGCCCGACCATTTCGGCCGGGCCCTGGGTGTGCTTCGGGTGGGGCGGGGAGCTTACTCCTCGCCGCAGCGCTTAAGCAACTGCTCCCATTTGTGGTCGACCCACTCCTGGATCCCCTTGCGGATCTGCTCGCCCTCGTCGCCCTTGAAGAGGTGGCGGAAGCGCCCCTGCTTGCTCAGGTACTCATCAACAGGCTTCTTCTCTTTGGGCTTGTAGGTGAGCTTCCACTCACCGTGGTCGACTTCGTAGAGCGGCCACAGGCACGTGTCGGCGGCCAGCACGGATATCGAGACGGTCTCGGCGGGCTCACAGCGCCAACCCAGCGGGCAGGGCGTGAGCACGTTGATGAATGCCGGGCCGTCGACCTCGAAGGCGCGCTCGGCCTTCTTGGTGATGTCGCGCCAGTTGCCGGGAATGGTCTGCGCCACGTACGGTATGTCGTGAGCGGCCATGCAGGCGGTCAGGTCCTTGGTGTGGGTGGTCTTGCCGGGAATGGCGCGGCCCGCCGGGCTGGTGGTCGTGTTGGCGCCCATCGGGCTGGCCGATGACCGCTGCACGCCGGTGTTCATGTAGGCCTCGTTGTTGAGGCAGACATAGAGGAAGTCATGTCCGCGCTCGGCGGCGCCGGAGAGCGCCTGGAAGCCGATGTCATACGTTCCGCCGTCACCGGCGAAGGCCACGAAGTTGTAGTCGGCATCCGCGGGGAGCTTGCCCTGCTTCTTGAGCGACTGGTACATGGCCTCCATGCCACCTGCGACGGCTGCTGCGTTCTCGAATGCCACGTGCAGCCAGGGGACATTCCACGCTGTATACGGGAAGATGGTCGTGGAGACCTCAAAACACCCTGTCGCGTTGGCGACGACGACGGGCTTGTCGCTCGCCGCCAGTATCTGTCTGGCCGCAATCGGTTCGCCGCAACCGGGGCAGAGACGGTGGCCACCGGTCAGCCGGACTGGGCTCTCGACGAGTTGCTTCAGATTCTTTGCCATTTCTATCCTCCTGTCAGAGTCGGCCGGCTGTGGCTACTCGCGCACGCCCAGCCAGGAGCAGGCCTCTGCGACCTTGCCCGTCTCAGCGATGCCGACGAGTTCGCGATACACGGACTCGATCTCGTCGGGTGCGATCATGCGTCCGCCCAGACCGTAGATGATGTTCTTCATCGGGATGAGTTCGCCCGCCTGGTACATCGCGGCGGCGATCTCGTGGTAGAGCGGGCCGGAGAAGGCGCCGAACGACGCGCAGCGGTCCATCACGCAGATGGCCTTGGCGCCCTTGAGCGTGGCAACGATCTCGGGCTCGGGGAACGGGCGGAAGCAGCGGAGCTTGAGCAATCCGGCCTTGATACCCTCATCGCGCAGCTTCGCGACAACGTCCTTGGCCGTGCCGGCGGCGGAGCCCATCGCGCACACGATGATATCGGCATCATCGGTGTCGACATTGTCCATCAGGCCGTAGGTGCGCCCGAAAGCCTCGCCGAAGCGCTTGCCCTCCTCGATGACGGCCTGCTTGGCGCCGGGGTAGGCGTCCCACTGGCTGCGCTTGTGCTCGATGTAGAAGTCATACAGGTCGAGCGGACCCATCGTGTAAGGGTTCTCGATGTCCAGCAGCGGCTTGTCGGGCTTGTAGGGGCCGATCCACTCGCGGACTGCGGCGNNCTCCTCCTCGACCTCGAGCAGTTCGTAGGAGTGGCTGACCAGGAAACCGTCCAGGCAGTTCATCACGGGCAGGCGCACATCCATCCGCTCGCCGATGGCCACCGCCTGGATGAGGTTGTCATAGGACTCCTGAACGTTCTCGCCATAGAGCTGAAGCCAGCCGGCGTCGCGCGCGCCCATAGTGTCGGAATGGTCGCAGTGGATGTTGATATTGCCCGACAGCGCGCGGTTGACGACGGTCAGGATCACGGGCAGGCGCAACGAGGCGGTGATGTAGAGTATCTCCCACATCAGCGCCAGGCCGTTGGCCGAGGTGGCGTTCATGACCCGGCCGCCCGCGGCGGCGGCGGCAGTGCACGCGCTCATTGCCGAGTGCTCCGACTCGACGGCGACGTAGTTGGTGTCGACCTTGCCGTCGGAGACGAAGGTCGCGAAAGTCTGTACGATCTCTGTGGAGGGGGTGATGGGATATGCGGCAACGACGTCCGGGTTGATCTGACGCATCGCCTCCGCGACTGCCAGGTTGCCCTCCAGAGGCTGTAGCTTACCCACGGGTGAAACCTCCTTATTGATGCGGCGGGAGCGTGCCCACCGCGGGTTGGTTCATTTCTGGCGGGCGTCTGCCATTTCGCCGCCCGGCTTCATGCTGATGCAGCTCTTGGGGCAGACCTGGGCGCAGATGCCGCACGCCTTGCAGTGCTGGGCATCGAAGCCGACGACCTTCTTCTCCTCATTCACGACGATGGCGTTGTCCGGGCAGTAGATCCAGCAGAACAGGCAGTGGATGCAGCACTCGGAGTCATGCTCGGGGTGGCTGCTGCGCCAACCGCTGACATCGTACTCCTCGGCATTCCCGGCTTGCGGAATGATGCCGCCGGGGGCCATGTCTCGCCACTTGGCGTCAGGTGGATAGACTTTCATGCTACCTGGACCTCCTCGTATGCGCGCTGGATCGCCTGCTTGTTGCCCTCGACGACCGCAGGCGGGAGCTTCTCGGAGAGTTGCTTCTCAACGGCGTGGAGCGTGGTATCAAGGTCGAGCAACTCGTGGACCTTCGCCAGCGCCCCCAGCATCGGCGTGTTGGGCATCTCACGGCCGATGGTGTCGACCGAGATTGCGCTCGCGTCCACCGTGCAGACCTTGTAGTTCGCTCCGCCGATGATGTCGGAGACCTCCTGCGGGTTCTTCGGGCTGTTCACGATGACAACTCCGCCCTCCGGCAGCCCTGCAAGCACGTTCTCCGTCTCGATGAGACTGGGGTCGAGCACGATCACGACGTCGGGGTGCTCGATGGCCGAGCGGAGACGGATCGGGCCGTCCGAGATGCGCACATACGAACGCATCGGCGCGCCCCGCCGCTCGGCCCCGTACTCGGGGAAGGCCTGCACCTGCCAGCCCATTTCGGCTGCNNGCCGCCACCGCCAGCACGTAGCCGGCCGTCTTGGCACCCTGTCCGCCACGGCCGTGCCAGCGGACCTCTGTCAACTTCGCCATGGTGATCCTCCTACGGGATTCGGTGCTGGTACACCTGTTACCAGAGACATCGCAAAGGCTCTCTGAACATGCGAAAGCATCTTCAGGGGAGCCTGAGGAAACATCCAAAGACGGCTGTGTAGACACGAGTATCCCCCTATCACCGGCCACGGGAGCCGCCGGCAGGGGGCGTTGTCGTGCGCGTGCCGCAGTGGGTACGGCTGCATTGTAGCACCATCCGACAGCGCCTGCAACCGCAGCCCGAAGCCGTTAGTCCATCAGTCGCCGGCCGCTCAGGGCGCGGGCAACCGTCACCTGGTCCTGGTAGTCCAGGTCGGCTCCCACCGGCAGCCCGAGGGCGATCCGGCTCACACTCAGCCCCTCATAGCGCGACAGCAACTGCCGCAGGTGTTCGGCAGTCGCATCGCCCTCCACGGAGGGGCTTGTCGCCAGGATGACCTCCGTCACCCCGCCCTCCTCGAGCCGCTGCAGCAGACCTGCCGTCGTCAAATCGCCGGGGCCGACCCCCTCCAGCGGCGAGAGCAGCCCCCCGAGCACATGGTAGAGCCCGCGGTATTCGCCCGAGCGCTCGAGCGCCATCAGGTCCGATACCTCACCCACAACGCAGAGCATCGACTGCTCCCGGCGCGGGTCCGAGCACACCTCGCAGATGCCCTTCTCCGTGTAGTTGTGGCAGATCGAGCAGCGGCCGATGGCATCCGGCAGCGCGCTGATGGCCTCCCCCAGCTCCCGCGCCGATTGCGGGCCACAGCGCAGGATGTGGAAGGCCAGTCTCTGGGCGCTCTTCGGGCCGATGCCCGGCAACCGCTGGAGCTGCTCGATGACTCTCTGGAGTGGACGTGCATACTGCAGCATGGTGTCTGTCTTTCGGGAGAAGCTCCGGGACGGTGTCAGAAGACGTCGGGCATCTCGATGCCCAGTTGGGCGAGCGGCGTGGCCCCCATGATCTTCTCGCGCTTGAGGACCATCGCCTTCGCCATGACCTCCCGCACCGCCGCAGTCACGAGGTCCTGGAGCAACTCGACATCCTCCGCATCGACCACCGACGGATCGATGATGATCTCGACCAACTCGCCGTTGCCGTTGGCCCTGGCTGTGACGACGCCGCCACCCGCGGAGGCCTCCACAGTCGTGTTGGCCAGTTCCTCCATGGCGAGTTGGAGTTTCTCCTGCATGCCGCCCAGTTGGCTCTCAATCAGCTTCTGGAAGGGGTTCACTCTCGCACCAGCCCTCTATCAGGTCTCTTCTGCGTCATCACCATCGTCGTTCTCATCATCGTCGGCTATCTCAGTGCTTCCCTCGAAGAGGCGTAGCGTCTGGGCGACGGCCTGCTCCTGCGAAAGCGGCTGTTCGGGCTCGGGCTCCGCGACGGGGGCCGTACCGGGTGGCTGCACCGGAGCCGGAGCTTGTTCGGGCTCCGCCGCCACGGTGGGGGCGACAGCCTCAGGCGGCGTTTCGTCTGCCGGGGCGGCATCGGGGGGCGCAGGCTGGGGTGGGGCGGCGGTATCGGGCTCGGCAGGCAAGCCGGGCTCCGCAGTCTCAGGCGGACCCGCGGAAGGCGGCTCAGCCGGCGCCTCCACCATCACCTCAGGCACGTGGCAGGCGGCGTCAAGCTCCTGCTGGCTCCCAAACAGCCTGCACTCCACATGCACCGGGGTACCGAAAGTGCACCCCAGCGCGTCCTCCACCAGCTCCTTGTAGCTGTTCTCAATCCGCCCGTGGTGGAATTCAGCGCAGAAGCCCAACACCAGCGTTCCGTCGCTGAAGTCCACGATCTGGGCTCCCCTGAGTATTCCGCTTACGGGCATGTGATCTACGCGCCTGAGTTCCTCATGGACCCGCTCCCAGTTGCCGCATACGGTCACCAGGTCCAGCCCACCCTCAGGCAGGGGAACCGGCTGGGGCCGCGGCGCGGGAGGCTCCGGCTCGGCCGGGGGCTGGGCGGGCGGCCGCGGCGC
>DPJP01000447.1 GCA_003542955.1 Armatimonadota bacterium
GCGAGGGCGCCTGTTGTACTGACGTCGTCACTCGCCGCCTGCCCCTTCGCCCGCCGCGGAGGGCACTGGCGCATTTCCGTAGAAAAGTAGTTGACGCCCCACCGTATGCTATAATCGGCGTGATAGTGCATTCCTGATCCTTGCCGGCCCGTGTTTCACCGTTCCGCGTCTGGCATGCCTATGCACAACGGGGCTGGGGGAACTGGGGCGGAAGCGACACCGCTTCCCTGGAAGGCAACTGCAACTGAGGCACGCCGTGACGCGGCCATTACAGGAGCCGGGGGCTTATCAAAGGGTGGTCTTATGCGTCTGGTGCCTGCTCCGTCGAAGGCTTCTGACCCGCACCTGACAGCCTCGGTGCGCCGTACCGCAGAGGGGTCCGGCGTCCTCTACTGTGCCATTATCACGCTCCTCTGCGCCCTGCCCGTCTTCGCGCAGACCGGTGCTTCGGGCTCCCCCGGGGCCCCGGTCAGCCGCCTCAGCACCGTGGACACCGCCCCCCAGCAACGGCTGCTCACCTGGCGCACTGAACTCGAGGCAGGAGCTATTGATCGCGATGCCCTGCTGGCCCGGATCATTGAGGAGCGGGTGCCTGCAGACACCCTTGTGGCAATCCTCGAGCTGCTGCCGCTCGCGCACCCGATGGACCCGCTCTACTTCCCCGTCTGCGGGGCCTTGTGGGATGCACTTGACGAGGACCTCGACGCGTGCCTGAAGCTGCCGTACGCGACCCGCATCTACATGGCGACCTATCTTGGTGTCCTTGAGCGCCCTGATGACACCAAGGCCCTGGTGAACTCGGTTGAGAACTCCGACCCCATGGCATTGGGGGCGGACATCTACCATGTCTCGAATCAGCTTGCGGACCACGAGCGTGAGTCTGAGCTTGTCGCAATCTGGGCCTGGAAGAAGGGGGCAACGCTTCGCGGGCCGGCTGATCAGGCGTTCGTGTGCAGGCACACGGCGAGAAGCTGCTATCCGCTGTGGCGTGCAGGGGACAAGGAAGTCTTCCGTAGGGAGATCATCCCCTGGGCGGAGGAGGCGTTGGCGCGTCCGGGGTCGGAGAGCAGGTGGGGGCACGCGATCTCCGGGCTGTTGCAGGCGCATGTGATGAGCCATGAAGCCGCGAAGGGTATCGCACGGGCGCGATACTGGCTCGATGAAGCAGAGAAGCGCGGGCTGCCCTTCGACTATGTGGATGAGGGTGTATTGGAGCTTGCCGGACAGCTTCGCCACACTGATGACTATCGGGAGGCGGCCGACATGCTGCGCCGAGTGGTCCGCGAGGGAGACCACATGGTGTCCGGACTAGCCCAGTTCAACCTCGTGCTGCTGGGCAGGGAGCATCCCGACGTCGAGGACGTCATGATCATGCCTCCCCGGGTGCGTGCTGTTAAGCCGCCGGCGTTGCGGATTGCCCTCGGGGATGAGGATGCCGGTCCTGCGGGGATCACGGTGCGCGGCAGTTACTCCTTTGTCGTCGAGAGTGCCGCGTGCGACGTGCCGTTTGTCAAGTTGTCGAAGCCTTCCGGCGCAGCCTATACCCAACGTGGCGGCAACGACCATCTCGGCAACTTCTGGACAGTGCAAGTCACACTGGATGCAGAGATGGAAGCTACGGCGACGACAGGGGAGATCACGCTCAGCACCAATGACCCCGAACAGCCCGCTATCCGTGTGCCGCTGGAGATTGTGGGTGGTGTTGACACCGACGCGAAGTAGGTGCGGGAATACGGACTCGGGGACAGGGACCCATTGCGTTGCAGCGTGGCTGGGTTCTGTCTGAGACAGTGGGCGCAATGGGTGCCAGTCCCCGACTTTCAGTTGCTGCAGGTGCTGCCGAGGCCGTAGACGAGGGATTTGACCTCCGACAGCGATGGCAGATGGCCGCGACCGCCAAGAGCCGTCGTGCTCAGGGCCGCGGTCGCACTCGCGAAAGCCACCGTCTCTGCGAGGGAGTACTCCTGTGAGACGAAGTAGGCAAACGCCCCGTGGAAGACATCTCCCGCGCCGGTCGTGTCGATCACCTTCGGCACTGTGAAGGCGGGCTGGTGGAAGTGGCCATCCGCCGTGTGGACATCACATCCAGCGGCCCCGCGTGTGATGACCAGAGCCTTTGGGGAGTGGCCCATCAGCTCGGCGATCCCTCGCGCCTCGTCGCCATCGCCGAGTTGCTCCACAAGGGACCGGGGAAGCACCATGTAGTCGATGCAGGCCAGCAGTTCACCGAGTTCATCCTGCGGCCGCTCGGCGTCGAGGACGACCGGGACGCCACGCTCTCTCGCGGTCTGGGCGGCGGCGATGGCCGCCCCCGGATGATGGGAATCGACCAGCAGGCAGCGGCAATCGGTGAGGGCGTCGAGGTCGACGTCGTCAGCGGTCAGGCGCTCCGCGGAGCCATGCTTGTAGAAGATCATCCGCTGTCCGGTCTGCTCATGGGCAACGCAGAACGCATACTGCGATGACTCGCCCGCGACGATGTCCAGACCGCCCGTATCGACATTCTGGCGGGCGAACTCCGCGACTATCTGCGTGCCGAAGTCGTCATCGCCGAGGCGCCCGAAGATGCGCACGCTTCCCCCCAGGGCGGCCACCGCCGCGGCGGCTGTTCCGGCTCTGCCGCCGCCCTGCTGGACCAGCGCGCCCAGGCTCGCCTTCTCATCCGGGCCCGGGTATTCAGTCACCGTGCCGACGGTGTCCCAGCAGACGCAACCGAGCGCACAGACATCCCAGGTTGGTTTCATGGAGCGTCGTCACCTCTTCCTTCGTGTGTGGCCGTCGGCGCCCTTCAGGGAGTGGAGCATCGATCGTGGGCGCCTGCCTGCGTCGCGCCAGTATCCTCGCACCGCACGATCTGCGTGACCTGCCCGTAGGCCGCCAAGTCAGCCACATCTGCTGTTGGGGGGAAGTGTGGAATGAACAGGTCCATGCACCAGTTGGCCAGGCCCTGACTCGGAGGAGGTATGTCCCCAGTGTAGACCTCCCAGTCCCTGAGATCGCGCTCGAGCGCTTCAGTGACGACAGAGGCTCCAACGGGCATGATGACTTCACGTGTATGCCAGTCGTAGAACCCTTCTCCAGATAGCAGGACCTGCCGAGTCCTGTGTTCCACCTCAAGCAGAGACGCAAAAACGATGCCTTGAACCAGCCGCTCTCCCGTCCCGACCGTGACAGGCAGGGGCTCGTAGAATGAGATGCCCACGACATGCCAGCCAGGCTCTCGGACACTTGAGTGCGTGGTAACCAGCTCCCTCTGGAACCACCCAAACACTGGCTTATCCTGGTGCCGGAACGCGAATGCATCGCTATTCCCTGTCCCGCCACAGCGGTCGGCGAAGTGCACTTTCATCACGGACCTAGTCCATCTGCGAACACGCGCGTACCATTGGACTCGTATCTCCAAGTCAGGTCCGTTTGCATCTTCATCCAGCAACGAAACCAGCCCAATCCCGTATTTCTGAGCGGTGGCAATCGCTGTCTTGGAGAAGCCGCTGGTCGACGCGATGATTCTCACACTTGCTCCGACAGCCTCGGCCTTCTTACAGAATCCCTCGACTTGGGGCGTGCCCACCCGGCGCTTCTGGTCCTTGCACTCAATGATACCGAGAACCAAATGGCCTGCAGCCCGTGGCCTGAATACTACGTCGAATTGTCTCTGGTTGCCAGCCAGACCCTCGAGCCGTTTGTCCAACTCAACTCGAGCGGTGGGGTCAAGTTGTTGTTGGATCGCTCCAACCGCTTCCTCGAACGTCTTCCAGACTGCTTTCGGCATCCAGAGCACCTCGCTGCGCCTGTGTTCGTCACTCCCAACGGACAGCCCAGTGCAACGCTGGCTGCCTGCGCAAGCCGCGCTGGGTATGATTGGCTACCGTTGCCGGATAGTGCCACCGCACAGCAGCGTGTCATTGTCATACATCACGGCGGCCTGGCCCGGAGCGCAGACGGCGGGCTCCCGCAGGCACACGCCGGCGCCCTCCGGGAGCACAGTCAGCTCGGCATCGATGGGCGTCGTCCGGTAGCGGACTTCGACCTGGCCGGGGATGGTCTCGCCCTCCGGCGGGGCGGGTACCGACACCCAGTTGACTTCGCCGAGCAGGCACTCGTCGGTGAGCGCGTTCTGGCGCGGGCCGACGATCAGCGCGTTGTGCTCGAGGTCCTTGCGGATGACGAACAGGCGCTGCTCCGCGCCGATGCCGAGGCCCCTGCGCTGTCCGACGGTGTAGTAGATGAGGCCCCGGTGCTCGGCGAGCACATTGCCGGCAAGGTCAACAATCGGCCCCGGCGCTGAGACCACACGCGACTGAAGGAGCGCGCCGTGGTCGCCATCGGGGATGAAGCAGATATCCTGGCTCTCATCGCGCTCGGCGACGGGAAGGCCGGCCTCGCGGGCGATCCGGCGCACCTGCTCCTTGGTGTAGCCTCCCAGCGGGAGGATAGTCCGCGCAAGCTGCCCGCGGGTGAGCCGACAGAGCATGTAAGACTGGTCCTTGGTGGCATCGACACCTCGCAGCAGGCATGGGCCGGGCTCCCTGCCCTCACCGACTCCGCGCTCAATGCGCGCGTAGTGACCGGTGGCGAGCCATTCGGCCCCGCCCGCGATCGCATGCTCGAGCGCGAGGCCCCATTTGATGGCTGGATTGCAGATTACGCAGGGGTTGGGAGTGAGCCCCTCGGCATATCCGCGGGCGAAGACATCAATCACCTCCCGCTCGAACTCGCCCGACACATCGAGGACCTCGAGCGGAATGCCCAGGGCGTCACAGACCGCGCGCGCTGCTTCGAGCGTGGCCTCCCAGCGGTCCTCACAGGCCGCCTCGGGCAGCACGCGCAGCAGCAGCCCCGCCACCTCGTGGCCGGCGCGCTTGAGCAGCAGCGCGGCGACAGCCGAGTCGACGCCGCCGCTGATACAGACGGTCACGCGTGCCACAGGTCAGTCGCCACCACACCGACACGGCGTGCCGCCGCACTTGGGGCAGCCGCGCGAGTACTTGTCCGCTACGGCCTGCTCGAGGTCGACTCCGGCGATCGAGGCGAGTGTCGAGAGCCATGCGGCGACATCGGCGAACTCCCCGCGGAGCTGCTCGGGTGTGCCGGAGCGCAGCGCCTCCGACAGCTCCCCGACCTCCTCGACAAACCACATGAAGGTGCGCTCCATGCCGCGGGAGTTGTCCTTCTCAAAGTAGATGTCCTCGATGAGCTTCTGAAACTGGGCGATGGTCATGGTTGGTGATGCCCCGATTGCGGTATGGGCGCCTCGGACCTGCGGCGCCTGCATACGGCCAGTATAGAGCAAGCGACCCCAGGTTTGCCAAGACGCCGTTGGCAGGCTACCATAGAGGCCGACTCGCCTGATACCCGATCGATTGGGGAGATGCCCCCGTGCGCCCCGTACCCGCGGTGTTTCTGGATAGAGACGGCGTCATCAATGTCGACAGCGACGCGTACGTGAAGAGCTGGGATGAGTTCAGCTTCCGGCCGGATGCGTTGGAGGCCCTCAGGCGGCTGCATGAGGCGAACGTGGAGGTCTACATCATCACGAACCAGGCGGGCAANNGGCCGCGGGCTGTTCACCGAGGCGGCCCTGCGCGACATCCTGATGCGGCTGCGGCTCGCGGTGCGCAGGGCGGGGGGGCTCATTCACGGGATCGAGTACTGCCCGCACTCACCGGATGCGGGCTGCCGGTGCCGCAAGCCGGGGATCGGCAACCTGCTGAAGGCCGCGACCAAGTACGGCCTTCAGTTGCAGCGGTCTGTCTTCGTGGGCGATAGTTGCGGTGACATCAACGCCGCCCACGCGGCCGGCTGTACGAGCATCTTCCTGACCACCCGCGCGGAGATGCCGCCGGGGCCTGCTTCGTCGCCTGCCGACGCCGACGACGAGGGGCCGACCCTGCTCGATCCCGCGCAGCGCGACCTCGTCTACGCCCGGCAGAAGCTCGCGGACGCGCTCAGCCATCGACGACCCGGCGCATGCGAGTTCACGCCGCGGCAGGCCTTTGGCAGTCTCACTGTGGACTTCTACTGCCACGACGAGGCGGTGGCCATCCTGCTTGACGCCACGCGCTCGGCGGGTCTGGATGACCGCGCACGCACGCGGCATGAGTATCTCAGAACGCTGGGGCTGAAGGTACTCCGGTTCACCGCGCGGGAGGTACTCGACGGTGTCGAGGAGGTCCTCGACCAAATCGACGATGCCGTGGCGGGGGTCCTGCCGCTTGCGAGAGCGGCTGCCGGTGAGGATGCGCGGGATCGCGATATCCGCGAACTCAACCACGCCTCAGTGCTGGATCATCTGGATCGGTGCCTGCTGCCCCCGCAGTACATCGTGCCGAGCCTGGCACAGGCCGTGGAGACGGTTCTGCGGCTGCCGGAGTTCGCGCGTCTGCGGCGCGTGCGCAGGGCGTGGGGGTAGGAATCCTGAGGTTGGCGCCGGTCGGCTGAGGGCGAAGCACCCGACGACGAACCCCAGACGGCTTCGCTACGGCCTCAGCGCGATCTGCACAGACGGCTCTGAGGGTGACGGCAGGCGTGGAGCGGGGATGTCGGGGACGGCTCTCCACAGACCACCGCTGTCGGCCAGCGATGGCGCCGGGCCGAATGTGCCGGTGATGTAGAGCGTCCTGGTTTTCTCATCGAGATTCGCCGAGGCCCCGCAGTAGTCGACCAGCACCCACAGCGGCACCATGCTCGTGCCCTTGTAGAGGATCGCGGGCACGCTCATGAAGACCTTCTCGGAGCCAACCTGCAGTGTCCGCAGGTTCAGGTTCATCTGCAGGGTGTGCAGCGGGGTGCCGATGCGGAGGCTCTGGTCCTGCTTCTCGTAGGCGACGGTGCATCCGAGCAGGGGAAGCGTCGGTTTGGCCGGGAGCAGCAGCTGCCCATCTATCTTGACGGGCTCGACGGGCATGTCGACGGGGCGGCCGTTGATGACGACATGGAGCCCGGTTGTGGGCTTCATCTTCACCTGGCCGGCATCGGTATTGATCACGAACTCGCCGTCCCAGGGGTCATAGCCCTGAAGCTGGGAGAGCGTCACCAGTCGATAGCCCTTCTTCTGAAGCGCAGGGACAAGACGCTTGACGGCGGCGACGGTCTGCTCACGCGACCCGCCGCCGTCGTGCATGAGGATGATTGCGCCGTCGCGGGCGCCGTTGCAGGCGCGGTTGTAGATCGCGTCGGCGCCGGGTCGCCGCCAGTCGTTGGTATCCGCGGTCCACATCGCAATCTTGTAGCCGAGGTTCCCCGCCGTCGCCCGCACCGCACCGTTGGAGGCGCCGTAGGGCGGGCGGAAGTAGCGGGCATGCTTGCCCGTCAGGGGCTCGATAGTGTCCTCCCACCGATGGAGTTGGCTCGCGAGCGCGGATGATGACAGCTTTGTGCAGTCGGGGTGCGACCAGGTGTGGTTGCCGATCTCATGCCCGGCCGCGACCACGCGCGAGACGAGGTCTTTGTGCTTGACGGCCCAACAGCCCAGCATGAAGAAGGTCGCGCGCGCCTCATGCTGCTGCAGGATGCTGAGTATCTGCGGGGTGTAGGTGGGGCTCGGCCCGTCATCGAAGGTGAGCGCCACTGAGGGCGGCTTCTCGGCCGTGGGTACCACCGCTGCCATGCAGATGCCGGCGAGCTGTCCGCTGACGGCGCCGTACTGCGCGTAGCGTATGCCGCCGATGCCCGTCTCAGTCAGTCCGGATGTGTGCCCAAGGGCCCCGGGTCCGAGTTCAGGGGTGATGAACCCGGCCTTCAGCACGGTGGGCTCGGTCATGTCACCGGCGGGTCGGATCGTGAGCCTGTCGCCACGGGCGACTCGGTGGTCCTCGCCAACAGGCACGCCGTTGAGCACGTAGTGTGGCGCGGCACCCGCACCCGCGGCGATCACAGTGCCACGCACGTCGAGCAGGTCTCCGGGGATGGTGTCTATGCCGATTCTGCGGGCGCAGTCGCCTGCGGTGGTGGCGCTCCAGAGGGGGACTCGCCGACCATTCACTGTCGCGGGGTGCGCGAGGGCGAACACGGCGAAGATTGCTACGAGCGCGCAGACCGCCGGCAGCATCCATGATACCGCCGCGCGCGGCCGACACGGACGGCCCGCGACGCCGTCTCTGACACGGGATGTGTGGGCTGTAGTGCGATGGGTGTCTGTTGTCATGCCTGGTCCGCCGGCTGTGAGTGTGATTGACACGTGCTGAGACGATGGCGGTGAACGAAAAACCCCCGGCCTCGGACTATGCTGACGCTTCCGGGCCGGGGGTGGTTCGGCTGTTGGTGATGTGCGCCGCGCGGGGGCGCTCAGCCCGCGAAGCTCACGAATGCCCGGTTGTTGATGTGGTTCCAATCCACTCCGATGCCGAACAACTCGCACATCGGGCGAAGTGGAACGTAGGTGCGGTTCTCCATCCGTATTGCGCTGTGCCCGAGGCTGCGCGCGTTGCCGTCAACGTAGATGCGCGAGCTGCCGGGGATGACGCGGACGACCATGTTATTGCGGTGGACCTCGATGTAGTTGGACTTCGGGCCCCAGATGATGCCGCCGCCGATGTGGCGCATGAGGTCGGTCAGTGTGATGTAGACGCGCCCGTTGCGGATGAAGCCATGCTTCTCGAGGTCGCCCTCGCGGTTGTTGAACCAGGCGATCTCACGCAGGACGACCTTGCGCTGCAGCTTGAAGAAGCTGGGCGTGACGGTCGGCGCCTGCCTGAACAACGCATCGTGTGAAGCGTTATAGACATGCAGGGCCACCGCGCCCGTCGAGGCGAGCAGGAGTCCTCCGTCAGCCGCGTCGATGCGCACCTCATGCATACCGTCTGAGAGTGTGCTCGTATCGAGCGTGTACTCGGGCAGAGCGGCGTCGGTCATGAGCTTGACGACGCCGTCGAGGACGACGGCCTTGACGCCGTCGGGCATCGGAGCCGAAGCGGTGAGCATGACTTTTCCGCGGACGGCGGCGGAGTCACCGAGTACAACGACAGGGTCGACGGAGTTGATCGTCACTCCGAGTTGGCTGCCGGCACTCACTGTGACCGTGTGGGCGAATGCCGCGGCCGACAGGCAGACAAGTGCGATAGTGGTTGCGCAGAAGACCAGTCTCGGCATAGAATCAGGCACCTCTTTCCGCACGCTGGACCGGCTCTGGGGCTACAAGGGCAGCGAAGGCATTGTAGCATAACGATTCTGCGCGAGTCAACGCAGACCCGGCGGCCGCTTCCGCGCTGCATTCGGAGGCGGTTGAGGGGAACAACGGCCGCGTCGTCGAGTCGTTGATACCTGCAGATGCCTTAACGCCCGCTGCAATCGTGGAGCCATTGATGATACCACTGCGCGACAACATCCGGTCCCAGTCGACACCATACGTCAATATCGGCATCATCGTCAGCTGCGTGTTCGTCTTCATACTGCAGTTGACCTCCCGCGGCGAGGACATGCTCATGCCGTGGGCGTTCGTCCCGCAGGCGCTCATCAGCCCGTCCGCATGGGCCGACTACGGCTTCGGACACATAGCCTTCACGGCCGTCAGCGCCATGTTCATGCACGGAGACTTCCTGCATCTGGGCTCGAACATGCTCTTTCTGTGGGTGTTCGGCGATAACATCGAGGACCGTATGGGGCACATCAAGTACCTGTTGTTCTACCTCTTGTGCGGTGTGGCGGCCACCCTGGCCCACAGCGTGGTCACGCTCTTCAGCAACATTCCCATGGTCGGGGCCAGCGGCGCGATAGCGGGGGTGATGGGCGCGTACTTCGTCCTCTGCAAGCAGTCGTCGATCCGCACCCTGGTGCCGACGATCATGATCATCCCCGTCATCGTCGAGGTGCCGGCCATCCTGTTCATCGGGATGTGGTTCGTGCTGCAGCTGCTCTACGGCCTCGGCATGCTCGGGCTGGGCGCCGGGATTGCCTTCTGGGCGCATATCGGCGGCGCCGTCGCAGGCTACTACCTGGCCAGACGGTTTGGCGGGGGGCGGAAGCCGAAGCCACCGGAGCCCCGCGTGATCGACCTCCGCATCATCGAGTGAAGCGGCGCGTCATCACTCGCATCCCGCGCCGGGCTCGGGCTCACTCCCCGCGCAGAGCGGCAGCATAGTCATTCAGCGGCGGATCGCCCCATCGATCAACGTAGTCGGCGTCGATCCAGCATGAGAAGCTCGTAACGCTCTCAAACCCGAGCGTCTCGTAGAAGCGCAGGTCTTTGCGCAGTACGGAGCCGTCGTAGGGCAGCTTCGCCGCAGGGCGCTTCCAGCCCGAGGCGCGAGATGCATCAATCCAGTACTCGAGCACGTGGGCACCCGGCGCGCCGAAGAACTCGATTGCCGCCTCGCATGCGGCCACCATTTGTGCATTGGCCTCGCTGGTCGGGTCCGTCAGCGCCCGTGATGAGTCCCGGCGGATGGGGGCGAACTCGAGGAACACATTGGACGCCGGCTTCACCTCTCGCGGCGGGTCGAGGGTCTGCAGATACGTCAGGGCGGCGAGCCTCGCGCGCGGGTCCCACTCCCGAAGGGCTCCGGCGATGGCGTTGGCTATGACGAGGTTCTGATCCGATGCACTGAGCCCGCGACATTGCGGGCACTGACACCATGGCTGACCATCGTCGGCCCAGAGGAAGTAGCGGTGCGTCGTTGATCTGAGTATCCTGCAGAGCTGCACGGCGCGCTGCGAGACGATGCGCAGGGCCTCGGATGAACTGCAGCACAGGTTCGCATCCGGCGTCCGCACGCCCGTATCATCCATCCGGAACAGCTCGGGGCTTCGCTCGAAGAGACCGCGCGGGAGCAGCCAGCGCATGGCGTGCAGCTCGTACTCGATGTCCACACCGGCTTCGGCGAACGCGCGCAGGACCGCGCGGCCCCGCTCGCCGGTGATGAAGTCGATGGCGCCCTCCGGGGTGGCCTCGGCCCCGCCACCCGCGTGGAAGCCGACGGTGTTGATGCCGGCAGCGATGATGCGCTGCTCCAGGTCCGGGAGCGCGAAGTCGCCGACCTCGGGAACGATGCCTCTGCGGGTGAACACTGATACCCCCGGTCTATGTGTTGTCGGATACCTGATCGAGCAGGCTCCTGTAGTACTCGCTGTCGGGGTGGCGCCGGAGTGCCTCCGAGTAGTCGGCTGCCGCCGCCTGCATGTGCCCGAGTTCGCGCAACGCATCGCCGCGCAGCGCATGGATTCCGGGCAGGTCCGGGTCCAACTCGATGGCGCGTGTGAAATCGTCGACCGCCTGGGCGTACATCTGCCTGCGCACGAACACGCGCCCGCGCGCTGCATAGGCCTCGGCGTACTCCGGATCGGCCTGGATCGCCATCCCGAGGCTGGTCAGCGCGGGGTCGAGCTGGTTCATGTCGGCCTGGTCCCTGCCGCGTTGGCAGTACTGCTCCGCCTGTTGTCGGGACATCACTCTGCCTCCGGCCTTTCCTGCCGCATTCCCGTGGGGCACTGCGGGCACAACTGCTGTGCGAGCCTGAATGCCGCGCCCACCACATCGGCCGCGAGCATCAGGTGCACGGCTGCCGCGCCGATGGCGCCGTCGTGTATCTGATGGCGACCCCGCATGAAGCTCTCGAGCGCATCCCACTCGATCCGGCACGGGCCGTCACGCCACAGACTCGAGGCCACCTCGACGACATTGCCGAACGGGTCGACTATCCGCCGCCGGGCCTGGTGCAACCCGATGCAGGGGCAGGAGGCAAGCAGCTCGCCGATGTGGGCGGCGGTGTTGGAGTTCGTCCCCACGCCCAGCAGCAGTACCCGGCCGCCCAGGATGGCGAGCTTCCCCAGCGGTGAGCGGTCCCCGAAGGTGCCGGCCTCGAGGTGCCCGGCCACGAGCCAGTCCGCGAGCGGCCCAATCGCGGCGTATGGATGCGTCGGGTGCATGCTGCGGCGCGCGAGCGGATGCTTCCGCAGCGCCTCCGTGATCGCCCCGTTGACCGAGGGCGTATTGCGGATGTCGAACAGCTCGAAGCGCCCGTGGTTGAAGGTCGGCATCATCAGCGTCCCCTCGCGCCCGAGCACATCCAGAAGCGCGCCGACCACCGTCGTCGCGCCGCCCTCGACATAGCCGAACGCCGACAGCGAGCTATGCACCTGCACCAGGTCGCCCTCACGCAGGCCAAGGTTACGCAGGCTTTCGACGATATCTGCGCGAGTGACGATGTCTTTGCCTTCGGAGTCGTACATCGGCGTGCTCCCTTCTGAGTGTTGGCCGAGGTTTCGAGCAGATTCGTCGAGGCACCTGCCGGAAGGGAAGGCGCGCCGGGAAGCGAAAGGACGCGAGATATCATCACTCCAGAGCGTACAAGAGGCGGCACCATGAGCGAGTGGGTATCGCATCCGGACCAGGTCGACCGACTCGTCAGGCAGTGGGCGGAGCAGTACCCGCACTCGCTGAAGGCGGAAGCCAGGCAGCAGCACTCCGGCAGGCCCGTGTGGGCTCTGACGGTCACCGACACGAGGGTTGAACGGGAGAAGCCTGCGGCGATGTTCTACACCCCGCACGCACATGAGCCGGCGCCGGTCGCGGGGCAGATGAACATCGTGAGCCAACTGCTCACCGGCGCCGAGCTTGACGGCACGCCGACCCGGCTGCCGCGGGAGGACATCCTGGCCTCCGTGGAGCTGTGCTTCATGCCGGATGCCAACCCCGCCGGCACCGCCGCGGCGCCGGTCGAGTGCTGGGACGGCAGCCAGTATACGAACGAGGAGTTCTGGGCGTGGATGCGCGGCGTCGACCCCGAGACCGGCAAGATGTGGAAGCGCGTGGGCATCTGGGATGACAGCGTCGAAGACGCCCTGCCCCTGCGCTACGGCATCGTCTACGAGCAGATATCCGAGCATGAGTACGTCGAGCCGAACCGCCATCACCGCTCGAGCCTGTTCCAGTGGATCTTCGAGCTGCGCGGGCGGAGGACGTGGGACCTGGCCCTGGACTTGCACCAGACCGAGCTATGCGGGAACACCAACACCGCCTTCGTCATCTACCCGTGTCTGTTCGATGAGCAGCCGCCGGAGATTCAGGAGAAGGAGCGTCGCTGGGCGGAGCGCATCATCGCGGCGTGGGATGCTATTGACGGCGCGCGGCCGATCCGCGAAACGAAGCCGCTCAACTACACGGGCGAGCAGCGGCAGTACTTCGTCGACTGCTGGGGAGACCTCTACCAGGATACCGTTCTGCTGACGACGGAGATCCGCAACAACTCACTCATCTGCGGGGCTGAGTGCCAGCAGGCGCACAACGAGGCCGCGATTGTGGCGACCATTGAGGAGTTGATGGGGGAGTAGGCGGTGAGGCAGGTGCGCCTTACCCCTCCGCCTTCTGCTTGATTGCGGCCAGCATGCTGTCGGAGTTGGCCTGCATCTTCTTCTTGAGAAGCCCCTGGATGAGCGCCCCGATGAGCGGGACATCGTACTCATACGTGATGCTCAGGAAGACCTCGGTGCCGCCGTCGGGCGTTTCGGTGAAGGTCCAGTAGCCCTCGTATGCCGACAGGTCGCCCTCGATGAGCTTGAAGTCGCAGCGGCGCTCTGCCTGGTTCCAGAAGTCCTCCTCCGTCCACTGGATGGTGCGCTTGAACTCCTTGACCTCGCCCACCCAGCGGCTGACCTGGCGGCCCTCGGTCTGTTCGAGTATCTTGACCTCGCGCACATCATCCATGAATTCCGGAAATGCCTCTATGTCTTTGCACAGGTCGTAGACCCGGTCAATGGGCGCGGAGACGGTGATGGTGCTGTCGACTGTCGGCATGATGCTGCACTTCCCCTGTTGAGTAGAGGCCGCGGTTGGCGTGCGGCCCGGTTGACGGTCAACTGCCCGCGGCGTCTTCGGCCCCGGACAGGAACTCGCAGATGCGCCTTGCGAACTTCTGGCGGTTCACGCTGACAATGCGGCTGCACGTGAGGCAGCGTGCCTTGACATCGATACCGCCACGGAGTATCTCCCAGTCGTGTCCGCCACACGGGTGAGGCTTCTTGAGCCTGACCCGCATGCCGGGCTCAATTCTGACATGGCCCGGCATCGCGTGCCTCCTGGTCCTGGCCGTCGTAGAGCGGGACGGTGAAGTGGAATGTGCTGCCCTCTCCCTCCGTGCTCTCCGCCCAGACGTTGCCCCCATGCGCCTCGATCAGGTGCTTGCAGATGAAGAGGCCGAGGCCCGTGCCGGGGATGCGCGATACGGATGCTCCGACGCGCTCGAAGCGCCGGAAGAGCCTCGCCTGGTCTGCTTTCGACATGCCGATTCCCTCGTCACTGACTGAGAATCGGAGCATCGGGCCGTGCAACTCGCCGCGCACCCTGATCGTCCCACCCCTGGGTGAGAACTTGATGGCATTGCCGATCAGGTTGGCGAAGACCTCCTCGAGCTTGGCCCTGTCGGCCCAGAGATCGGGCAACGGGTCCGGCAGGCCGACCTCGAAGAAATGAGTATCGCGCCCATGCCCCTCGATCTCAACGATGTCGTTGACGATGGCGGCTACATTCTCCAGGCGCGTGAAGTTCATCGAGAGCCCGCGGTCGGCATCGATCCGCGAGATGTTGAGGAAGTCCTCGACCATGTGGCGCATGCGCAGCGTCTGGCGCATGATGACGCGCGTGATGTCGAGGTTCTGCTCATCATCCGGTTGCAGACGCGACTGCAGCAACTCCGTATACAGGCCTATGTTGGTGAGGGGGGTCTTCAGCTCATGGGAGACGAATGCGATCAGGTCTGACTTCATCTGATCGATGATCTTGAACTCGGTGATGTCGGTCAGAATCATGCACTTGCCGCCGATCTCGTCGCCGCCGCCAATCAGCGCGATGGTCACCTGCAGCGATACCGGCCGGTCACCGTCGAACTCGACCTCCTCGGTATAGGTTCCGCCGTGGGGCGACAGCGGCATGGCCCAGAGCCGCACGAGGTCGGGCTGGCGGACCGTGGCGAGGGCGGGCTCACCGAGCACGTCCTCGGCCGAGAGCCCCAGCATGCGTTCGGCGGCGTCATTGACCAGCACGATGCGGTCGGCCTCATCGGTTGAGATGACGCCGTCGACCATCTCCTGGACCAGCGTCTCGACCTTGGCTTTCTCGGAGGCCAGCTCGAGATTGGTCGCGCGCAACTCGGCATTGGCGTAATCGACCCGGCTCTGCAGAATCGAGTAGAGCCTGGCATTCTCCAGAAACAGCCCCGCCTGTTGAGCGATGACTGTCAGAAGCGCGGTGTCGTACTCGGTGAACGGCAGCCGCTCGCGCTTGTTCATGACCTCGATGACGCCGATCACCTCGCCACGCAGCAGCATCGGCACGCAGAGCAGATTGTGGACGGGGTAGTCGACGGCCTTGGCCAGGTCGCGCGCATGGCGGGGGTCTCTCGCGACGTCGTTGATGACCATCGGCTCGGCAGTCTGTGCGACCGTGCCCGCTATGCCCTGGCCGAGGGCGACGGTGAAGTCCTTGATCTGGTCGCCCTTCTCGCCGAGCGCGACCTCGAAGCGCAGGCGCTGGGTGTCGGGGTCCAGCAGCAGCAGGGAGGCGGCCTCGACCTCGAGTTCGGCCTCGACCCAGCGCATTGTGGCGTCGAGGAGTTCTTTGCGCTCGAGGCTCGAATCGATCAGGCGGCCGACGCCGGTGATGGCCTGCAATCGCGACTGGAGCCTGATGCTCGCCTCCGAGTGCAGCCGGTCAGAGATGGCCGCCGCGCGCGCGATCATCGCCATGCCGATCAGCGCCACGCACAGCATCGGCCCCCCCATCGGGAACCAGACGCTGTGCGTGAACCGCCAGAACATCAGCCCGCCGACGCCCAGCAGCACTGCTATGACAATCACCGTGCCGCGGAAGACTCCCGCGTTCGGCAGGGTCAGGCACAGCAGCATGCTCAACAGGGCCATCGCGAGTATGACGGCCCAGTCCGGCACCTGCCGAATGGCCTGGCCCTCGATGAGATTGGCGGCTGCGTTGGCATTAATCTCGATGCCGAGCAGGCGCGCGTCGTTGGGGGTGTTGTAGGTGGGCGCGCTGGTGCCGTAGACCGGGCCGACGAACACGAGCCGGCCCTCGAAAAGACCCTCGAGGTCCTCAGGGCTCTCCGAGAAGAGTCGCCGACACGAGACCGTCTCGTAGTGGCGGTACCCGCCGTAGTAGTTGACCCGCATTTCGCCGCTCCACAGCACCGGCACCCGGTAGGGGCCCACGTGGAGGGAGCCGTTCTCGATCGCCGGCGGACCGTCCGCGCCGTCGGCGAATCGGCGGAATGCCGCGAGCGCCAGGGATGGGAAGAGCCGGCCCTGGTAGGAGACCAACACCGGCACGTCACGCACCGTCCCGTCGATATCGACCCACATATTGGTGCAGCCGATGCCGTCGGCGGCCATGCGCAGGTCGTCATGGGGCAGAGCGAGTCGGCCGGGTTGGTGCAGGGTCGGCCGCGGAAGCTCGCCAGAGCCGACTGCGGCGTCGCTCAAACGCTCGGCCGTCTGCTCCGCCTGGGGGTCGGTGCCACTCTCGATCACAAATGGAAGGACCGTCTTGCAGCGGGCGGCCCGGAGGGCCTCGGCGAAGACGGCCAACTCGGCGCCGGCGGGGGGCTGCTCGCCGACCTGCGTGAGGTCGGGCATGTCGAAGACAACCGTCGCTGCCCCGGCGGCGTCGAGTGTCCTGAGGATGTGCGCATGGTCCGTGAATGACCAGGGCCACGGCCCGCGTTCGGCAACGCTATCGACATCGATGCCGACCAGCGCGATGCGCTCAGATGGCGGCAGGTCGCCGCGCAAGTGGAAACAGAGGCCGTAGAACCAGTTGTCCGGCCCCTGAAGCCGCCCCAGCCACATCAGGGCGACGAGCCCACACAGGATCACCAGCGAGATCAGGACCCCGATTCGGCGTTCGCGCGCGACGTCCAAAGTCAGGCGGCTCCTCGGCGCCCGGGCACACAGACACACCTGGGCGCAGGATGGCGGCTCTGCCCGGTCATCGCGATTATAGGCGAACGACGCTGGTTAGGCAACTACGGCGCTGGCGGTCCCGGTGAGCCCTCAGGCGTGGCCGGCGTCCCCGACGCCCCCGGCGGGGCCTGCTGCATCACCGCGTCGGCCGCCTGGTACTCGAGCGATCCCTGCCAGCCATCCGAACTGATGATCCGCCACGCGCGGCCCTCCCGCCGCCACGCCAGCGTCACTGCGTAGTCGAGCTTCGCCGCCATGGCGCCCTCGGGCCACATGCCGATCCTGAGTACACTCTCGGCCCCGTCATCATCCACCCGCAGCGAGCCGACCTGTACACTGAACTCCCACTGCTCCGCCCGCAGACCGAGGGCGATCATGCGCGCGAGGTCGCGCCGGGTGTAGCCCGCGGCGTCCTGGTAGTCGTTCGAGAGCGCGCGGTTGACGCCGACGACGCTGCCGCGCTCGGCCTCCTCCTCCGCTCTGAGGATGGCCTTGGTGATGGCCTGCTCCGGCGACGGTTGGGCTGCAGTCAGCCAGAACGCCACTGCGCCAACGATGACGGCGGCAAGCGCAATCGCGACGACGACTCTGAGTATCCTCCCCGGCAATCGACATCACCTGCTCTCCATGGGTGAGCGTACCCGCTGGGCCTGTCTTCATAACGCGCGGCGGGGCACAGGAGTTCGGCAAACGGCGCCGCAGGCAGGTGGGGGCAGTCACGGTGGCCAAGTCTACCCGCATCATCCACACCAGTGTGAGGAACGTACCGAGGGGGACGATACCCATGCAGCGGAACAGCATCGCCATCCTGTGCCTGGCCCTCATGTCGCTGGGAGTGCTCGCCTCCGCCCAGCAGCCCGAGCTGCCCACCGTCACCGCCATCAAGGCCTCCGAGGCGATTGTGCTCGACGGCAAACTCGACGAGCCCGTGTGGCAGCAGGGCGAGTGGTCCACTGATTTCAAGATCCTCGGCAAGCCCGATGAACTCGCCCAGGCCCAGACCCGCTTCAAGGTCGCATTCGACGACGAGGCGATCTACATCGGCGCGGTGCTCGATGAGCCGAACATGGACCAGCTCAAGGCCGATATCACCGAGCGCGACGGCAATGTCCATCGTGATGACTGCCTCGAGTTCATGATCGACCCGCAGAACGACCGCACCGAGTACTTCCACTTCACCACCAACGCCCTCGGGACGCTCTACGACGCTGAGATGCGACAGGGCGGCCACGTGCGGACGATCCAGTGGGATTGCCCGTGGGAGGCAAGAGCCGACAGGCAAGCAGCCTCCTGGAGCGTCGAGGCGCGCGTGCCGCTGGTGTACCTGGGCCTGACGGGGAAGTCCACCGGCGACTGGGCGCTCTCGGTCACCCGCGAGCGGCAGGCCGGCAAGGAGGAGCTGTCATCGTTCGTTGACACCCTCGGCGGATTCCACCAGCCGGCCAACTACGCGGTCCTGAAGCTGCCGGGCTCGGATTTCGGCAGGTACCTCTGGCACGTGCGCGAGCCCTTCGAGGCCACAGTCATGCCGGAGGATGGGACACTGACGTATCGCGCCAAGACCCACATCACCAACGAGACGGGGCGCTTCTGCTTCATCTCGGTTGCCACCAGCCTGCGCGCGGGCACCGGGGTCGAGACCGGCGAACGCGTGCACAACGGCCTCGACGCCGGGCAGGGCCTGGAGTTCGCCCTCAACTGCCCCGTGCCCGCACAGGGCGAGCAGACGCTGGAAATGCGCATCCTGGACCGCCGCAACCCGCGCCGCGTGCTGGCGATCAAGAGCGTGACGGTCAACCTGAGCTACAGCCCGGTCACCATCGACGTGACGCGGCCGTGCTACCGGCAGAGCATCTACGCCACCGAGCAGCTCGATGCCGTCGAGGCGAATGTGCACCTGTCGCTGACTGCCGAGGAGTTGGCGGGCGCGGAGGTGCTCGCGAAGCTCACGCAGGGAGAGAGGACGGTTGCCGAGGGGAAGAGCGTGAAGGCCGAGCCACTTACGGCGGTCTCGGTCCCCATCGGGCCGCTGGCGGACGGCGAGTACGCGCTGCAGGTGAGCGTGAACCGCGGCGGGCAGGCGCTCCACTCGGCCGAGACGCCTGTCACCAAGCTCCCGCCGGCTGCGAACGGGCATGAGTGGCGGCTTGATGAGGACAACGTCCTCCTGCACAATGGGGAGCGCTACTTCATCTACGGGTGGTTCGGCGGCCAGGCGGCGGAGCTGGGTGTGGAGGAGACGCCCTACACCGCCACCCAGTACTACTCGGCGCAGTGGTTCAGTGTCGAGAAGGTGAAGAACGACTACTTCGGCCCGGTGCGCGAGAAGGGCAGCTACATGACGATCTACCCGTACCCGAATCCGAAGATGCTCGAGGCGGGGCCCTCCGGCCTGCCGCTGAGCGCCGAGGAGGCCGAGGCCCTGCGGGAGCGCGTGCGGGCACTTGCGGACGAGCCGGGCCTCTGGGCGTGGTATCTCGCCGACGAGCCGGAGCTGCGCCCGACGCTCCCGCAGCGGATGCATGACATCTACAAGCTCATCTGCGAGGAGGACCCGTACCACCCGCAGATACTGCTCAACGACACCATCGCCGGCATCTACAAGTATGCGGGGGCCTCGGACATCTTCATGCCCGACCCCTACCCGCTGTTCATAGAAGGCGCCGATGCCGCGACGCCCATCGGGAAGACCTCCGAGTTCATGCGCGCGTGCGGGGAGGCGGGCAAGGGCCGCAAGGCCATCATGATCACCCCCCAGGCGTTCAACTACGGCGACTACGGCCGCGTCAACAACCGCCCGCCTGATGTCGTCGAGATACGCAACCAGGCCTGGCAGGCGGTTGCCAACGGCGCGACGGGCTTTCTGTGGTACACGACCCAGCAGCAGCCCAACTACCCGGTGCTTCGCGTCGGTGTGCGCTTTGTGGGCTTTGAGATGCACGACATCGTCGACGCCGTCTTCGCTCGGCCGGTCGAGGGCATTGAGGTAACCGCCGACGAGCCCGATGAGGTCGAGGCCTCCCTGCGCAGGGTCGGCGATGATACCTACCTGATTGTCGTCAACACCTCGACACAGCCGCAGCAGGTCTCGATCAAGCTGCCCGGCGCCGTGCCGAACAGGCTATGGGTGATGTCGGAGGGCCGCTCGGTCGAGGTGAAGGACAACACCGTGACCGACCGCTTTGAGAAGTACGCCACGCACATCTACACGAGTGTCGAGGGGCTTGCCAACCGCGCGCAGCTTGCGGATGCGATTGCGCAGGCCGAGCGTGAGACCGCCGCGCTCCACGATCCCGAGGACCTGGCATGGCAGGGCAACAACATCATCGTGGAGGCCTCGAGCATGCGCGATGACCGGCTGCAGAAGGTCCTCGACGGCGCCATCGGCGGACTCTCGTGGAGTGACAACACCTGGAATACGATGCCGGACTGGCTGAGCCTGACCTGGCCCGCGCCGCAGACGATCGGCCGCGTGGTCGTCTACGGCGGCGGCATGGCCGACATGGCGCTGCAGGTGGCCGACGCCGCCGCGGAGGGCGGCTGGCGCACCATCGCGAGTGTTGATGAGATCGCCGAGCAACCGGTCGAGTTCTCCTTCGAGCCGATGCAGATCACATCGCTGCGGCTGTTCATGAGCAAGCTCGCCGGCGAGGCGAAGAACGTGTCGATCTCGGAGGTGAATGCGTATGCGAAGTAGCCTGCTGTCCGCGCTCCTGCCGGCCCTGCTCATCTGCGTGATTGCGGGCGAGCAGGAGGCGCCGACGCCGATTGCCCACTGGCGCATGGATGCCGTCGTCGATGGCGGTGTGGCCGATGTCACCGGCAACGGCCACGATGCCACGGTCGGGCCGGAGGGCGTCGAGCTGAAGACGGCGCCCAGCCCGTGCGGGAGCGGCCTGCTGTTCGGCGGCAACGATCAGGCGGCATACCTGCAGGTCGGCAACTCAGATGACCTGCGCGCCCCGGCGCAGATCACCGCGATGGCCTGGATCAAGCCCGCCAACCGCGGCATCGCGTGCGAGATCGTCGGGAACAAGGGCGACAAGTCCGGCGACCCGCCCTGGCCCGGCTGGCGGCTGCGCTACAACTGGCAGATGCTCAGCTTCGAGATCGGCGGGCCGGGCGGGTTCCAGCATCGCCTCACCTCGGCCGGCTACTCACTCCCGGTCGGCCACTGGGCGCATGTCGCGGCCACGTATGACGGGCAAACGATGCGCCTGTACATCAACTGCACCGTTGCCGCGGAGGCCGATGTGCCGGGGAGCATCCTGCCGAAGGAACGGTGGCCAATCTTCATCGGCAACTACTCAGGTCGCAAGAACGCCTATGCGATGGATGGCGCGTTGGATGAGGTGAAGGTCTTCGACCGTGCGTTGGGCGAGGAGGAGGTCTTCGCCGCGGCGATTGCGGAGATGGAGTGAGGAGGCGGGGGCTTCAGCCCTGATGTGTCCGCGTGCTCACACCGTTTACCCCCATACGCGCTAACATAAGCATCTGGCGGATCGTTCAGACGACGTTGGAGGGGCCAGCCGAGCGCCACCCGCCGCCGTTTGCGGGTGGAGCGAGACTGGTCCGCGAGCACGACGCCGCCAGGGGCTGGGGTTCCGTTGGCGAACGGCACACGCGGGCTGGTCTCCGTCGCNNAAGGACTGGCTGGGCGTTTGGTCGTTGTGGAGGGGCCGCTCGAAGGACGGTCCCGTCGTATGGGACCGAACTGAGCCCGGCCCCCGCACGGCATGCCCATTTCGCCGTAGCGCCGCCTGAGAGTGGTCCAGAACGCGTAGGAGCGAATCGTGTTCACGAACCGGCTGAGAGCACGCGGGCTGGTCTCCGTCGCGCGTAAACGGCCTCGCGCGACCTCGGCCAGCCCCTCCAAGGCTCCAAAGCCGCCAAAGTTAGCGCGTATGCCGTTTACCCCCCACGGGCAGCCAGATGCATGTGGGGGCGCACTCAGTCACCGGGGCCGCGTCACTGAACATTGTGCGGCGGAAAGCAACGAGGCGTGCCCCGAAGCAGGGACACGCCTCGAACAGTAACTGCGTCTGAGAACCGGCTCCTGCGTGCCGCCGGCGGGCGGCGACTGACTACTGGTTGCGCCAGAGCGTGGTGATGGCCGTCGCCGACCCGACATAGGTCTCCGGCAGCCACTTGGCATGGCCGTCGACAAAGCCGATGTTGGTGCCGTCGTTGTGGCGGAAGACCCACGGTCCGTCATGGCAACCGCTGGGGGAGATCTGCCACGGAATGTGCCAGAATGAAGACGTTGTGCACATCAGCAGCTTCATCTCCGCCGGCTTGGTGATATCGCCGATAGCCCGGGCGGCACTGTACTGCATGGCCGCGTAGCCGCCGCTACAGGTGTCGCCGTAGGAGACGGTGCCGACGGCGGCGGTGTGACTGGGGCACTTGAAGATCTGCACGTTCTTCACGTACGGAGCTACCCCGTAGTCGTAGCCGCGCCAGACCGAATCCGGGTAGGAGCGTGACATGGGAAGACATTCGTCGTAGTCCTGCGTGTACTGCAGGATGGCCAGGCAGAGCTGTTTGACGTTGCTCAGGCAACTCGCCTGGCGAGCCTTCTCACGGGCTCGAGCAAAGACGGGGAACAGAATCGCCGCGAGGATGGCGATGATGGCGATTACGACCAGTAGCTCGATCAGCGTGAAGCCTCTGCGCATGACAGTCACGTCCTTTCTCTCTCAAGTGGGGAACAGGGAAACAGCGTCCACCCCACCGGTACATGTATGGTGAGTCTACCTCTCTGAGACTGCCTCTGTCAATCCAATGCCGCGGGTTCTGCCGACTGCACGTGTGCTCGACCTTTCGGCCAGCGCGATGCCCGGACGTCCGGGGTGCGGGGCCTCGGCGGATAGTCGCCTCTATGCCCTGCGATCATGGTGCAGCCTGCGGTGCTTCGCCCGCTCCTCCTCGGTCAGCAGGCAGCCGTCGACACACTTGGGCTGACAGCGGCCGTCACACGGCTCGACGTGGATGGTCACGATGGCATTGGCAAACCGCTTGTTGATCTCGAGCGTCATCACGTCGGTCATGTAGTGGGATTCCTCGACCGTCATGTCGCCATGCACAATGAGGTGGAACTCGATGAAGCGCACCTCGCCGCTGCGGCGCGTGCGGAGGTCGTGGTAGCCGTGGACGGCAGGGCGCGGCCTGCAGATATACTCGCGCAGCCACTGGCGCTCGGTCTGTGGCAGGCTGGTATCCAGCAGGTCGCCGGCGGCGTCGCGGGTCAGGCGCCATGCCGCGCGGGCAATCAGCAGCGCCACGACGATCGCCGCCGTCGGGTCCAGCCAGTGCCAGTCGTAAGCCGGCAGATAGCGCTCGCCGAGGAGAATCAGCACCAACCCCAGCATCACGCCCGCGGAGGTGTACACATCGGTGCGCAGGTGCCAGGCATCGCCCTCGAGCGCAATCGACTCGGTCTCCCGCGCGACTCTGAACAGGTGCGAGGAGACAAGGATGTTGACCAGCGAGGAGACGCCCATCACCAGCACACCCCAGCCGACCGATTCGACGACCTCCGGGTGCATCAGCTTCTTCGCCGCTTCGTAGATGATCCAGACAGCCGCCAGGAAGATCAGCAGCGCCTCGATGGTGCCGGAGATGTTCTCTATCTTGCCGTGTCCGAAGGGGTGCTCGCGGTCGGCGGGCTTGTGGGAGGTGCGGACGGCGAAAAGGGCGATGAGCGCCGCGACGAGGTCCAGAGCGCTGTGAATCGCCTCCGAGATCACCGCCACGGAGCCGATCATCAGACCGACGGCGAGCTTGCCCGCCACCAGCGTCGAGTTGGATACCACCGAGAGAAGGGCGGCGTTGGATTTCCTGCGGTTTGCCGACACGCTGCGACTCCCTGCTTCCTTAGAGCGATGAGCTACGCGGGAGTATTCGGCATCGTGTACGGCTATGCCTTTGCGCCGCCTCCGGGGCTTACTACTCCATATCGACGGCTTTGGTCAGCTCCGGCGGGATGGGGATGTTCTCGAAAACCGCGGTGAGTGGGCCCGGCATCGCAAGCGGGTCGGCAGTCACCAGCAGCCACTTCGGCACTTCCGGCTGCTCGTGGTCGCCGAGCGACTGCAGCACTATGCACTGCACGC
>DPJP01000370.1:0-10005 GCA_003542955.1 Armatimonadota bacterium
GGCCCTCAGCCTGGCCGCGCTGGGTCTCGGAACGACCGCTCCCAACCCCGCCGTCGGCGCAGTAGTCGTGCGGGACGGCCGCATCGTGGGGGAGGGCTACCACAGGGCCGCGGGGCAACCGCATGCCGAGCCGCTCGCGTTGCAGGCCGCCGGCGGCCGGGCCCGGGGGGCAGACCTGTATGTCACGCTCGAGCCGTGCTGCCACCATGGGCGCACGCCGCCGTGCACGGAGGCAATCCTCCAGGCAGGCATCCGCAGGGTCTTCTACGCCTGCGCCGACCCCGACCCACGCTGCTCCGGCGGCGGTCACGCGGCGCTGGTGCATGGGGGCTGTGAGGTCTTCGTCGGGCCGATGACGCGCAGCGCGGCATATCTCAATCGTGCCTATTTCAAGCATAAGGCGACCGGCCTGCCACACGTCACACTGAAGATGGCGATGACCGCCGACGGCCGCGTGGCTACCGATGACGGCGAGGCGAAGTGGATTACCGGCCCGCAGGCACGTCGGGTCGTCCACACCATGCGCAGTCAGGCGCAGGTGCTCATGGTCGGCGTCGGTACTCTGCTTGCGGATGACCCGAGCCTGACCACACGCGTCGACGGAGAGTGCCACCACTGCGACGCGCTCATCGTCGACAGCACCGCGCGCACCCCGGCAACGGCAAGAGCGCTCAGCCGTGATGACGGCACGAAGTGCGTCATCGCCTGCACGGAGGCGGCTATGCCGGCGGCGGAGAGCCTCAGAGAGGCCGGAGCAGAGCTGTTCGCGCTGCCCGACGCGGGCGGCCATGTCGATCTCAGGGCGCTGATGCGAGAACTCGGCAGCCGCGACATCATGAGCGTCCTCTGTGAGGGTGGCCCGACTCTCGCGGGAGCCCTCGTTGCCGAGCGACTCGTAGACGAAGTCGTGCTCTTCATCGCGCCGAAGCTGCTCGGACAGGGGCCCGGCCCGCTCAGCGACATCCGCGTCGAGCGGCTCTCGGGCGCGCTCGAACTGGACGTCGAGGAAACACGCATGGTCGGAGCCGACATGATGCTCAGGGGGACGCTGTGTTCACGGGCCTGATTGCCGAGGTCGGCAATATCTCACACGTCGGCGCCCGTCCCGGCGGGCTCCAGCTTGCGATCCACGCGCCCGCCATCGCGGCGGAAGCCGTCGTCGGCGACAGCATCGCCTGCAACGGCGTGTGCCTGACCATCGAGAGCATCGCGGGCGAGCAGTTCGAGGCCCACGCGGGCGCGGAGACCATGCAGCGGACTACCATGCACGCGTGGCGTCCCGGTGACCCGGTCAACCTCGAGCCCGCGCTACGCCCGACAGACCGCATGGGCGGCCACTACGTGCAGGGCCACGTCGACTGTGTTGGCACATGCACGGGCAGACAGGCGGCCGGCGATACGTGGTTCTACAGCTTCAGAATCCCTGAGGACCGTATGGTCTACCTGGCGGAGAAGGGCAGCATCGCCGTCGACGGCATCAGCCTGACTATCACTGAGACCACTGCCGACGGCTTCTCCGTCGCGATCATCCCGCATACGCTCGCCAACACAAGTCTACAGAACCTGACAAGCGGCCGGGAGGTCAATATCGAGGTCGACATCCTGGCCAAGTACGTCCATCGGATGCTGTCCGGCACAGGCATACTGCCGCAGGGCGGCGTCACCGAGGACCTGCTGCGCCGCCACGGCTTCATGGACTGAGGGAGCCGGCGGCCGGCGCGTCAGGCTCAGTGGGGTGCTCCGAACCGCGCCGGACCGGACATCCCGGAGAGAATCCTATGGTTTCCGACATACAGAAGGCGCTGGAGAGCATCGAGCGCGGGCAACCGGTGATAGTCGTCGACGACACCGGCGACACCGGCAGCGGTGACCTGGTCATCGCCGCGGCCTTCGCCGATGCCGATGCGCTCAATTTCATGATGACTCACGCGCGCGGGCTCGTCTGCGTCGCGCTCACCGCCGAGCGGCTCAATGAACTCGACATTCCGCTGATGTCGGCGGAGCATCCGCGCATCCGCACCCAGCCCGACAGGCCGGCATTTGCCGTCTCCGTCGATGCCGCCGAGGGCATTGACAGCGGCGACAGCGCGGCCGACAGGGCCCGCACCATCGCGCTGCTGATCGCCCCCGAGACGAAGCCGGAGGACCTTGTACGCCCGGGGCACGTCATTCCCATCCGCGCCGCGGAGGGGGGTACGCTGGCCCGCGTCGGCCACACCGAGGCTGCCGTGGACCTCGCGCGCCTTGCCGGGCTCTACCCGGCGGGGGTCATGGCGCACATTCTCAACGAGGACGGCTCGGTGGCCGATGTGGGCGCCCTCGAGGGATTTGCCGCGCGGCACGGGCTCGAACTCATCCGCATCGCCGACATCATTCGCCTCCGGCGCCGCACCGAGCGCCTGGTCGAGCGCGGCCCATCCGCACACCTGCCGACCATGCACGGTGACTTCCAGGCTGTTGTCTACTCATCACTGATCGATGCCAGCATCTACGTCGCCATCATCAAGGGCAACCCGCGTGAATGCGAAGCGCCGCTGGTGCGGGTGCACTCCGGCTGCGTCACCGGCGACATCCTCGGCTCGCTGCGCTGTGACTGCAACTGGCAGCTGCATGCCGCGCTGCAGGCGATCGAGCAGGCCGGGTGCGGAGTGGTGGTCTACATCCCCAGTCACGAGGGACGCGGCATCGGGCTGGTGAACAAGATACACGCATACCAGTTGCAGGATGAGGGCTACGACACCGTTGAGGCCAACGAGGCGCTCGGCTTCCCGGCCGACATGCGCGACTACGGGCTCGGGGCGCAGGTGCTCTCAGACCTCGGCATCACCCGCATGCGCCTGATGACCAACAACCCGGCCAAGTACACGGCAATGGACGGGTACGGGCTCGAGGTGGCCGAGCGGGTGCCTCTCGAGGCGCCGACAACGGAGTACAGCGAACACTACCTGCGTACCAAGCAGGAGAAGATGGGGCACATATTCAACGGCGAGGCGCCGGGCACCGGGCTGCACAGCTGAGCGCGCAACCACCCGCCGACAACGTAGAGCACTTCCGCGCCGCTACACTGCCGCGCAACGAGGGATCGACTATGGCAAACGAGATACACGGGCAACTCAACGCCGAGGGCCTCAAATTCGGGGTGCTGGTGAGCCGCTTCAATGAGTTCATCACCAGTAAGCTCAAGGACGGCGCCATCGACGCGCTGGTTCGCCACGGTGCGTCGGAGCATGACATCACCGTCGTCTGGGTGCCGGGCAGCTTCGAGCTGCCGCTGGCCGCGCAGAAGATGGCCCAGAGCAAGAAGTACGACGCCGTCATCGCCGTCGGCGCGGTCATCCGCGGCGCCACGCCGCACTTCGACTTCGTCGCCGGGGAGGCCGCCAAGGGCCTTGCCCGCGTCGGGCTCGACACCGGTATACCCGTCATCTTCGGGGTCGTCACCACCGAGAACCTCGAGAACGCCATCGAGCGCGCCGGCGTGCGCGTGGCCAACCGGGGCTTCGAGGCCGCCATGACGGCCATCGAGACCGTTAACGTGATGAAGCAACTCTAAGGGGTCGGAGACGCCGAAGCGGAGGAGGCGATCACCATGCAGGCACGTCCAAACACGGGCGTCGTGGTCTTCCTGGCACTGATTGCGGGGCTGATCGGTGGGCTCGGTGGAGCGTTTGTCTACGGCATCTACCTCGCGCCACCCGACGACGGCGGTACCCAGACACCCCCACCGCGCACCGACACGGTGCAGATCAAGACCGAAACCGACGCCATCGTCCAGGCCGTGGCAGCGACCCAGGACGCGGTGCTCAAGATCGAGACGCTCACCGGCGCCACCCCGACCAATCTCTGGGATTACCTCTACGGCCCGCGCGTTATGCCCGGTGTCGGCTCCGGCTTCTTCTTCGAGTATGAAGACCGCCTGCTGGTGTTGACCAACGCCCACGTCGTCGCCGATGCGCAGGAGATCATGCTCGAGCTCGCCGACGGGCGGCGCGTCAAGGGCAAGCTCATCGGCGCCGAGGCCGGCTCCGACATCGCCGTGGTCGAGCCGGTGGATCTGCAGGGCGAGGTCAAGCCGCTCGCACTCGGCGACAGCGACGCAGTCAAAGTCGGCGAGTGGGTTATCGCGATGGGCAACCCATTCGGGCACTACACCGGCACCGTCACCGTGGGCGTAGTAAGCGCGACGGGCTTCCGCGAGGTCGGTCCCGAGCAGCGCCGCAACGTCATCCAGACCGATGCGGCCATCAACCGGGGCAACAGCGGCGGGCCACTGCTCAACCTCGCAGGCCAGGTCGTCGGCATCAACTACGCCATCTACTCGGAGAACCGGGAGATGACTACCGTCGGCATCGGCTTCGCCATCCCGATCAACGAGGCGGAGCTGATGCTCCACTTCCTCATCCACGGGGGCCCCTGGCTGGGCATCGGCGACATCGTCCCCAACAGCGCCGGCTTCGCCCGCTATGCCGGCCTGGCAACCGACCAGGGCGTCGTGGTCATGGAGGTCTTTGCGGGCGGGCCGGCCGCTCAGGCCGGGCTGCGCGAGGGAGACGTCATCATGTCCGTCGGCGGGAAGACGGTTATCAACGGCGAAGACCTCAGGGAGGCCATCCTGGCTCAGGAGATCGGGCAGCAGGTGCCTGTGGTCATCAACCGCGGCGGGCAGCAGACTACGCTCAACATCACCGCCGGCCGCATACCCGGTCGCTAACCGCCGCAATCAGGACAAGCACAGGGGGCCGTGGCTCATGCCTGTGGGGCGAACTCATGCACGCTGTCGGCGTGTGTGCGGCCGCATCGTCGTCCTCTGCTGGGCGGCCGTGACGACCGCGCATGCGCTCGCAGGCGCCGGAGCGTGGATTGCCCCAACCGCCGACGGCCTCCGCATGGCGCTTGTCAGTCCCACGCTCGGCTATGGAAAGGACATCGTCATGGCAGAACTGCAGGCGAACGCACTCCCCGAGATCCCCGGCTACACACTGCGCGAGGTCGGTATTGAATCAACCATGGACGGCTCGGTCGAGCCGTCGGTCATCGGCTACCCCGAGTACGTCACCCCCGGGGCGCCCGACGCCCGCAGCCTGCCGTTGCTTGTCGGCATCCACTCATGGTCGACCACCCGCTTCAGCTCCGCGCAGCAGCAGGCCGCCGTCGCCGCTGACGAGGGCTGGCTGTCGGTCTTCCCCGAGTTCCGCGGGCCGAATCTGCCGGGCAATCCACGAGTGACACAGGCCGGAGCGTCGCTGTTGGCCCAGCACGACGTCATCGACGCGGTCGAGTACATGAAAGCCCATTTCCCCGTCGACGAGCGCCGCATCTACATCCAGGGCGGCTCCGGCGGCGGCCACATGTCGCTGCAGATGCTCTGCAAGTACCCCGACCTCTGGGCGGCGTGTGCGTCGTGGGTACCCATCACCAGCATGCAGGAGTGGTGGGAGGAGCAGAACGGGTATGCTCCCTTTGTCGAGGCGGTCTGCGGGGGCAGGCCCGGTGACAGTCCCGAGGTCGACTGGGAGTACCTGCGCCGTTCGCCCCGGACCTTCATCACCAACGCCCTCAACACGCCCACGCGCGTCGCGCACGGGCAGATGGATGGCACCATCTGCTACGAGCAAAGCTGGCGCACCTACACCCGGCTCCGTCAGTACCCAGGGCACAAAGTGCGTTTCACAAGTGACTCGACCGGGCATTATGCTGATTATGTGGAGGGGGCGCGGTGGCTCTCCGGCTTCATTCGCAGCGCCGAGCAGCCGCGTCATCAGTGGCTTGTAACCGATGAGGCGAAGTGGTACTTCTGGTGCTATGTCGCCCCTGCCTCCGAGACGGCACTCGCCACCTGTACTGCAGGCATCACGGACACGGACGGCGAAATGCTCCTTACCGTCACGCTGCAGGGCGCGCGCGAGGTCAGGATAGACCTCGTAGCGCTCGGGGTGGAGATCGAGGGACCAGAAACGGTGGATGGTATGCTGACAATCACCCCCGCCGAGGCTTCGTCACAGTCCACTCATCGCTTCCCGGCCCGCACTCGCTGACCGGGCTGCAGGGGCGGAGGCCGGCTTCACGGGCCGGCGAAGAGCCGTAGCCGTCGCGCCAAAGAGCACATCGTCACACGAAACTCACAAGCGTGGTGATACCATGAACGGCTCCAGCGCCACACCGCTACGCATCTGCACATTCGCCGTAGTTCTCCTGCTTGTCGGTACGGGTCTGTGCCTCGCCCAGCCGCGGCTGGTCGTCAACGGCGCGCCCAAACAGGGCGGCGACACCCTTGTCGCGATCGAGGGTGCGCCGATCATGCCCAATGACACCCTCGCGGCAGCACTCGGGGCCCAGAGCGAGTACCTGCCCAACGAGCAGAAGAAGATCGTCGTGACACTGGGCAACACGACGCTCAACCTGTGGGTCGGTAGCACGCTCGGCACGGTCAACGGCGTGCCGACCTCCGTGGATGTCTCTCCGCTGCTGGTCGGGCAGACGGTCTACGTGCCGATTCGCTTCGTCGTCGAGGGCTTCGGCGGTACCATGCAGTGGGACGCGGCCAACCAGATATGTGCCGTCACCCTGCGTGGGCAACAGGTGCCCGATGTGGGTGGCCAGACCGTCAAGGGAACCATCCTGCAGACCTACACCGGCGCCGCCACGTCGTTGCTGCTGCGCGATGAGGCCGAGGGCACCACGCGTTTTGTGACGCTCTCGGAGAAGTGTGAGTTGTTCACTCGCGGCGCCAACGGGCAGCTCCAGCCGCTGCAGTTGGATGCGCTCAAAGCGGGCGAGGATGTCGAGGTGACCATCGTCGGCGGAGAGGGCGTTCGGGTCGTGCTGATTGCCGACACCGGCGATCAGGACGGTGGTGGACAGACTGACCAGTTCCAGCACATGCGCGTGGGCATTGACGGCGTCCACGGCAAGTTCCTGCTGCTCGCCGGTGGCCAGACCATGCTCGTTGATGAGAAGGCCGAGGTCCTTGACGAACGCGGCAAGGCGCTGCCGCTCCAGAGTCTGCAACCGGGTGACAGCGTCCTGCTCATCCTCAACACTCGGACCAATCAGGTCGTCAGGATAGTCCGCGAGCAGGCCGCCAACGCCACGCCCACCGATAAGACTCCGCCGGTGTGGGGCGAACTCATCCCCGCAAAGGACTCGACCATCGTCACCTCACCCGAGCGCATCCGCGCCAGCTTCATTGATGACGATTCGGGCATCAACGAGGCGTCCAGCACGATGATCGTCGACAAGGTCGACGTCACCTCCCAGTGCACGCAGACGGGCGCGTATATCGACTACAAGCCGCCGAAGCCACTGAAGATCGGCCGCCACATCGTGTCGGTCACCGTCACTGACCGGGCGGGCAACCAGGCCCGCAAGGCGTGGGCCTTCAACATCGCGGATCCCAACGCCGCGCAGATACTGCGCGCCGCCCATAATGCCACTCGGCCGATGGCGCCGGGCGAGACTCTGCGGGTCGAGGCCACCGTCGTGAAGGCCGGCGGAGAGATGCTCTTCGACATCGGCGACTTCCGGCAGGGCATCCGCATGGACCGCGTCGCCGACACGAGCAACTACGAGGGCACCTACACGGTCCGGCAGGGCGACAACACCACCCAGAAGATCACCGTGCGCTACCGCCCGGCCGGTGGAGAGTGGACAACTGCCGANNGTCTTCGGGACTCCCGTTGCCGGCAAAGTCGCCATCACCGCGCCCAAGGCGGGCGAAGTCGTCGGCGAGCAGATGATCGTCACCGGCACCGCCCCGGCGGGCTCCACCGTCACGGTCAAGGTGTACTACATCAAGAAGCGCTTCCTCGACATGTCACACGACCTGACGCCGCAGACCGTCACCACCGCCGCCGACGGCACCTGGACGACGGCGGCCTTCGCAACCAAGGATGCGCTGTTCGGCACACCCGACAGCCTCGACATCCAGGCCGAGTTGATCGACCCGGCCACGAACGAGGCGATCTCTGTCGAGAAGATACAGGTGAAGGGCCGATAGCGCGCGGGCGTCACATACCCGCTGCACACACCATGGAGGCCGCCCAACCCGGGCGGCCTCCGTTGCTTTCCACGTGGAAGCGCTGCGAACGGCCGACCTCAGGACACCGGGAACTCCTCATCCAGCTCCACCCAGCGCCGTTCGGCGGCAGATCGCTTGAGCGCAGCCTCGAAACGCAGCTCCTGGAGGCCCGCCGCCCCGCCGATCGGCGGCGACTCGTTGCGCCTGATTGACTCGAGGTATGCCGCCACAGACTTTCCGAATGAGGCCTTGTAGTGATCCCAGCGTGAGACGTTGGTCACCGAGGCAATCCGCTCATGGCAGGTGCCCGAGTAGTCGAGCACCTCCAGCTCCCCGTCGAGATCCCGCATGTGAACGCGGCCCTGCTCGAGATTGATAATCAGCTCAAACAGCGGGAAGGCGAAGGTCGGGCTCAATGTACCCAGGATGGTGCCGACCGCGCCGTTTGCGAACCTGAAGGCCCCGCCGACATCGACCGCCGCATTGCTCCCGCCTCCGCGTGCCTCGGCGCTATCGACCGCGGCCATAGCGACAATGGGACCGGCGAACAGGTGGACCAGGTCGATCACATGGCTCCAGGTGGCATAGTGTGAGTAGGCGACCACCTGCAGCGGTTGCCCGAACTCCCGCTCCGCGACCATCCGGCGCGCCCGCTGTGTCTGCTCGAAGAAGCGGTAGTTGAAGACCATCGCCGTCTCGGTACCCTGCGCCTCCGCCCGCTTCAGCAGCTCGCGCGCGGTGAAGAAGTCATCCTCGCAGACGTTCTCCTGGCCGTTCTTCGCCACCAGCGGCTTCTCGAAGAAGAGGCGCTTGAAGCTGTGCTCGAGCAGCGCCTCGATGGCCTCCGCGCGCTGGGTCTCGTGGGTGAGGACCATGACCGCGTCCGGCTCCTCCGCCGCAAGCTCGGCCGGGCTGTCCAGCACCCGGCCGCCGTGCTCGGCTGCCAGCGCCTCGGCTTTCGCCCGTGTGCGGTTCAGGTACACAAGCTCGACATCCTCCTGCTGCGCGAGATAGGGCACATAGTTGTTCCGTGCGACGCTGCCCGTCCCGACTATCCCAATCTTCAGTGCCATGATGCACGCCTCCCTCAGGCTTGTGCCGATTGCGGCGACCGCTCACCTCAGCGGAGTCAGCCGTTCGTTCGTCCGCGCCCCCCCCTGCCTCTTCCGCGGCGTCGGCGCGCTTCCCTGCCGTGATGAAGGGTGGCTGCGGCCCAGCGTTCCTGGGCCGACCTCGCGCGCCCGGAAACGACACCGGGGCGTGCTCGTGCGGCCCCTCCCCTTTCGGCTTCCCGCTATCCGACCACTCCCGCCTCCCGCCATGCATCTCCGATCCGCCGCAGGTCATTCAGCGGGATCGGCGTCGTCGCCGGCTCATTGCGCCAGTCGGCCATGAAACGCTCGGCGTAGAACAGGCATGGCACGCCCAGCGCATGGCTGCCACAGGTGTAGCGCATCCACTGGTCGTAGTCGGAGTGCACCCAGTCATCCGCATCAATGGGCTTGCCCGGCAGTGCGGCCCTGGACAGATCGGAGCGTGCCTTCATCGCCTCGATGACATCGCCGCTCACGATGCCGGTGTCATGCAGGCGCGTCATGTCGAAGGTGTCATGGAAATACGGATGGACGGTGCTGCTGGTGATCAGGCAGTCGGGCTTGGCGCTCTTCGCGGCATCGTAGATCGCCTTCTGCAGCCGGTAGAGCAACTCGCAGCCCCAGCTATCACCGTGCAGCCTGATCGGCTCCCGCGGGGCCTCGTGGGAGTCCGTGCGCCCGAAGCGGGGGCCGCCGCGCGGGCGTCTCTGGTTCGGGCAGTAGGCCAACTGGTCTATCTTGAAGCCGTCCGCATCGAGCCCCTCCGGTGACACCATCTCCGCTACCCGCTCGCGGAGGCAGGCCATGTAGTCGGGATTGGTCGGGTCCGCGGTGAGCTTCACATCGCCGGCGAAGACGCACCACTCGTCGGGCAATCCGTCCCAGAGCCACGTC
>DPJP01000370.1:10053-10173 GCA_003542955.1 Armatimonadota bacterium
CCCATCTGGTGCTGGGCGTCGATGAAGCCGCGCAGATCGGGCCACTTCACCGTGTCAGGCTCCCACACGCCCGCGGGCGACCAACCGGCGTCAATGATGATCGAGCCGACCGGCGCCTCC
>DPJP01000370.1:10202-10976 GCA_003542955.1 Armatimonadota bacterium
CCGGCGCCTCCGCCTCATCGAGCCGCCGCAGCCAGCGCTCATGGAGCCCCTGCAGGCAGTAGGCGAGCGCCCGCGCCTCCGGCCCCGGCCCTTCGAGCCACATCGAGGTCGATACCTGGTCGCCCCAGCCGCAGTAGATCGGTTTGGTCCACCAGTCGGGTGCGCTGCGGGCGCCCTGCCCGGAGGCGGCCGGGTAGGTCTCGCGCAGGCCGCGGGCGAGCAACTCGTGACGCGACTCGTCCCGCTCCCCCGGCAGCAGCAGCAGCCGTACGTGCTCGGCCGCCTCAGCGGGCGAAGTATGGCCCTCGAGGTCGATGGTACATGTCACCGCGTCCGCCTGCGCGTCGAAGACCACCTCATTCCACCGATGCCAGCCCGCATCCGCCGCCACGCACAGCAGCGTGCGTGCGCCGTCTTTCTCGATCTCGACGGCGAACGGCGGCGGGGAGAACTTGGCCCCGGTCTCCGGAGTGCCCTGGATGCCTATCTGCAGCGCCTGCGGCACTGGATACGGCTCGGTGCGGTGCGCTCTCGACGGAGACGGGTTCCAGACCCGCTCAGGGGTGAAGCCAAGCTCGTCGGGCGTCACACGAGTGCAGAGGAGATCGCCGTGGGCCTCGAACTGCGCAAACGTATGAGAAATACGGGTGTCACTGTCCTTTCTGGGGCGTGGGCCTGGCGGTTTCTCCGTCACCCAGAGACCACGCAAACGGGAGGTGCCGAAAAGCCGGCGTCGCCCCGTATCCGGGAGCGCCGTTCGCCGTTCTCCCCCCT
>DPJP01000209.1:0-32741 GCA_003542955.1 Armatimonadota bacterium
CCTCGAGGTCCAGGCTGGACAACACAACCACCGGCGGGTGCGGCTCCTCGGCCGTAATCCGGTCCAGCAGCCCCAGACCCACACTTGCATCGGCCGTCTGCTGATCGGGTCCCTCGGGCAGCGCCAGGTCCAGCACCACCAGGTCGGGCGGATCGCCCGCCAGGATTTCCAGCGCCTCGCTTCCGTTGGTCGCCCCAACGGCCTCAATCTGCGGCACCTCGCGCCGGATGGCGCTGAGCAGCCACTTGAGAACATTGGGGGCGTCTTCGACGATCAGCAGTGTGCGCATCAGACCTCGAACTCCCTCTCGGTCTCCTTCCCATCTCTGCTGAGTTTACCGCACGCATGGTTCCGCAACACCGTGGGATGGTCCGGCGCCCGGCCCGGACGGTCCACGCCGTGGTCACACCTTCTCCAGCNNGCCCCGTCCCTCGCCCTCGCTCCCGATGTCCACACGCCCATCCGGGTAGCGGGCAATCACCCGCCGCGCGGAGGCGATGCCGCTGCCGCGGCCCTCGCCCTTCGTCGTCGCGCCGGCGCCGCTACTGAGCCGGGCGAGCAGTTCAGGGGCGATCCCGGCGCCGTTGTCCGTCACCGTCAGGGCGAAGTGCTGCTCGCTCTCATCCATCCCGAGGTTGACCTCGCCGATGTAGTGCTCATCTGCCGTCTCCTGTCGGCGCGCGATGGAATCAAGCGAGTTGGCAACCGCGTCGACGAGGATGCTCCGCAGCGGCGCCGGATCACCGGGGATATACTGCAGCGGGTTCACGCCGCGTGCGATGCCGAGCTCGACGCCCATGCCCCTCGCCCGCGCGGACGTCGCGGCGGCGACCTGCTGCAGCAGCGTCGGAACCTGCACCTCCCGCAGCGCAACGCGCAGGCGATCCAGCACGCCGCTCTTGCCCTCCTCATCGGTGAGCAACTGGTAGAAGCCTCTGAGGTTCGCCATCGCCTCCTCGCATGCGGCGGCGGCGGGACCCTCGGCGGCCGCCAGTCCCTCCGCGTAGCGGCCGCTGTCCCGCTCGACTTTGTCGGCATAGCTGGCGATGAGCGACCGCGAAGCGCTCAACAGATCGATGGCCTGCAGCAGTTGACGCCCCGTCTCCGGCTGCAGTTCTCGCAGCACGGTCCGGTCGGTTCGCGCGGCAACGGCCACGGCATCGATTGCGCCGATAGCCTGCTCGGCCCCCCGCCTGACGGCGGCGACGTTCTCGGGGTCGAAGACGTATTCAAGCGTCGCCACAGGATCGACGTTGCCCTCGTCATCAGTCGTGGGCCAGAACATGACTGTGTTCTTCAGCGCATGCAGGGCCGCGTGGACTGCCGTCAGCCGTCGCAGGCAGGCCGCGATCAGCAGCGACTGGCCGGTCTGGCTCGCCCGCCGGAAGGCCAGCGCCCATGCGGAGAAGAGCAGCATCAGCGTCGAGGGGATGCGGAACGCGAACAACCCTCCGGTGACCACGACCGACCCGGACGCGGCGTAGAAGACCGTCCACGGGCTGACCGAGTCCTCGGGCTGCCAGCCCCGCAAGTCCGTGTAGTGGGGGGCATTCTCCCTCAGGTACCAGAGCCGACCGGCCCTCCCGGGTTCCCAGACCGGCGCAGTGCCCGCATCGACCACCAGGCGCGAGGAACCAGTCAGGTTCGTCACGATGACCTCGCCCTCCGGGGCAGTCACCGACTTCGCTACATAGGCGACCCAGTGGCCATCAGGAGATACGGCCGGTGCGCTCTCGTCCTGATCGTCGTCGAATGTGACCGGGTGCATCTCGCCGGTCATGGTGTTGACGAGCTGGATATCCTCGCCGGCGTACCACGGCGGATCAGACGCGGCATCAGGGCGGTCGATGCCGCCGATGAGCGTCTCCGCAAGCAGATATGGTGTGCTCGCGGCGCCGCCGAGGCGCTTGACGTGGCACAGGAACAGCCCGCTGCGATCCCGCATCCGCGCAAGAAGGGGGTTTTCCGGACCGCCCGCGGTATCGGCCAGGCACCGCAGCACGGCCTGCTGTGTGCTCAGGTGTCGCGGTTGCCCACCCCCGGCAGCAACACACCAGAGTTCACGCACAGGGAGCGATTCGACGGTGCTGTCCGGTGCGACGGGCTGCCCCAGGCCCTGGGACACCGCACTGAGGAACATGTTTGCCTTCGGTGAATGGCACTCGGTCGGGACCGGCAGTGCGTGGCCGCGCAGGAAGGCCACCGTATCGGTTTCGGGGGCAACGCAGGGGTTTGTCTCGTCCCGGGCCGGGTCCGACGCTCCGGCCAGCGGCTCGCCATCGCCACTCCGCGCGTCGTACATCATGATGTCCATGCTGCCGTCGCGGCGCTGAGAGACGAGCAGACGGCCGTCTGCGGTCCAGGCGAGGCTGTTGCCGAATTCCCCCTCTGCCAGGGCTCTCTCGCCGCCATCGGCGAGATTAAGCATTGCCAGTTGCAGCCCTGTCGCAGTCGGCCGAAGTACGGCCGCATCGTTGCCCGCCCGCGGGTTGACCGTCGCCGGAGCAAACGATATCGTCGCCCCGGGAGGCGCCCTGTGCAGTTCTGCTCCGAGCCGGCCGCTCCACCGCCGGATGCTCAGCGCCCCCGACGCCTCCATGATCACCACGTGCCGACCGTCCGGTGACCAGTCCAGCCCTGTCACCTTCTCCGGCCAGCCACTGCCGCGATGCGATGGCTGCGGAATCAGCGTACCGGCCGGTATCGCCTTATACAGCTCCACCGCCGAGTGGCCGCCGTCCAGTGTCGCGGCGACCTCACAGGTGCCATCGCCATCCACGTCCCATGGAATCGCCTTGATCCTCTGCGCTTTCGCATCATCATTGGCGGGTGCCAGGCGGGAGCGGAGGATGAAGCTGGTGCTCACAGGCGAGAAGTCTGCCAGAGCCAGGCGATAGGCCTCGGGGCTGCAGATGATCTCCATCTTGCCGTCGCCGTCGAGGTCGGTGGCGAATTGGGCCGCCGCATTCGGCCCGCGGTAGGTGATCTCCATCCCCAGTGGGGCCCCGGTGCCGGAGATCACGTTGAGACTTCCGTTGTCGGTCAGCGGCAGCAGCTCAGCACCTGCGTCGCCTGTGACATCGGCGGCGATGGGGCTGTCGACCCGCGTGAGCAGATGCACTGTCTGGCGGATTGCGCCGGAGAGCGGGTCAAGCACCTGCAGCGCCCCACGGTCTGTCCGGCTGGGCGCGGCCACCTTGATGAACGCTGCCAGCGCCGCCGGCTGCCCGCGTGCACCGGGGACGAAGGCAAGCGACGCGCCGGTGTAGTGACCACCCAGAATGGCCCCTGCCGGGCCATCCTGGGTCAGCGGCTTGAGCGCATGGTCGAAGAGCAGCGCCCGGCACTCATTGTCTCTGTGGCCGTAGGCCTGCCCGCCGTCGGCCTGCGCGTAACCGCTGACGAAGACCTCCTTCTTGCCATCCCGGTCAACGTCGCCCACGGCCGCCATCGCGTCGTACAGGATGACCGGCGCCTGCGCAACGGGAGCGTCAACCTTCTCCCTCAACAGCAGCAGCCAACGCTGCGGGCGAACATACCGGTCCGGGCCTACCACCCGTGCGTTGTGGAATACGCCGATCTCCGCGGTGCCGTCGCCATCGAGGTCCTCCGCGAAGAGCGGGTATGTCACGGTTTCGATGACGGGACCGCTGCCTGCGGCCTGGGGTATCTCGCAGCTCCAGCGAAGCCGGCCGCGGCCGTCCCAGGACTCGACCGAGGGCCCCGGGCCCGGCCACGAATCGCCCACTCGCCGGTCCCCGCGCGTGATGACGACCTCCGCCCGCCCATCACCGTCGAGGTCCGCGCTCAGCGGCGTCAACCCCAGACGCGGCTCCTCGCGGCGCCACAACACACGCGTTCGGGCGTCGACCGCGTACACGCAGCCGTTCTCACCCGCGGCATGCGCGCACACCATCTCGTGGCGACCGTCGCCATCGAGGTCACCTGTCACCATCTGCCCGGCGGGGTGCTCGATGCGGCGCCACAGCAGCAAGTCGGCCCGATACCCGCCCAGCCCTGTGCGTGGTCGGGCATTGCCGGTCACGACCGCGCGGGAGCCGTCCGCGGGGCCGGTGACGCTCGGCCAGGACGACCCGGCGGCGATAGCCGCGGGAGGGAACGCCAGTGCAACGAAAAGCGCAGCCGCTGACAAACGCAGGGACATAGGACCACCTTCCACCTCAGAGTTGCCCCAAGTCTATCCCGCGGATGGTCCTCACAGTCGGTCGGATGGTCCGATTGCGGCCCAGCACCGTTCACGTACGTCAACGCACAGCCGACTAGTCAGTGGCAGGCAGTTCACATACAACCAGGAAATCCGTCTCGGTCGAGAATGAATACGCCTCCGAGTAATGCGATGCGATGAAGCGGCTCCTGCGATCCTGCACATCGGTGTCATCGAGCAGTTCACGACACTTCAGGATGAAGCGCTTGATCTGCGCGGCCGGGGCCATGCCGAGGTCGCGCTTGGCTCGTGCCAGTTCGACCACGTTCCCGGGCCGCGCCGCCAACAGGTGCAACAGACGCCCCAGCCGCTCATCGCCGACCGGTCTCGTCTCGCCGCTCGTCACAAGCTCGTAGACTACCGGGAGGGGCTCGTCACACCGAGCGCGCATCACCAGCGGCCACGCCTCCGAGAGCGCGATGGCGAGGTCAAGCTCCGTCGCGCGGCGCTGCTCCACGACGCCACCGCGAACCCGCGTGAGCGAGTAGCGCTCCGGCAGAGCCGGCAATGTCTCGGGCGAGCCGGCCAGCAGGTCGGCGACAGAGAGCGTCTCATCGGCGCTCTGGCGTACGCCGGACTCGACCATCCGCCTGATCGCGTCCCAACCGTCCGGCAGATCGCCGGTGGACACGATAAGTTCGACGGCCTCGACGACTCCGGGCCCCAGGCGCCGCACCGACTTGCGTTGCCCCTGCGCGGCGACCCGCCGCCAGCAGTTGAGCAACTCAGCCACGTCTTCAATGCGGCCCTCTGGTGGCGGCAGCGTCAGGATTGGGGCGGCCTTGAGCGCGCCGTGCAGCCGCGGAACGAGTTGCCCCTCGGCCCCAAGGTGCTCGAGCGGCGCGGTGGTCCCGACCACAAGGAGCGTATCGGCCGTCTCCCACTGCGGGGACTCGAGAGGCCGGTAGCGCAATCGCCCGTCAGTCGCCCCCTGCAAGACATCGGCCAGGCATTCCTGCTCGGTGGGGCTGAGTTGCCCTGCATGCTCGAAGCCATGCAGGTAGACGCATCCCGGCTCGTCCTCCAGCAGACCACGCTGCGGACGCTCGCCACGCGCACCTATCAACTCCGCGATGCCGCGCCCCGAGATCAGCGTGTGCAGGCTCAGTGACTGGAAGCCGCGGAGCGCGCGACGAGAGCATCTGTGCACGACCGAACACAGGTACTCCTTGCCACTGCCCAGCGGCCCCGAGAGCGTGCACACCGCCATGGCCTCGGGCAGGGCGGCCAGCCCGGCCCTGACCTGCTGCATCGCGGCGCTGCGGCAGACCACGTGACCGATCAGCCGCTCGATCTGCGAATGCAGTTTCTCCTGCTCCCACGCCTGCGGCTGGTCCTTGGTGAAGAAGTCATCTGCGCCCTTCTCCTTGAGGTACTCCCTCACCAGGTCCCCGTGACCGCTGATGATGATCACACCGACATAGGGGCCGGTCTCCTTCACGGCCTTCAGGACCGCCTCCCCATGCGCGACCTCCGCAGTCTCACCGCCCGGCCCCAGGGGGATAGCCAGGTCGAGAATCACCAGGTCCGGCCGCTGCAGCGCCAGTGCCGTCAGGGCCTCGTCTCGCGAACCGACCGCGACCACCTCATAGCCGCTCAATGACCCGCACAGCAGCTCCTGCAGCCTCTGGCGGTACTGCGGCGCATCCTCAACGATCAGGACCCTCAGCACAATGCCGACTCCATCCTACTCGAGCGTAAACGCCGCTACTCCCCCTATCGGCCCACCCTCGACCGGTGTGGCGGGAGGGGACCCCGCCGAGTGCAGCGTGTTCTCGCAGACGATGATCTCACCCGGTTCGGCGCACTCCTGCACTGCATAGGCGCGGTCAAGGACCTCGCCGGCTACGCGGCCGCCGCCACTGCTGTCGATGTCCGGGGCGGGACCGGTAGCGATGCCCACTCGCACGCGGAACGGCGCCTGCAGCCTGTTGCCCGTGGCGTTGAATGCGCCCAATCCGTTCATGATCGACCGCGCGGCCCGCACGGCGTCATCGGCGCGCGCAAATCGACACATGATGCCGTCGCCCGATGACGAGTACACCTCCCCGCGGCTCTGTTCGACCCACCGAGCCACCGCGGCGTGATAGGCGTCGAACGACCGGTGTACAAGGTCGGCATCCTGCCCCAGCTTCATTCGCCGTGACCCGACGACGTCGACAAACAGGAATGAGTAGTCGCGCACGACTGCAGTATCAGCCAGCTCCGGCAGCTCGAGGTCCGCCGGCTCGATCGTGCCACCGGCCATCCGCGCCAGGGCGTCCTTGATGATCTCCCGGAGCTGTCCGTGGTTGCCCGGCCACCGACTCAGGCGGCCGTACCGCTCGAGGGCCGCCACGGCAGGCGCCGATACAGCCGGCGGTTCCCCGTTCTCCGACTGTGCAACCTGACGAATGAAGTAATCCACAAGCTCCGGCACATCGTCAGGACATTCGCGCAACGGGGGGACGGCGATCGTGGGGAACCGCTCCAGAACGGCGTGCAACTCCGGGCACAAGTCGCCGCTCTCCCGCAGAGCGCTGAGTTGGCTCCGTGAGGTGATGACGAGGTGGGGTACAGGGATCGCGGTCTGCCCCGATCCGGGCGTGGTTGCCCTGTCGCCGGCCCCGAACGACTGCGCCAGAGTTGCGGCCATCCCGGCCTGCGCGACATACGGCAGACGCCGAACACACTCGAAGCCGGCGAGAACCACCGGCGTATCTCCGACAGGCAGCGCATCGCTGCGGCCTCCGGGGACGCGCAGCCTGGCGAGAATGGTCTCGGGCGCATCTGAGCAGACTGAGACCACATCCGGCGCTCCAGGCTTCCCGTGGCACCGGCAGATCATCTCGGCGAGCGCGCGCTTGCCTACGCNNGGTCGCGATCCGTCAGCGCGTGCAGCCGGTCAGCCAATGCCCGCGATGCCCCGGAGCGGGCCGGCTGGTGGCCGATCAGCCGCTCCACCTGCCGAAGCAGCTTCTGGCGGCGCCAGTCCTCCTGGCGCGTCTTGATGAAGAAGTCGTCCGCACCCTCCTCCAACAGAAAGTCGCGGGCCTGGTCCGCCTCGGCGCTCAGGATGATCGCGCGCGTCCGTGGAGACTCGCGGCGCACATAGCGCAGGATGGTACGTCCCGATTCGGGTGACAGCGTACCATCGACGCCGGGCATGACCAGATCGAGGATGAGCAGATCGGGCCGAAATGACTGTACGAGGGCCAGGCCGCCGGGGAGGTCAGACGCAGTCTCGACCGCATAGCCTGTGACGCGTCGCGTCAGCAAATCCCGCAGCATGCCAACGATGTTGGGCGCGTCCTCGATGATGGCGATTCGTAGCATGCACTCCTCCGAGGGGCGGATGAAGCCTCAGAACCGCCCGCTGCCCCGCTCCGTACCACATTTCGCCGTCAATCTCAACATACCTTTCGGGACCCGTGGTGGCCGCGCCCGCTCGGATGCCCTCCCGCCGTGGGGCCATGGGCGCCCGGCGCATCGCGTACCCGTGACGCACGCCGGAGGGATGAGCGACTGTCACCCTCCGCCTGTCTCGCGCCCACGCCTCCCGGCAGGACCGAGCCAGTTTGCGGCGAATCCACTACCATAATCTGCCTCCCATGCCACCAATCCTCCATCCGCCTGTGCGGAGAGGGAGCCTGGAGCCATGCCGCGCCGCTATTGCGTAACTCGCCCGCTCGTCTGCATATTGCTTCTCCTGACCGCCGGTTGCGCGTACGCCCAGTTCGCGGCCGAACTGCCGCGCGGCGTGAGCGCAGTCTGGGACCTGGGGAAGGCCCACCACGAGACGACTCCCACCCGGGAGCTCGTCTGCATCAACGGCCTGTGGCGCTGGCAGCCCGCTGATGCCGCCGCGGAGGCCGTACCGGCCGACGGCTGGGGCTACTTCAAGGTCCCGGGCCCCTGGCCGGGGATCAACAACTGGCTCCAGAAGGACTGCCAGACCGTCTACGCCCATCCCCGCTGGCGGGAGCAGAACCTCGGCGCCCTCACTGCCGCATGGTACGAGCGCGAGTTCACCGTGCCTCCGGCCTGGGCGGGCCGCCGCATCAGCCTCGATATGGCCTATCTGAACTCCTACGCGAGGGTCTATGTCGATGGCGCCCAGGTCGGGGAGCTGCGCTTCCCGGCCGGCGAACTCGACCTCACGACCGCCTGTGAGCCCGGCGCTACCCACCGACTGAGCATGGTTGTGCTCGCGATGCCGCTCAAGGGCGTCATGCTCTCCTTCAACGATACCGCCTCCGCGAGGGAAGTACAGGGCTCGGTTGCCCGGCGTGGACTGTGTGGCGACGTCTATCTCGTCAGTGGCCCCGCCACCGCATGCGTCACCGACGTGAAGGTCGACACCTCCGTCGGGCGCGGTGAGATCACCATCAATGCGGCTGTGGCCGACCTCACCCCCGGCGCCCGTTACACCCTCAAGGCAGTGATCACCGACGCCGGGCAGCCTGTGCATGAGTTCACCAGCGCACCCTTCAGCCCCGCCGACCTCACCGACGGCCGCCTGGCATTCACCGAGCAGTGGAAGCCCGAGAAGCTCTGGGATACCATCACGCCAGAGAATATGTGCCATGTCGCCGTGTCGCTCCAGGACGCCGGCGGCGCCGTGCTCGACACCTCCCTGCCCGTCCGCTTCGGCTTCCGCGAGTTCTATGTCGATGGCCGCGACTTCTATCTGAATGGCACCCGCATCTTCCTCTCGGCCGTGCCGCTGGATAATGCCCAGATCAGCGCCGGGCTGTCGACCTATGACGCCGCACGCGAGAGTCTCCTGCGCCTGCAGAGCTTCGGCATCAACTTCGTCTACACCCACAACTATGGCTGCGAGCCGGGCTCGCATATCGGCTTCGCGGAGGTCCTCCGCGCAGCCGATGATGTCGGGATGCTGGTGGCGCTCTCACAGCCCCACTTCGGCCACTACGAGTGGACCGCCGAGGACGCAGAGCAGACCAACGGCTACGCTGCCCACGCGGAGTTCTACGTCCGCGTCGCGCAGAACCACCCCTCCGTCGTCGCCTACGCGATGAGCCATAACGCCACCGGCTACGCCGAGGACATGAACCCCGACATGATCGACGGCAAGGACGTCTCCCGCGACCAGTGGTCCTCCCGCAATGTGCAGCGCGCGCTCGTCGCGGAGGGTATTGTCAACCGTCTCGACCCCACCCGCGTCATCTACCACCATTCCTCCGGCAATCTCAGCTCGATGCACACGGTCAACTTCTACCCCAACTTCGCCCCCGTCCAGGAGCTGTCCGACTGGTTCGAGCACTGGTCGACTGAGGGCGTCAAGCCCGTCTTCCTCTGCGAGTACGGCGCCCCGTTCAGTTGGGATTTCGCCATGTACCGCGGATGGTACAAGGGGAGCCGGGCATTCGGCAGCGCCGTCGTGCCGTGGGAGCTTTGCCTGGCAGAGTGGAACTCGCAGTTCTGCGGCGACAGCGCCTACGATATCACCGAGGTCGAGAAGACCTGCCTGCGCTGGGAGGCCGAGCAGTTCGAGGCCGGCAGGCTCTGGCACCGCTGGGATTACCCCTCCGAGATGGGCTCGCGCGATTTCGAGGAGCAGTACCCGGTGATGGGTTTGTACACGGCCGAGAACTGGCGCGCATTCAGGACCTGGGAACTCTCCGCCAACAGCCCGTGGATTCACGCGATCTTCTGGAAGCCCCGTGAGGGTGTCCGGCGCGGCCGCAGGGATCTCACGGTCGACTGGGAGGACCTCCAGCGGCCCGGCTTCAGCCCCGATTACATCGACCGCGAGTACGAGCGCATGGACCTCTCATTCGAGCGCTCCGACTGGACTCCCTTCGCACCCGCCGAGGCACTCTACCGCAACAACATGCCGCTGCTGGGCTACATCGCCGGCAAGCCCGACAGCTTCACCAGCAAGGACCACATCTTCTACCCCGGCGAGGCCTTTGACAAGCAGCTCATCATCATCAACAACTCCCGCCGCACCGTCTCCTGCGATTGCTCCTGGTCCTTCGCCCTGCCCACCCCGATCANNGATCACCGGCGCGCGGCAAGCCAGCATCCCCACGGGCGAGCAACAGCGCGTCCCACTCCGCCTCGACCTGCCCGCCGACCTCGCCCCCGGCACGTATGAGCTGACCGCCGGCATGAGCTTCAGCACCGGCGAGACGCAGACGGATGCCTTCGCCATCACAGTTATCCCTCGTGCGGCGAATCCAGAGGTCGCCACGAAGATCGCGCTCTTCGACCCGCAGGGTGAGACCGCCGCCCTGCTGCGCTCAGTCGGCGTCGCCTGTGATGCTGTCGATGCAGACGCCGACCTCTCAGCCTATGACCTCCTCGTCATCGGCAAGCAGGCGCTCACCGTCGACGGCCCCGCCCCCGACCTCTCGCGCGTGCCGGAGGGCCTCAGAGTCATCGTCTTCGAGCAGGAGATCGACGCGCTCGAGAAGCGGCTGGGCTTCCGCGTGGTGGCCTATGGCCTCAGGAACGTCTTCCCGCGCGTGCCGGACCACCCGCTCATAGCGGGCCTCGACCTTGAGCAGCTCCGCGACTGGCGCGGGGAGGCCACACTGCTCCCGCCGCGGCTCGAGTACGAGCGCGGCACGGGCTCCCCGCCGACAATCCAGTGGTGCGGGATNNGCGGGGTGCCGGGGGAATGTCGCCTCCGTGCTGATCGAGAAGCCCACGCGCGGCGACTTCCTCCCGATCCTCGACGGTGGCTTCAGCCTCCAGTACAGCCCGCTGCTCGAGTACCGCCAGGGCAGTGGCATGGTGCTGTTCTGCCAGATGGATATCACCGGACGCACGGAGGCCGAGCCTGTCGCCGAGACGCTCGCCCGCAGGATCATCGCCTACGCGGCCGACTGGCAGCCCGCGCCGAGGCGCACCGTGCTTTATGTCGGCGACGCCGCCGGCAGGCGCCATCTCGAGTTCGCCGGCATCGACCCCGCCTCGTACACCGGCGGCGCGCTCTCCTCCGACCAGGTGCTCGTCGTCGGCCCCGGTGGGGGAGAGCAGCTGGCAGGCCACGCCGCTGCCATCGCGGACTTCCTCGCGGCAGGCGGCAACCTGCTCGCCCTCGGCCTCGACCAGGCTCAGGCGAATGCCTTCCTGCCCTTTGATGTGCAGATGACACAGCAGGAGCACATCGCCACCCTCTTTGGCGCCCCCGGCAATGCCTCCCTGCTGGCAGGAGTGGCTCCCGCGGATGTCCACAACCGCGACCCGCGCGAGATTCCGCTGGTCACCGGCGGAGCGAGTATCCTCGGCGACGGTGTGCTCGCGANNGCGCGACCGGCGAGGGCTCAAACGTCGTCTTCTGCCAACTGCCCCCTCACACCATCACAAAGGCCGAGGGCGCCGTCCCCTCCCTGGTTGTCAATGCCGATGACGCCGTGGAGGGGAAGCAGAGCGCCCTGGTCACTATGGGCTGTGTGACAGGCCGCGGCGGGCAGCTCCTTCAGAAGGTCTCTCAGCCGCCGACGGTGGGCAAAACATACACCATGACCGTGATGGTGAAGGCCCTCCGCGAGCCCGTGCAACTGCGGCTGGAGATCGAGCGCGCCGGCAGACCGTGGGATCGCGCCTACCGCGGCGAGATGGTCACCATCCCCGTCGGCGAGTGGACTCCGCTCCACGCCACATTCACCGTCGACAAGCCCTTCCCCGAGGGCTGGCAGGCCTACGTCGCCTGCTTCGACGACGGCGGGCTCTTCCGCGCGGACGTGCTGCAGCTCTACGAGGGCACGTACGTTCCGTGGCAGCAGGCAGCTACCAGCCGCGAGAACCTCTTCGCCAACCCGAGCTTCGAAGCCGGAGTCGCGCCCTGGAGCTTCTCCCCGGATGTGAACCGCAATCGCAGGCGGACCTACCGTCGCGCGAGCTTCATGCTCAGCCGCATCCTGGCCAACATGGGTGTCGGCGCGACCCCGCCGCTGCTCGAGCACTTCGCGACCCCGCCCGGCGGCGGCGCGGATGCCGAGACTGTGCTCCGCAACGGGGACCTGGGCGCCGATGCCGATGCCAACGGAACGCCTGACGACTGGGCGGTCTCACTCTACGCAGGCACCGCCGACACCGCCCGCGAGCAGCTTCCTGACGGTGCGGGATGGGCACAGCGGATGACCATTGCCGCCCTGCGTGATGACGGCAAGGGCAGCGCGATGCTCGCCCAGCACGATGTCCCCGCGACCGCGGGGCAGTGGTATCGCATCTCCTTCAGGGCCCGCGCGGAGGGCCTCGAAGGCGTGCGGGTGCCGGTGGCCCTGGTCAGCACGGAGGACTGGCAGGCGATCGTCGAGTACCAGCGCTTCGTGCCGGCGGCTCAGTGGCAGGACTTCAGCTTCCTGGTTCAGGCCAAGCGTACTGCGGAGGCGAAGACGCGCTTCCAGATATGGTTCGACCGCGTCGGCTCGGTGTGGCTCTCCGACATCCGCATGGCTCCCGTCAATGCGCCCGACCAGGGCCGCTGGCTCGCAGGCCTCTACCTCGACCAGCCCGAGGAATGGGACGACCCCTACCGCTTCTTCAGATGGTAGGACGGCAGGGGTGAGGGGCGAGGGAACGGCAGGGGCGTGGGGTGTGGGACGTGGGAACGGCATGCTCTTGTCGCTACGTACCCAGGAGACCGCGCGTCTCGGCGCGGGACCTATGGCCGTAGGACTCGTTGTGCCGACATGCCGTTCACGCCTGCAGGAGGAGCCTGTCGCGTTGAAGACTCAGGCCCTCAGTCGACGACCTCGAACAGCTCGAAGGTCCCCGGGATGTTCTTGACATCGGACACTTCTGTCACGACTTGTGTCCGCATACTGCCTCCGACACGGGCCTGCGTGGACTGCGACACCAGTATCTGCCCAGCTCTGGCCTGCCGCTCGATCCTGCTCGCGAAGTTGACGTCGGCGCCCAAGGCAGTGAACTGGTCGCGTCGGTCGGTGCCCACGTTGCCCACCAGGACCTCGCCCGTGTGAATGCCACAACCCAACCCGATCTCTATCTTGTGGGGGACGTACAGCTTCCACTCCTCAAGCCACCTGTCGCGTACCTCCTGGAACCCCTCTCGCATCGCGAGGGCAGTCTCCACTGCGGAGAGTGCATCGGCTTCCCCTGTGTCATCTCGATGGTTCAGGACGCCGAACAGCGCCATGATCCCGTCACCGATGAACTTGTCCAGAACGCCGTTGTGGTCGAAGATAGCTGCTGCCCCCATCTCGCTGTAGTCGCGGAGGAAGCCTGCAACCAGGTCGGGGTAGGCCTTTAGCGACTCACAGAGGGCCGAGAAGCCCCTGATATCCCAGAACGCTATTGTGATGGTTCTCCGGGACACGGCCAGCAGCGATGGGTCCCGCTCGATAACGTCGAAGACCTTCGGGTCGAAGTACCTGCGCAGGAAGCTGATGCGCTGCGACCACTCCCTGTAGCGGAGGGCCGCACGCGTCTTGATGTTGATCTCGCGTGCGGCGGCCGTCCCGCGGATGTTCTTCTCGACAACGTCGAATGCGCCGAAGTCAAACGCGGCGTACCGATCGAGGCTTCGCTCCTTTGCCGTGAAGAGAACAGTCATCACCAATGGGTCCAGTCGCCGCGCCTTCTGGAGGATATTCATCCCGCTCGCTTCGGTCTCCATCACGAGGTCGGTCAGGACGACATCAACCGGTTCGCCCTTCTCAAGCTGCTCTCTCAGACAGTCCTCACCCTCGTCCTCGCTCTGCGCGGTCAGTATGTCCCAGCCAGGGTTCTCGTCCCCGAGTGCCCGTTTGAGCGAGTCGAGATTCTCGCGTTCGTCGTCGACTATGAGAATCACCGGCACCCCTTCATCCCTCCTCCGTGGCGGTCGTTTCATCCGACGATGCGACTCCCGAGTCCGTCTCGTTCTGGGGCGCCAAGGGCAAGAAGACCTCGAAATGCGCGCCCTGGCCCGGTGTCCCAATCTCGATGATGCCACCTCCGTGCCCCTCGATGATGCGCCTGACAAGTGCCAGCCCCAGGCCGGTGCCCTGGTCCCGGTGCGTGAAGAAGGCGTCGAAGACTCGGCTCTTCTCCGCCGATTGGATACCTGGACCATTGTCCTCAACATGCACCAGAACGTACGCTCGTGACGTGTCGAGGAAGTCCGGCAGCCCATCTGGCCCAGGGGTCTCGACATGGATGCCGATAAGCTTCTCATCGCCATCCAGCCACTGAGTGGCGTTCATGACCAACTCGTCGAAGCACTCCGCCAGTTTGTCCGGGTCCCCCAGGACCTTCACCTCGGGAGGGCACTCGATGGTGCAGTGGACGCCCTGGTTGACTGCTGCGTGGCAAGCCTCCTCGAGTATCGGGCCTATCAGCGTGGGGACTGCCTCGATCTCCTGCGCCTTCGCGAGAGACTTGAACTGCTCCACAAACGCCTTGGCCTTCTCGACCGAAGAGCGTATGTTGTCCACCACTGCGAGTGCGTCAGCCTCGCGCTGCTCACAGATTCGCTTCTCCAGCGGCCCGAGGTCTGTCTCGATGGCGAAGATCGGGTTGCCAATCTTGTGTGCCGCCGAGAACGAGATGTCTTTCCACACCGCGTCGCGCTCGGCACGGATGCGCATGTTCTTCTCAGCCACCAACTCGGAGTTGGCCTGAGCCAAGCGATTCGTCAGTTCAGAGTTCTCGCGATAGAGCTCCTCGTAGCTCTTTCGTATCTCGGAGCGCATGCGCCCCTCGTCCGAGAAGTACTTGTATGCGATGCCCGGGAACTGCTGAACCAGAGATGTAAGGTAGTCCCGGTCCCAGATGCGCACGCGCACGCCTGGGCCAGCGTCGTCCCCAAACCTGCGTCTGTCTGCGTATCGCTCAGCCAGCCTCTGAACCTCCGGGTGCTCACGGCCGTTCCGGAGTAGAATGAGCAGCAGTGTCACCGACGTCCCATAGTCCCGAGATAGGGCTTCCTCCAGCCTCTCCGAGTACCTGAGTAGCCGCCGGAGAGCGAAGTCGATGTCGTCGCCGATCATGTGGAACAGCAGCTCCGCAGGCGCCCTCAGGCCCATCGAAACCAACCACAACTCCCTGTATTCGAAGCCATCCGGGTCCTTCTTGGGCAACTCGGCAATCAGGTCGACCTCGGGAGAAACCTTGCCCCAGTCGAGTTTGCGGAACCCCATCTGTGACAGCAGTTCGCGGCAGAGGTTCTCCGCGTCCCTCGGGCCCAGCATATCCCAGTCGATGAACGGCGGCGCGATACCATACCCGCGCTGACCCAATACCGCGGAACGCGGCGACGTGCGCACGTTGTTCAGCGTCGCGGCGAGTTGCTGACTGAACGCCGCGAGGCCCGCGGCGTCCTCAGTGTAAGGCATCACCATCTGTGGCAGGATCTCCTCGGGTGGCGCCGCCCAGTTGCCATCTTGTGCCATCACATAGATGACCGGTTTCCCCGTCGCGCGGGCCAGCCCCAACTCATAGAGCACCGTGGGATCGTTGCCCGAGATGTCGGCGACCACGCAGTCGGCGCCTGCGAGCTGCGCCAGGACGCGTTCGCTCGGCGGGGCCTGCGTCAAGTCCATGGGTGACCCAGCCAATGGGTGAACAACACCGTACCCGGCCGCCTCGGCGGCGGCCGCCATGGCATCGACAACGCGTGGCCTCTGTGCACGCGGGAAGGCCAGGAAGCACCATGGCCTCATATCTGTTTGCGCCATCTCCGGCCCCCTCACATGGAGTCTCTTCTCGGCCGCCCAACGGTCCATCCGCGGCCATGGCGGGCCTCGTCTCGGCCAAACCGCATGGACAGACCCTCGCGGCCCCACCCCCGCCACGCCCGATCGCTGTACCCCTCCCTCGCGATCCCTCCACCACCACCAGATTATCCCATGCTCCCCGCAGGACTGCAAGGCAGGGGCCTCGTCCCCACCCGCTTCAGCGCGGGTGCGCCACCCTCACCCTTGCCCCCGCACCGGCCACTCCATCTCCATCCGCGCGTACTCACCCTTACATTGCGGACCGTGACAGACCCACAGCGTAAGCGCGCCCGAGCCGGGGCATCATGCTGCCGCACACCGTCGCCCCGTCTGTCCGAGCGCGTCTTCCTCCGCGCCGGCACAAGGCCCCAACACTCCCGCACTCGGGAAGCATGCGACTGGGCGATAGGAGATCGCTCATCGGGTGTACATGCGCCGTGGCGTGTTCGCCGGCGGGGGCGTTCTTTCGCGGCACGGGGGGTAGCCAATGGCGCGATCCGCCGAACCCGACAGGCTGCCCACGCAGCCCGCTCGCGGTCGTGCAGACCCATCCAATACTCTCCGGAACGCTTGTGTCAGCGCGTATCATAGCGGGGCAGCAATGCAGGCCGGTCCCCCGTTAGCCCGCCCGCGCCAGTTCGACATACGGCTTCAGCAGGCTCGATGCCCGCGGCGACCAGCCCCGCCGCGAGAGCCGTTCCGGCGCCGCGTGTGCCACAGCCGAGTCCGCAACCGGACCCACATCAGACCACATCATCGATCCCGATGGGTCATACGCGGCCGGGGCGAATCGCTGAGACCCCAGCAGCCACAGCGCGTGCTCGCACACCGCCTGCTTCACCGCCCTCGGGACCTCCTTGCAGAGGTAGCTGATGGCGTACGGGGAGCGGTCGGCCATTGCGCCGCCGGAGCGCGCGACGATGGCGCCGTTGATGCAGTCGAGGATGTAGTCGGCCCAGGGCCTGAACACCTGCGCCCCGTCGATGGCGTAGACGCGCTCCGAGCATGGCGCCACGATGTGATGGGCGAGCGGGACGGGCGTGTCGAGGAGCGCCAGAAAGGCAGCGCCCTCGACGCGGGTATCCGGGTCCTCGGCGCGCGGGAAATGCAGCGCCTGGGGCGTGGANNGAGCGGCAGGCGCTCGATCCGTAGTGTTGCGGCAATCAGCGCCGCGGTCTGTTGTCCGGGGGGGAATGCACACCACTCATCGCTCCGACCCACGGAGGCGAAGTAGCTGCTCGCCTCCACCAGTTCCACATAGCAGTTGCACTCCGCCCCCCCGGGTGTCGCTTCGATCCGAGGTAGGGTCATTGGAGGCCTCCGGCACCACCGCGTAGCCGCGCAAGCCCCGGGACATGAGAGATCCGGGGCGAATGCGGCAGCGCATCTCGTGCGCCCTTCGCTTAACGTATTCACCATCGGCGTTGGGGTTTCCCCCCCGGAGTTCAGAATCGCCGCGAACGTGGCACCGGATGTGGTCCCCGCTTGCCCTTCACGGGCCGATAGCAGAGCTGCTGTGGCGTGAAGCAGCTGCCACGTCTCCCCCCGCTCGCCTCCCATCCCGCAACTCAATCACGCGGTCACAGCGGGCGGCCTGCTCGAGATCGTGCGTCGCCATGACTATGGCCAGACCATCGGCACGCAGAGCATCGAAGATGCCCAGTATCTCGTCCCGCGATGCACGCTCCAGCCGCCCCGTCGGCTCGTCTGCCAACAGCAGTGACGGCTCATTGACCAGCGCTCGGGCGATGGCCACGCGCTGCATATCGCCACCGTCCAGACTACCGGGCAGCTCGTCGAGCCGGTCTGCCAGCCCCACGCGCTCGCAGACCTCCACCACGCGCCGTCGATCGTAGCGGCGGGCGAACATCATCGGCATCCCGACGTTCTCCGCCACACTCAGCGTCGGCAGCAGGTAGAAGAGCTGGAAGATGAAGCCGATGTGGTCGCGGCGGAAAGCGGCCAGCTCGCGCTCGGGCAGCCGCGCTACATCAGTGCCGGCGATGATGACCTGCCCGCTGGTGGGCCGATCGAGGCAGCCGACCTGGTTCAGGAGCGTCGTCTTCCCGGAGCCCGATCGCCCGACGATGCCGACCATCTCGCCGGGCTCGACGAGCATGCCGAAATCGGCCAGCGCGTGCACGGTCTCGCTGCCGCGCTTGTAGGAGCGCCAGAGGTCTCGCACCTCGACGGCGGGTGTCTTCGTCTCAGTCATCTGCAATCACTCCATCCTCGATCCGGAGCACCGTGTCGGCCCGGTCGGCCAGTTCATGGTCATGTGTGGCCAGCAGCACCGCAACGCCCTCCGTGCTGAGCTCGGCCAGCAGTTCGAGTATCTCATCACGCGTGCGGGTGTCGAGGTTGGCCGTCGGTTCGTCGGCAAGGAGCAGATCGGGCTGGTTGATCAGGGCCCTGGCGACGGCCACCCGCTGCATCTCACCGCCTGAGAGTTCATCCGGCCTGTGTGTGAGTCGATGCGCGAGGCCGACGCGCTCGAGCAACTGCCGGGCGCGCCCTGGGGCCGTCGCATCGCGCCAGATTAGCGGCACCTGGACGTTCTCCATTGCCGTCAGTGTCAGCAGCAGGTTGAAGTCGGCGAAGATGAAGCCGATGTGCTGCCTCCGCAGCAGGTCGAGTGCCGCCTCGGTTGGGCGGGCGCCGTTGCCGCTGATCGGATGCCCTGCCACCGTCAGGTCGCCCGAGGTGGGCAGGTCGAGACAGCCAACCAGGTTGAGTGTGGTTGTCTTGCCGGCGCCTGAGGGCCCGAGCAGTACTGCGAACTCCCCGGGCGCGAGCGAGACGTCAATCCCGCGGAGCGCCTCAACGCGCCGCTTGCCGACCGTATACGTCTTCACGAGGTCGCGTGCCTGGATTACATACTCACCGTCGTTCATGCCGAACCACCTCGGATGGCCTCGATAGGCGAAATGGACGCCGCCCGCCAGGCCGGGTAGGTCCCCGCGAGCATGCCGAGCGCAACGGAGACGCCGATGCACACCCAGAGCGTCTCGGCTGTGAAACCGATCGTGAAATCCGCGGGCGTGTGCGGGAGCACGTGGCGCATGACTGCGACGACGCCCCGTCCGGAGAGCAATGCCACGAGTACCCCCAGCAGGCCGCCGGCGAAAGTGCTCATGAGTGTCTCGAGCCAGACCAGGCGGAACACATCCAGGCGTCCCGCGCCCATCGCCTTCATCATCCCGATCTCCCGCGTGCGCTCGAACACAGCCATCAGGATGGTTGTGAGCACGCCGACGCCCCCGATCACGAGCGCGACGACCACGATCGCGAGCACAAAGACCTTCGTCGATGACAGCAGGGCCGTCAGCGTGTTGAGCAACTCCGAGAGCGGGAACACGTTCATCCCCGCGTCCGCGTCCGCCGATGCTTGCCGCAGCGCGGAGGCGACCTCATCGGTCTTCGTGACATCGTGCAGCTTGACAAGGATGACGACCAGCTTGCCTTGCAGGTTGAAGATGCGCTGCAGCGTCTCCCGCGGGAGGAACACCAGCCCGTCGTCCTGTGTGCTTGTGCGCTTGAGGACGCCGCCGATCTTCACCGGCGTTGCCGCGACGCGCGAACCATCCTCGATCGTCATCGTGTCACCGACCTCGAGGCCCATCCGCGCCGCGACCGAGGAGCCGAGGATAGCACTGTCGTCGGCGGGGAACCACCCCCCGCCGGCATAGCTCCAGCTTGCCCGCAGCTTCGGGTAGTCGTCATCGATGCCCATGTAGATGATGTTCTCTCTGCCGCCGTCACGGATGATGGCATCCATGATGATCGCGGTGGTGGCCTCGATGCCATCGGTCTGCTTCACGATGTCGTACCAGCTCTGCTCCATGTAGCGCGGCCACTTGCCGCCATGCAGCACGATCGTGGCGGCCTCATACGGGCAGCCCCGGGGCACAATCATGATGTGGGCGCCGAGGTCTCCAAGCTCGCCACGCAGGCCCCGCTCATAGCCCCGCTGGAACTCGAGCAGGTTGAACAGCATCGCCACGGCGACGGCGACGCCGGCGAGCGTCAGGACCGACCTCACGGGCCGACGCCACAGATTCTTGAGTGCAATTGCGGTCCAGCTCATGTCTCATCCACTCCTATTCAGACCTCAGCGCCTCGATGGTCCTGATACTCGCAGCCCGCAGCGCCGGGTACACGCCGGCCGCGAGGCCCACGCAGAGCACCGCGAGCACGCAGATGACGGCAGCCTGCGGGTCGAACTCGGTCATCGACTCTCTGGGGGCGAGAGGCACGAACTGCCTGATAACGGCCTCCACGCCGCGAGAGGCCACCGCCGCCAGCGCGATGCCTCCGATGCCCCCCACCGCGGTCAAGGCCAGCGTCTCGGTCCAGACAAGGCTGAAGATATGCAGCCTGCTGGCGCCCGTGGCCCGCAGGACACCGATCTCGCGCGTCCGCTCAAACACGCTCATCAGCATTGTGTTGAGCACCCCGACCGCGCTGATGGCTATCACGACGGCGACGATTGCGAGGATCAGCGCGCGCGCGGAGTCCATCAGCGCAGTCATCGAGCCCAGCAGCTCCTCCATGCGGATGACCTCGGCGTTGGCGAACAGCTGCTCGAGCCTGTCGCCGACCTCGGCCGCCTGTGAGGGATCGCTCAGCCGCACCTGCACCGCGGTGATCTGTGCGGGCAGGTTGAACTTGCGCTGCGCGGTCGCCAGCGGCAGGTAGAAGAAGCCGTCATCCTGCGTGCCGGTGGGCTCGAGAATCCCCGTGACGGTGAACTCGGAGTCGATCTCGGGCACCCAGATCTTCTCTCCGACCGCCTCGCGTTTCTCGATCAGGGCGGCGTCATAGCCCAGCAACAGCGCGTCATCCGACGCCAGCAGGTCGGGAGATGGCTTGCTGCCGTCGCCGAGCCTCCACCAGTTCTTCAGGTCGAGCTGGCGTTGGTCTATACCCAGGTAGATATCCGTGCGACCGTCCTCGGGTCGCACGATGGCGTGCATCAGGGAGGGCGCCGCGATGGCGACGCCCTCCAGACGCGCGATATCGTCGACGATTCTCTCGTCCAGGTAGCCCTCGATCTCGCCGCCCTTGAGCACCAGGGAGGCGGCCTCATACGGGCACCCGATCGGGACGACCATCAGGTGCACACCCATCTGCTGAAGTTGGTTGCGCAGACCCTTCTGGTAGCCCGTGTTGAATGCCAGCAGCGAGAATAGCACCGCCACCGAGGCTGCCACCGAGATGATGGTCAGCACCGTTCTGGCAGGCCGCAGCAGAAGGCTCCTCAGCGCCAGTCGCATGAGCGTCATGATGGCCTCCTTAGAGTTGTGCGCCCTCGGCTGAGAGCAGCAGGCTGCCGCCCTCGGTCTGCTCTACCTCGCCGACTACGCGAATGCTCGAGCCTTCACGGCGCAGCGGCAGGGCAAAGCCACCCTTGTTGGTGTCGATACGGATCTGTCCCGTGCCATCCTCGATGACCGCCCAGCAGCCCGAGTGCGGGCATTCCGCGACGATCTTCCCCTCGATGGCGACACGCCGGCCGACATGCGCCTGGTCCAGATCGCCGATACTGACTGTCTCCACACTACCGTCATAGCGGCCGAGCGTCTCTGTCTTGGGGCGCAGGACATACCAGCCGGCGGCGGCCACGACTGCAACGGCTATCAATGGTACTACCAGTGGCTTCATGTTCATTGGATTGACCTCCGGTTCTTGCCCACTTGTGTCTACAGGTTTGCGACGCCGAGCTTCTCGTACGCCACCAGCATCTTCTTGGCTGAGAGGGCCACTACTTTGCTTGCTCTCACAGCGCTCGGGTGTGCCGGCTGAATGTCGACGCCGACACGCAGCGCGCTGGCGGCCTGCTTGCCCTGAAACTGGCCCAGGAATGTCGAACTGCGCAGGGCTTCGCGGTGGCGCTCCCGGTCCCGCTGTATCTTGACCGCCTTGATCTTGGCCGGCCCACCGGGCGGTTCGACGATGGCGACAAGCACCTCGATAGCGCCGTAGTCGCCCTTGCCAAGATGTGCCGCCATCGTGCCTACGCGCTTGCCGTCTTTGATGACCGGCCAGAACCTGAGCTGGGTCTCGTCCGCATCGAGCGTCGTGCCGATGGCCTGCTCGATCTGAGTCTTCTTGTTGCCGACGTTGACCAGCACGGTGCGGTATGACCCGCCGCCGAACAGCTCCTTGATGTCGCTGTCGGGATTGCGCCAGACGCATAGCGACGCGCCCGCCTGGGCGGCGAGCAGCATCAGCATGCCAGTCGCGATGATCCCCGCGGCCAATCGTCTGCCCGTGATGTGTCTGCCTCCGTGTGTCATGGGTCGTGCCTCCTACAGATTGGGCGTCCACGCCCAATCGCGGTAGTATTGGATTGTCCATGTGTCCGAGTCGGTGCCAGGCAGTCCGGGGTGGGAGGCCCATCGCTTCTCATAGGCCACCCTCACCCCGCTCCAGTCGTCGATGCGGCGGTGGTACTGCGCGCCCAGGCCGCGACTCTCGCCATCGTGCTGGCGCCACCGGTCTGCCTGTACCGTGACGTCCTCGCCGTATGAGAACGGGTGGTTGTACGACAGCCACTGGCCGTCGACAAAGTCGCCGTCATCGGAGCCGAACACCAACTCCGCGCGAATGTTGTCGATCTCTCGCAGCCAGTCGAAGTCAAGCCCGACCCGCCACTTGTCATGGTGCATCACCATGTCATCCATCCCCATCGGGAGGCTCATCGCATTGGTATGGAAGACGGGCATCTGTCGTCCAACAAGCCCGGAGATGCCCACGCGAAGGAAGTCATCGCCGAACTCGTAGTCGCGCGCCGCGCGGGCCGTCACTGCATAGCCGCCCTCATGCCTGTGGCGCCCGTCGCCACTCGTCGCCGTCAGCCAGTAGTCCCAGTCGCCGCTTGTGCCCTCGAGGCCGATGCCGCGGTCCAGCCGGATGCCGAGGGTCTGGGCATAGGGCGTCTGCAGCACAAGGCCGTGGGTGTCATACTCGGCAAGCGTGCCAAACGGCACGACGAACTGGCCCAGCTTCAGCTTCGGGCTACCGACGCCCGTGTTGATGAGCGCGTAGGCGTTGCTGAAGTGCATCTGCCGTGCGCGCCCGGCCATCGGTGTCTCCGCATTCAGCTCCAGCGACACCGTTGCGAGCTCAGTCTCACCGTCAGTGACCGACAGGACGAGGCCCGTCTGAAGCTCCATTATGCGGAGCCCATCCGCCATGGGATCTCCACCGGTCAGGCGCAGGTCGAGCCTGGGGAGGGCCTGGACCGCGGATAGCCCCAGCTCAGCCCATGCCGGTTGTGTGGCGGCAAGGCACAGGAGTGCCAGTGCCACAGGCGAGCACAATCGCCTTGACATCATCTGCACCTCCTCTGAAGGAAGCAGTCTGTGTTGGTGCACAGGTTGTGGACCGCGTGTCACGCGTGTCGCGCTGCACGGTCAGTTGCCGTCTTGATGCTCAGATGGGAGTCACAGTGCTGGTGTGGCGGATGGGGTCTACGCCGGGGGGCCGCGCTCGACGCGCGTGGACTGGAGGGACAACTGGGGAACGGCTGGCTCGGTATCATCCGGCCGTGCGCTGCCGTCAGTGACGGGAAGCACAAACGCATATGTGCATGCGACCGTCGCCGACAATTGCACACTGACGGACGGCGCCAGGACGGCGCGGTCGTCGGGTATCTCAGGCGTCTTGCTGATCCGGCAGCAGCAGTCGTCATCCATGGGCGCCCGCGAGCAGCACGAGTCCGTCGCCGCGGCGGGAGCATGTGTCACGCACACGCATTGCCCGGCCGTGCCGGCCATGACGCTCTGAACAACCAGGATGACTGCAATCGCTAGTGGTAGTCTCATATCGCTCACGCGCCGCTCGGGGCGCTCTGGGGCTTAGACGCACCATGCGGGACGATGTTCAGTCCAGACGATAACCGCTTGTCGGGTGTCTCCGCGGTGAAGCACCTCCGTGAGAAGCGCGCAGGCCTGCACGCCCTCGAGGGAGTGCAGGCCTGAGACTTCTCCCGCGTATCGCGACTAGTGCAGGGGAGACCCGTTCGGGAACCAGCACACGTCAGTGANNAGCGTGTACTTGATCGGGCCGACGTAGGTCGAGTTGGGGTCCTCCGTGACGGAGTGCCACTTGGCATGGCCGTCGCAGAACACCATGTTGGCTCCTCCATTGTGCCGCGCGGGCACAAAGTACGACGGGTGCCGGCTCTCGTTGATCCGCCAGCAGTTGCTTCCCGAGTAGTCGGTCGTGCTTCCGGTCCACGCCGAGTCGGCGAAGATGAGCGTCTCGGCCGGGTAGGCGATCTCCGCCAGCTTGACCGGCGCCAGGCTGAACACGACCCCGGCGACGCGGTAGTTGATGCCGTAGGATGTGTAGTTCCCGTAGCTGCCCGCCGGCGCGCTCGGGCACAGGAACACATGCGGGTTCGCCATGTACGGCTGGAGCAACGCGAACCACGGCCCCCACGTGAGCGTGATGTTGCCGCTGACCCGCCGGTAGACCACGGTCACATTGGATGTCGATGCCGGAACATTGGTCTCATCATAGTCCTGCGCGTACNNGCCTTCTCCCGCGCCCTCGCGAACACCGGGAAGAGGATCGCGGCGAGTATCGCAATAATCGCGATGACCACAAGCAACTCGATAAGGGTGAATCCACGTCTACGCATACCAGACACCTCTCACTGACCGTTTTGGAGCATACGGTCCGCCATTCGTCACCACCCGCCGACACACCTCCTTCCGCGCGTGCGGTGCACCGTTTTGCGCAGACGTCTCTTATTGTTCTATCCTGAGAGACTGCTATTGTCACGCACCGCCCGTGGGCCCCTGCCTGGCTTCGTTGCCCGCCGCCGGGACACAGCCTGCTCGGGATCATGGGCTGCTATGATCGCCGGGCCATCGGCGTGCAACGCGTCGGCAATGTCGGGTTCCTCATCGTGCGGAGAGTGTTGCAGCCTGCCGGTCGGCCTGTCGGCCGGCAGCAGGATGCTCCCGCAAAAGGGTTCGCCGGGTGCGATGCTCCAGAAAAACAAACCAATATGCAGGTGGTAGTGGACGCCGCGTCGAAGAGCAGCATGACGGCCGGACACATGCCCACCGCACTATCAATTGCCGCCTCGGGATCAGGGCACCTACCTGCCTGAACGAGGACCTCCCGCCCCCGGCCGTATCATGGCATCCAGTGACCGAGGAGGCTTTCCGATGGGACGAGCGCATGTCGGGTCCGGTAACGCTCTCGCCGCGGTTGTAATGCTGGGTATGTGCATCATTCTGGCGAACCTCCCCGCATCGGCCGAAGCAGGTGAGCCGACTGCCCCATCGGGCGGTGCAGCGACTGAGACGCCCGCGAAGCCGCCTGAACTCACCGATGCGCAGAAGAAGCTCGTCACCGCCCTCACCGAGAAGACGTCCGCCGCGGAGAAAGCGGTGCAGACCGCCCGGCCCGCACTGGACGCAGCCGCGAAGGTCAAGGCCGGGATCGCCGTACTGAGCGATTTCGCCTCGGCCGCCGCGCCGATCTGGCGGCTTGAGCAACTTACGACGCGGCTGACAAGCGACCTGAAGCCGGGCGACGCGGCCGCTGAGGTGGCAAAAGCACCCAAAGCACTCGAGGACGCGGCAGAAGCACTGGCTATCGCCCTGAAGGCCCTGAAGGACGCCGACGGCTACGACAAGATCGCGAGCCGCGACGATGTGAAGGGGGCCGTCGAGGCCGCTGACAAGTGCGCGAAGAGCATTGCCGCCCAAGCCAAGGAGGCGGGTGAGCTCCAGACCCACCTTACCGCTGTTCCGGTAAGTGTGTGTAAGGACATTGCGGATCACATCGCGAAACCGCTCAGGAAACGCATTGCGCCGCTCGTGGACATCCCGAAGGCTGAGCCGAAGATGTCGGCCCACGGCATCCGCGCCGTTCTCGCTCTGCACCTGCAGCAACTTCCGGGCGCCTTGAGCCAGAGCACGGACCTCACGAGCGCCTGGGGTGACCTGCTGACGGCCCTGAGCCTCAAGCCCGACGACGCGGAGCTTAAGGAGCACGCCGAGCAGGTGACCGGCCTGGCGGCCGATGTCAGGAAGGCCACGGAGGCCCTGCCCGGGCAACTGATGACGATGACGGAAAGCGCCGCGAAGCAGACCCTCGCGGTGCGCGCTATGATGTCGAACGTTCGCGAGGACCCCCTGAAGTACCCTCAGGCACAGACCGTCCTCGGTGACACCTCGCGCATGCTCGACGATCTGCGAGCCATCGAGACGGCTACCGACATCCTGCTGGGTGTCCTGCCCGACGCGCCGGAGGCGCTCAAGCAGAACATGGCGGAGTTCAGGAAGGCGTGCAGCGCGCTCGCCAGAGATCGGTGGTCGCTGCTGGACGCTCTCGCCGGCGACATGTCGAGCTTCGAGGTCGACTATGTGCCCCTCTACTACTTCCAGGATGTGCGGCGGCTGATGCACATTCTCAACCCCGATGTCGCCGAATTCGGCGGCGTCAGGGGCGCCCCCGAGCAGGCCCGACAGGCGCGCGAGAAGCTGCTGAAGGCCGAACTGGCGGTGACGGATGCCCGGGCCGCGGTGAGTTCTCTTCAGACGCGGGTCATCGAGCTGCGCGAGGAATTGCGGGCAGGGAGGGCTGCCCGCGATCTCGCGGTCTCCACCTGGAAGACGCTGGCGGGNNCGAGATCGGTGGTCGCTGCACCGATGCGCAGAGCATGGCCGAGAAGACGAAGACGGCCTGGGAGAGCGACCCGGACAATGCCGCGAAGAAGGCGATCTACGAGAAGGCGGCGGCAAAGGCCACGGAACTGGCGGACGGCAAGGCCGAGGCCGATCAGGAGGTGGAGGACGCAGAGGCCGACCGGGATGCTGCACAGCAGCGCGCGGAGCAACTCGAGGACGAGCAGCTCGGACTGCCGGTGAAGATCAGCGCTGCCGAACTCCAACTGGAGCGCGCGCAGCAACTGGTCCACCTCCAGCGCACCGGTGCGTTGCTGGCGGCGTACGCCGAGTCACAGGCGTATGTCGCCGCGCGCGACAACGTACCCCTGCTCTACGCCAACGCCACGGCCTGGAGCACGGACCCGGTCAAGCGCGTCATGATCTATGCTTTCGAGGACCACAAGCAGCTGCTGCTCCGTGGGAGGGCCGAGGACGTTCAGGTCGCCAAGAGCATCATCGCCGAGATCGACCGGCCGATCCCCCAGGCACGCCTGACGCTCTGGACCCTGGAACTCAACTCCCAACAGGACCCCAGGCGCCGGGACAACAGCTTCAACGAGGCCCTGATCGCCGTTGACGAGGAACTCGCGGACACCCGCCTGGATATCGCCGCGGCGCTCTCACTGCTCATCGACTGCCTCAATGACGAAGTCAACCTGGTCGCCGGGCGCCACCGCATCTTCTACGGTGCTTCCCGCCATGCAGAGCGCCTGGCGCGTCTGGCGTTCTACGAGCCGGAGGTCGCCCGCAGGCTCGGGTTCAACAGCCAGGACGCCCAGTGCCCCGACGCCGAAGCCGTACTGACCTCCTGGACGCTCCCCGACCCTGCCGGCACCACCACACTGGGGGAGGCGCTGATGGTGCTGTGCCTGGCGCGCGAGCAGTACCGTCGCGATGTCATGGACGCGTTTGTGCGCCGCCTCGATGAGATGAAGATCGGTGGACCGGGTGTCCACANNCAGGGGCGACATCGACTGGTTCCCCGGCCTGCGCCACGCCCTCCGGGTCACTGACGACTCGCGGTCCTGGTGCGGGAAGAGCAAGCTGACGCCGGCACAGTACGAGTTGCTCGAGGCGCTCAAGTGCATGGCCTTCAAGCGCCTGTGGGCACATGTCGGGCGGATCAGCAGGCCCGCCGGCCCGTACCTTGACCCGAACATCGAGTGGGCCCCGGGCGATCTCAGAGCAGCCCTCCCGCCCGCAACCTGGACGATGATCGAGACTATCGCGGGCTGGTTCAGGGATGAACTCGGCGTGACATGCCTCCACAGTGGCGAGAACGGTGATGAACTGGACGAACGGGCGATCCTGGCAATCGTGGCGGGGGTGGATGGGGGCAGGGGCATCCCGGCCTCACACAAGCTCAACGCCCGGCTCGCCGCGGCCGACCAGATGCTTAAGGAGCTTCACATCGCCGTCGAGGACGATCTTGACCGTCACTTCGTGCGGCCGATGGTCGAGGACGTCAGGAGGAAGGTCGTTGAGAAAGGGCTCACTCTGGGCGTGATCCAGCGCAGCTCGGTACTGGCAAGCAACAGGCTGAGTGCCAGAGTCTCGCCGCACGCCACGGCGACGCTGGCCGCCGATGCAGAGCAGGATGTCCTGACTGCTGCGCTGCAACTGGCTCAACTCGTGATCGCTTCGCAGACCGGTGGGCTGCTGGGAGGCCTCGGCGCGCTGAACGCGACGCCCGCCGAGGTGCCGCCGGAGTTGTACACCGTCGGCACCGGCAACGTGTTCCAGGTGACCCCCATCTTCGACCCATCGGGGCAGGCGCTGAGGTTCCGCTTCGATTATGTGGCTGCCAACCAGGTGAAAGAGCCCGACGGCACCGTCAACATCCAGCTCCCGCGCATTGAGAGACACACCATCAACACGGAGGTCCAGCTTTCGAACATGGAGCTGAGGGAACTCTCGCGCTATGAGAGCATGGTGCAGATGGAGCGCGTGAGCCGACGCAGTGGCGGCATCCCGATCCTCAACCAGTTGCCGGTGCTGCGCGAACTCCCGATCGTCGGGTGGTTCAGGCGGACGGGCGGCAGGGACGCCGTCTCGCAGCACAGCATCGTCTTCGCGCAGACGGCGATGTATCCGACCATCTACGACATCAGCGAGCTGCTCACCGTGCCGCAGTACTCGGTGGGGTACCGAAGCGATGACGGTCCTGATGGGGCCTCGCCGGCGGGGAGTGGCTCCACAACTGCGCGGCATGACGTAGCGGGCGATACAGAGGTGCTTGTCGCCTGGGTACTGCGCACCACGTTCGGTCACGATCTCGCCCTGAAGAGCATTCAGTCGCTGTTGGACAGCGGCTCGGACGATGGAGACCGGACAATCGACGGCTCGACCCGATCTCGCCTGGGAGCGATCAAGGCTGCGCTTGGCACCATCGACGCGGGGCCCGCGGCGGCGCCAGGCCTTGCACGTCTCCGGGAGCCAGCGCCCATCAAGCCACCCCGGAGAGTCCCGCTGGTGCCGGTTATCGTTTCCGTCTTGCCCACGTTGGCCGGGCAAGACGACGCGCAATGTATCTCCATTCGTCAGTATGGCTGGCTAGGGCTGATGATCTCCCGCCTGACCGATGGCGCCAGTGGACCCGCCGTCGAGCAAATCGCCGACGAAATCCTCGCACTCCTGAATGCTCTCCCCCCGTACGTCCCGCCGGACGAACGCATGCCCGCGACCACCCCGCGTCCTGGTCACGCCGGGCGTCCCACGCTTGAGGTGGGCATCGCTGGGCCAGCCGGGCCAGCCGGGCCTGCCGGGCCAGCCGGGCCAGCCGGGCCAGCCGGGCCGCCTGGACCTGCCGGGCCACCTGGGCCAGCCGGACCTCCTGGACCAGCCGGACCGATGTAGAGGCGACGTGCCTGGCTGACAGGCGTGTGCCGGGCAGGGACTGTACTCGACGCCCTGGTGCGCACACGCCGCGGCCCGCAGGAGGTGTGTGCCCGCAGGGCGCCGGTAGGTTCTCCGTCACCCGAGCGCGAACACCCTATCCGGACGCTCCCACTCATGCAACACCCCGGATAGGTGGATGCCCATGCCGCACGCAGTCACCGCCCGAACAGCCGGAGCCGCTCTGTCTATGGCCCTTCTCCTGACTGCGGTCGCCGCCGCGGCTGCAGCTGATCTCCCGCCCGGCTGTACCCTCCATGCGGCATTCGACGGCTCGGTTGATGCCGTCAACGGCGCCGGCGAGATCATCGCAGGCCGGCAGGAGGGCACTCCCGAGTTCGTCCAGGGGCGCGCAGGGCAGGGCCTCCTCGTCGGCGACATGAACGGGGAAGCGGGCGTCTACTACCCGACTGAGGGCGTCTTCGACCCCATCCGTGGCACCATCGCACTGTGGGTGAAGCCCGAGAACTGGAAGGGCGATGACAAGCACCATCACCTCTTCTTCCAGGCCTGGGGCGCGGAGCGGGGCCTGTTCTCCTTCTACAAGTACCAGAGCACAGCATGGGGCCTGACCTTCTTCATGGACCCGGCCATCCACCAGCGCGGGAAGATGTACTGCTACCAGCCGATCAACGACTGGGAGCCCGGACAGTGGCGCCACATCGCCTGCGCCTGGACGCGCTACGAGGGCATGACACTCTATATCGACGGGAAGCGCGCCAAATACGTTGCCGGGCCCCGTATGCTTGACGGCCCCATGAATGAGGAAGTGCGCTTCGGGGGAGACTGGCAGAGCGAGGGCGGCCGCACGGTCATTGATGACGCGATGCTCTTCAGCCGCATGCTCTCCGACGCCGAGATCGCCCGGCTGGCAGGCGCGGAGCCGCCGACGGAGGTCGCCGACATCCCCGGGGTGATGCTCACCCACTCGTACCTGGGGCAGGAGGTCCTCGCGCGCGTCTATGCCGACTGCGTGGGCAAGCCGACCGTCGAGAAGGCCGAGATCGCGCTGATTCCCGCCGGCGGGGGCGAGCCCGTCACCGCGAGGCCCTATCAGATCGGGCCCGGCCTTAACACACTGGTACTCGACCTGAGCAATGTGCCTCGTGGCGAGTACACCGCGCGCATCAGCCTGTTCGCCGGCGACACGGGCCTTGGCGCCGAGACGCTGCGCGTCTCCAAGGAGCACGAGCAGAGCTGGCGCACGGCCCACTCAATCGGGGTCGAGCGCTCCGTGCTCCCGCCGTTTGAGCCATTGAGCCTGGTCGGCAATGTCGCGCGCTGCTGGGGCCGCGAGTACCAGTTTGCCGGCTCGGGTCTACCCGGGTCGATCATCTCCGGCGGGCAGCCGCTGCTTGCCGGGCCCGTCAGGGTCGTGGCCGAGGTGGGTGGCAAGCCGCTTGAGTTCGTCGAGGGCAGCCCCGAGGCCGTCCGGAGATCACAGACGGAGGCGCGCCTCGACGGCGGCCTCGTCTCGAACTCGCTCGACATCCTCACCAATGCCACGGTTCGCTATGACGGCACCGTCTGGACCCAGATAAAGGTCCGCCCCCGGCGGCGCATCACGCTGAGCCGGCTCTCGATCGAGATACCGATGCCGGCCGCCCAGGCCCGCCTCTACGGCTACAACGCGCCCAACCGGATCGACGACCTGCGTGCCGGCTATGGCGCCCTCGACCCGGACCAGGGCGTCCCGTTCAGCCGCGAGTTCATGCCGCTTCTGTGGGTCGGCGCCGAGCAGCGGGGGTTGGGCTGGTATGCCGAGAGTGACGAGCACTGGGATGTCACCGACCGCGCGCTGACGGTCGAGCGCCGCGGCGAGCAGGTTGTGCTGTGCATGAATATCATCACCCGGCCGCGTGAGGTCACCGACGAGTTCGCCATCGGCTTCGGCCTGCAGGCGACGCCCGTCCGACCGCTGCCGGCTGACTGGCGCGCGGCGCGCTGGGTACCCTCGACAGACATCACGCGGTTCTTCCTGCACCTGCGGAAGAACCCATACCCGCGCCCGGAACTCGATGGCAAATCGCCGCGGGGGAAGGTCTGCTACCTCTACTCACACCATGAGTACTTTACCAACACGCTGCCGAAGGACCCAAACGAGTTCCGGGAGATGATCCAGCGGGCGAAGGGCCACGGGCTGCTCTGTGCGCCCTATACCGAGGCCCGCCTGCTGCCCGAGGACGCCGGCGACCTGCTCACCAATCTCGATACCATGGCGACAATGCCCTTCACACGCACGGGCGGTGCGGAGGGGCATTCGGCGCTGGCAACCTGCCCGCAGGGACCGTTCCAGGACTGGCTCGTGTGGTATGTCTCGCACATCGTCAACGAGTACGGCAGCAACGGCATCTACCTGGACGAAATGACGCCGATGCCGTGCAGCAACGAGGCACACGGCTGCGGGTATTTGGGCCCTGACGGCACGCGCCGCGTGACCTACCCGGTACGCGCCTCGCTCGAGATGTACCGCCGCATCCGGCAGGTCCTTGCCGAGACCGGCGAGCCGTTCTGCGCGGTCTACCATCTCAGCTCCTGCCGCCTGAGCCCGATGCCCACCTATGGTGACCACCTGCTCATTGGCGAGGAGCTGTACTACGACATCCGCGAGAACCCCGACTACACGCAGGTGCTTACGTCCGAGCAGTGGCGCGCGGGCTTCCTGGTCGAGCCCTTCGGCGTGCCGGTCTCGATCATTCCCCAGTTCAAGATGAGCGGGGAGTGGATGAAGGACCCCGAGCTTGCCGCGAAGTTCATGGCGACGGTGGTGCCGCACGATCTGCTCACGTGGCCCGTCTTCGCCGACACGGAGACGATCATGAGCTGCCGGGCGGCGCTGCAGGAGTTCGGCTGCGATGATCCCGGCACGCGCATATTGCCCTACTGGCACACCGGTATCGGCATCGAGTGGGAGCACCCGGATGTGCTGGTGACCGGCTACGTGCGCGATGAGGGGCTGCTCCTGTGTATCGCCAACTGGGGCGATGAGGCGGCCGAGGCGCTGCCGATCTCCGTCTCCGGTGCACTCAAGCGCGCGGGCCTTCCGCCTGCCGGCGCGCTGCAGACGGCCATCACCTGGGGTGAGGGTGAGGTCGCATACTCGAGCGGCGTAGTCACCGCCACCGTCCCCCCGCACAGCATGATCCTGGTGAGTGTGACGGGTGGGTAGGGGTTCGGGGAGAGAGCCGGGGAGGGGCCGGCCGAGTGGACGCCGCGACGTTTGCGGCGTCAGGAGACCGGCCCGCGCATGCC
>DPJP01000209.1:32750-40246 GCA_003542955.1 Armatimonadota bacterium
CCCGGCCCACGTGCTCCCAGCCAGCCCATGCGCGCTACTCGCTCCTGCGCGCCCCGACCCCCGCCTCCACGGGGTCATTTGAGCCCTATGGATGTGAGAGCCGTCTCGCCGTGGTACCCTATTGTCTACCCAGACCCGTGGGATTCTGCGACGGTGGGACAACCTGCCGGAGCCACGAGGCCCTGGGGCTCAGGGAGAATCCCAGAATCCCAGAATCCCACCGTTCCACATAACCCCACTACAACTCGCGAGAACATGGTGGAATAGTGCCTGGCTTCGTCATCTGGTCTGCCTGCCGTGTGCGTAGTGTTGTGCAACCTCGATGTGATAAGACTACTGCCCGCCCCTGATCATGACCTCTTGCAGGTTATTTCCCCGCGCTCGCAGGTGCCGGTGTCCCGTCGTCGAATGTCATGGTAGTGCATACTCGGCTACCGGCCCCTGCAGACCGGTTTCCGCGCCGAGCGATGCACTGCCGGGAAGTCACCGCACGGATTCGCGAAGGAGGGAGCAGAGATGTCGAGACTCCCATTCGGGGTGTGCGGAGTGGTGGTCAGTGCAGTTGCTCTCATGGCGTTGCCCGTGGCCGCGACCTCGTCTGACACCAATGCCATTGGCGAGGCATCTGTCTTTGATGTCTACAGGCGAGTAACCAGTTCACCGGATCTGCCACGCGTCTACCCAACGGGCGGGCGCCAGGGCATCCCCATCTTATCGATGTCCGAAGACATGGAGACATGGCCGGATGCAATCGTCCTCACGCATGTATATGGTTATCAAACGAACCACGGTGATGAACACGTCTGCCCGGCTACTCCTGACTTGGAAGGGCCGTGGGGTGTCCCGGGGGCCCGGGACGGCAGGGGTGCCACACTGGACCCCTTCCCACAGAATGCGTGTGCCGGAGGGGGCCGTGTAGAAAACGATTCGGCGCAGACACTGGAACGGTGGCCGAAGTACCACCTCGCCGGGCGACGCTTGTGCAGACTCAACGGGGCATGGTGGGGTTGCGAGCCACGACTGCCCGTTGTCAGAGAACTCACTGGCGCGCACTGCGCGGCGACGGTGAGATACGAGGGGGAGAATGAGTACCTCCCCGGCGTGCAGATACCGCCCTTCAGCCGCTGCGAGGTCCATTGGCCGATCACTGTGACGGGGGAGATCATCACGCTCGTGTATCTCCCCTACTATGGGCCGCCCGAAGAGAAGCGTCGGATAGCCGCCGAGATCGAGCGCAGCTTCAACTGGCAGGACGGCGTCGGGGCCGAAGCGCCGTCCAGGGCCGTCGCTGCCGAGGCGAGTTTCACCGAGGAGCAGAAACAACGCTGGCACGTAGGTGATCCACTGCCCCTCGGTGACATGATAGGCGTCATCATCGAGGAGCGAGGCGGCCCCGTCATGTTCGGGTTGGAGAGCATCACGGCCCCGGTTACCTTCAGGCTGGAGGCCAACAAGACCGCCCCGGATGACGCGCCGGGCCTTATTGATGGCACGGCGACGCTTGTGCAGGGAGAGGCATTCACCCGAGACGGCTCGCCGCCGGGACGCCAATCACCCCTGAAGCTCGTGTTCCCGTCGACTGGCGCGGACAGAGGTACATGTACTGTCGCTCTGCCTAAGGGTTTCCGGTACACGGTTACATTCGACGACGACCTTGTACACTCCGGCCCGGCCACTGCGGCTTGCTCCCCCTCCCTCAGTCCCATCACCATCCATCTGAGACGGAAGGTCTGTGAACTCCTCTTCAGGACTGAGCGCGATGGCGTTCCAGTGGGGGCACACATTCAGGTGCTGGATTCTGAACGCGAGATTGTGTTCGAAGCCGACACGACTGCAGAAGCAGACTGCGAAGTATCACACGTCTTCACTGACCTGCAGTGGCGGAAGAACGTTCACGTCCGGGCGAGGCCACTGGATGCCTCAGACGAGCGCTACGGTGACCTGGTGACCGTTCAGTTCACACCGAGCACGATCCCCACGACAGTCAGGGTCCGAGTACCCCCTATCTTGCCCCGGTTGTGGTGACACGTGCGGGCGGGGGCCGACCTCGCTCGGGCCGCAGAGAGCGCGGCCTTCACTCATGCGGCCCCTCCCCGGGGCTGCTCCCCGTGTACGCGCTCAGAACACCTCAATCTCCACCATCGACAGCTCATGGCGAGCGTCGACTGAGCCGCCGCGGGGGGCCTGGACGTAGCGCAGCCGATCCGTGAACACCGGCGCGGCCTCGAGCACACTCTGCTGCTCCGGCATGTAGATGTGGCCGACCGCCCAGTAGACCCACTCGCGGCCGTTGTGGTACTGCAGGGCAAACTCAGTCGAGCTGCGGGGGCGCTTCTCGCCCTCGGGCCAGTGGATCACCGCGCGCGTGACCTGGATCGGCGCCGGCCAGCGGAACTCGAGCGAATGGCCCTGCTCGCTACTCCCGCGGTGCAGGATCGGCGCATCCGGGCCGGTGAGGCCGTCCAGCACCACGGATGCATCCGCGTCGGCCGCCTCGGCATCGCGGGCGAGGTTCACACCGCGCGTGCCCATCGACGGCCCGACGAAGATGTCGTCAAACCAGGCAACGCCCTGCCTGTCGCGGAACAGCGCCCAGACGTTCAGGCTCGTCACGTCGCGCCGCACAGGCAGCACCGCCGTTCGCCGCTGCCAGCCGTGCGTTCCGGCGTCGAACTCGAGTGTGCCAAGCAGCAGCCATCCGCCGTCGGCGGTCCGCGACCCGATCCACATCGAGTAGGTCCTGTCGATATCGCCGGAGACGTTCTCCGCCTTGCTCCATGCGCTCACAAGCAGCCTGTCGGGCGGTGGGCCATCCAGCGGAATCCGCCAAAGGCAGTAGCGGTCGCCGGTACCGGTCTGGTTCTCTACCCGCAGGCAGGCCTCCCCCGAGTGTGGGTCCTCGGTCACAACGCGCGCATCGCCTCCCAGCTCCGCGCCCTGCGGGGCGCCCTCGACGCCCTCGAAGTCGCTCTGTGCCAGCAGATTGGCGGAGGGGTCGAGCCAGGGGACGGAGGCGNNTCAGCCAGCCGACCGGCGCGCCGTCACGCATGGCCCGGAGCGTCACTCCTGCCTCTCCTGCGAAGCCCTCGGGGCCCTGCAGCGTGTGGGTGCTCTGCCTCGTCTCTCCCGGCGCGAGCGAGAGGTCGACGACGTCGGGGGAGAGTGTGAAGCCCTCCGGGACGTCGGCCTGCAGAGCCGCATCGGTCGGGCGTGTGCCACGGTTGGTGGCCGTCAGCTCGACTTCTCCGGCGGGGCCCATGGTCGCCTGCAGCCGCACCGGCCAGGAGACGTCATAGGCGCGGGAGGCGAAGAGGGTCAGGGAAGCCGGCGCAGGCGGGGGCGCCTGCGCTACTGTCGCAGCCGGAGGCGCCTGCGCTAATGCCAGGAGCGTCCCCACGGCTACGCGCTCGCCGGGCCGCAGAGAGCTGGTCTCACCGTGGTCGAGTGGCACGACGCTCGCGCGCTCGGCCGCGGCGGGCAGCTCCGTGAGCGCATCGGCCACGGGCAGCGCCGAGTCGAGATGGACTCCACGCTGCAGCGCTACTGCCGCGCAGAGGTACTCGTCGCACTCGCGGGCACGGACCGTGGCATGCCTGTGTGGGGTGGCCTCATACGGCCCGGCGTCGGCCAGAGTGGCATCATGAATCGGCTGGAGCGCGGCTGCCAGGGCGGCATCCGCGGATTCGGGCGTGGCACCGGCCAGGCCGGCACTCAGCGCGGCCAGTGTGTCGGCAAGCTCGCCGGGCTGCTCGATGAGCAGCTTCAGCGCCTGCATCCCGCGCTCCCAGAGCCACTGCACGGCCTGCTCCCGGCCGCCGATGCGCAGCACGCGGCATTCGCCCCCGCGCACCGTCGTCTGCAGCGCGACGCGTCCCTCCGGCAGCGCGTACCACGTACCCGGATCGAGCAGGTCAACGGCGATGGGGTCATCCCCGCCGCAGCGCAGATCGCTCGTCAGCGTGACGGGTACGGCCTCATCGAATGGGTTGTACAGTGCGAGGCAGAAGGCGCCATCGCGGGGCTCGCCATAGCGCTCGATACCGAGGCGCGCATCGCTCAGGTGCGCGTGCGTGACGGGTTCCCAGCCGGCCTCGTGCAGGATGTCGATGACGGGCATGCAGCGCCTGAACTCCGCCCGGTAGCGCTCGTACATCCCCGGCTCGACCCAGAAGCTCTGGTAGGGGTACCCACCCGGCGAGTAGAGGCTGGGGTAGAACGCGTAGAAGGTCGCCTCGGCCGCGTAATCCTGGATGTGCGAGAACAGCGAGTTGAACTCCGGCTTGTCCAGGCGCAACAGCGGCGTGTGGACCTTCCCCTGCATGAGCGCGCGGCACCAGTCCCAGTGTATGCCCAGGCGGGTCTGCTCGGTTGACCACGGCGTCTCCGTGCCTCCGGCGTCGAGGGTGGCCGTGTGGAATATCTCCGGCCTCATCCACCCGTTCGCGAAGACGATGCGCCCCCGCGGGTGCTGGCCGGCGCCGACGTGCCGGGCGTACTGCTGCTCTCCCATGCCCACGAGCGCACACGGTTTCGGCGGATTGCCGCGGAAGGTGAGCGGGTCGTCGAGGGTCGCCCAGTGCTCGCGCCGGTAGTTGGGCGTGCTGCCCCCGAAGTTGTCCAGGTAGACCCCACCAGGCTCCACGCCCTTCTCCTGCAGCTCCTGCTCCGCTCTCGCTATGCTCGCGTCCATCAGCTCGGAGTGGCGGTTCTCGACCGGCAGTGCAGGGTCCGAGTTCACGAAGCAGTCATAGACGAGGCTTCCCCGCGCCCAACTCGCGTAGAGGCTGTGGACCACCGGCTCGCCCTTCTCATCCCAGATGACGCAATCGCGCATGATCCTCAGGTTGCGCAGAGATCCCTCTCTACTGCCCTCCGAGGCTTGCTCACGGACCCATTTCTCGACCTCGTCAAACGACTGTCCCTTCGGGGCATCGAACGGCAGGAACACGTCAAGCTGCCCCGGCAGGACATAGCGCATGCATGCCACGCCCAGCTTCTGGTTGAGTTCCGGCGACTTCTGACCGAGTTCATGGAAGCCGAAGTGGAAGTCCTCCGGCAGCGGGATATCCGCGAGGTCATGGAATGTCATCCACCCGCCGGGGGTGGTCGCATGCGTGGTGAATGGCTCCGGATAGGCCTGGTAGTAGCGCTCCAGCGCCGCGCGGAAGCCCCACTCGGGGTCGGGGTAGAGGATGAAGAAGCGGATATCGGCCCGCGAAGGGAACCGGAGCGTCGCCGGGCTCAGCCCGAGGTCGAACTCGATGCGCAACTCGCGTGCCGCCGCGTCGTAGAGCGTCCTGTGCGTGACCATCGGCTCGAGCGGGATGGCGAGGCTGAGCGCGCGGCTGCCATCCTCGATGCAGCAGAGCGGGTAGGTCGATGAGGTGCCGCCGTTGGTGTAGACACCCGTGTCGCCGATGTCGACTGAACGGCGGATGTCCTGCCACCAGCGCCGGCCGACGGCCTCAAGCCTGAGCGCGAAGCTGAGCGTCACTGCGCGGTCCTGCCCGGTGGTATCACGCAGCGAACAGGCGACCTCGATAGCATGCTCCCGCGGCGTGAACGTCGCATCGAGCGCCAGGCCGAGGTCATCCGCGGCGTAAGCGGCTGTGCGGGCATCGCCATCGGCCATCAGCGGCGCGGACAGCTCGACTGTCCTGTCTGCGACCATATCCCTGAGGCGGAAGCCGCCGGTGGCGTCGACCGGGCCCCGCGCAGTCTGAAGGCCGGTGACGGTGCCGGTGTCGGGCGAGAGCAGGAGCGCTGCCCCCTGACCGACGCCCATCGCGACAGGCTCGGCGGCGTTGGCGGCCGACATGATGATGGATATCAGGACCACGACAACGGCGATGGTTCGCATTGGTGGTCGCCTCCCCGCTCGTCGCCCTACCCCAGCGTCTCCATCTCCCGGTCGGTTGCCTCGGGGCCGCGGGCCATGATCTCATCACGCGCCTGCGCCCAGAAATCCAGCACCGGCTGCGGCGTACCGGGTGCATCGCCGAACTGCGTCGCGAGAAAGGCCTCGACCATCCGGCAGGCCATGTCCGGGGTCACCAGTATCTCGCCCATGCAGAGTATGTTGGCGTCGTTGACCCTCCGGGCCAACTCCGCCGCGACCGTGGACTCCGCCGAGACCGCGCAGATGCCCCGGAACTTCCCCGCCGCAAGCGCCACACCCGTCCCACTGCCGCAGCAGAGCACGCCCAGGTCGGCACCGCCCTGCTGCAGCACGCGCGCGGCACGCTCCGCAATCGAGGGGAACTTCACGAATGTCGACGTATCATGGCAGCCCACGTCGATGACCTCATGCCCGTTCTTCTCCAGCCACTCCCTGACTGCCGACTTGAGAATGAAGCCCTTCACCACCGAGCCAACTACGATACGCATTGCCTATCCCTCCCCCGGCCGGCAGGCAGCCTTGATATGCTCCACGCCGAAGCCGTGCTTGTTGAACAGATAGTCCTCTGTCGCTATCTCGCCGAACTGGTCCGGCACCCCGAGCCGCTTGACCGGCGTCGGGCACTGCTCCGAGAGCACCTCGCAGACCGCTCCGCCCAGCCCACCGATGATGCTCTGGTTCTCGACTGTGACCACCCGGCCGGTCTTGCGTGCCGAGGCGACCAGCGCTGCATCGTCAAAGGGCTTCACCGTCGGGCAGTGCAGCAGGTCGATCTGAACACCCTCTGCGGCTAACTCATCCGCCGCCTGGATGGCAAACGGCGTCATGTAGCCGGTGCTGACCAGCGACGTGGCCTCGCCCTCACGCAGGTGGACGGCCTTGCCGATTTGGAAGCGGTAGCGCTCATCGAACACCTGCGGCTGCTCCATGCGGATCATCTGCATGTAGCACGGGCCCTCATGCGCTGCCATCCAGCGGACGACCTCCCGCAGTTCGTAGCAGTCGCAGGGCGAGAGCACCATCATGTTGGGCATCGCGCGCATGATCGCGAGGTCCTGAAAGCACATGTGCGTGCCGCCGTTGGGTCCGGCGGTGATCCCCGGCGCGGTGCCGACGATCTTCACGTTCGCGTTTGCGTAGGCCACCGAGATGGTGACGATGTCATAGACGCGGCGCGAGGCGAAGGGCGTGAAGCTCGCGCAGAAGGGTATCTTCCCCTCGACTGCCAGCCCGGCGCCGATGCCGATCATGTTTGCCTCGGCCACACCGACATTGATGAAGCGGTCCGGGTAGGCCTCCGAGTACGCCGGATTGGTGCCGGAGGCCTTGCTGAGGTCGGCCTCCATGACAATGATGTCGCGGTTCTGCTCGGCCAACTCGCACAGCGTCTGTGCGTAGACCGCGCGCATCTGCATTTCGTGAAGCGCCTTTGCCATGTCTTTGCCCTCCCTCAGTATGGTAGCTCGCATTGCCCGGATACCAGGCAGCTCATGTAGTGATCGTACGCTTCCCGGTCGCCGACCTTGATGTTGTGGCTGTCGGGTGTGTTCTCGCAGGCGCTGTTGCCCTTGGCCTTGACAGTGTGGGCGATGATCAT
>DPJP01000209.1:40293-40450 GCA_003542955.1 Armatimonadota bacterium
TCCCAGTTGAAGGCCCGCCACTTGTCCACCAGCGGCTCGAGGGTGAGCACATCATCGGTGAAGCCGTCGATCTGGAGCTTGTTGTAGTCGCAGATGCCGATGAGCCTGTCGAGCTTGTTGTGCCCCGCGAACATCGCGGCCTCCCAGACCTGCCCCT
>DPJP01000221.1 GCA_003542955.1 Armatimonadota bacterium
GCCCCTAACCCCACGCCCCACACCCCTGCCGTACCCCCTCGCCCCTGCCTTACCAAGCAGGTCTCCGCTCCCCTCGCGTCTAACAGGTATCTCGTCGACGCCGTGCCACGCCTATGGCATATCCCGGAGGTGCCTGCGATGCGTTTCGCATCCCTGATGCTCGTCTGTTTGCTCCTGCTCGTGCCGCTTCTCGCGCATGCGGCCGAAGAGACCGTCATTGATGCCTTCAACTATCCCGACAACGCCGCCGCGCAGGCCGCATGGGTCCCCGACGAGAACTCACCGCCTGTCGAGGTTGAGGTCGGAGAGGACGGCGCCTGTCTGCGACTGTCGGCCAACTTCGTCGAGAACGACAGGCGTATCGTCTATGACCGCCACGGCAACTGGGACCTCTCGGTGTACGGGCGCTTCTCGCTGCGTATCCGCGTGCCGGAGCCCGCGGCGTTCGGCCACTACACGATCTACTTCCACAGCGGCAACGGATGGTATGGTAACGGCTTCACGGTCCGCGGCACGGAGTGGGAGACGGTCACCTTCACGCGCGGGGAGTTCGGCTCGGAGGGTCAGCCGGGAGGCTGGGACCAGGTCGACACGATCCGCATCGCCGGCTGGACGGGCGCCAGGGTCAATGCATTCATGTACGTCGATGACCTGATCGCGTACGAGGACGACGTCGTCACACTCATCGATCCGCTCGCCGCCGCCGGTGGCAACGAGGCCAGGGCGGTCACGGATGCCTCGGAGCGGGTCGCGTCCCAACTGCGCGAGTACGGCGTGTTCGTCGGGGCGATGGCCGAGCAGGAACTGCTCGCAGGCGAGTTGCCGGACAACCCGCTGATCATCCTGCCCTACAACCCGACCCTGAGCGATGAGGCCGCCGCGCGCCTGGCCGAGTACATCGGAAACGGCGGCAAGGTCATCGCCTTCTACTCACTCAAGCCCACACTCGCCGCGGCACTTGGCATCCGGAGCACGGAGTACGTCAGGCGCGAGTATGACGGCCAGTTCGCAGTCATCGACCTCGATGAGACCGCCGCGCAGGGCATGCCCGACTCCGTCAAGCAGGCCTCATGGAACATCAACGCCGCAGAACCGGTGGGGCTCAACGCCAGGATCATCGGGCGCTGGCTCGACAGCGAGGGCAAGGACACCGGTAAGCCGGCCCTGCTGCTTTCTGATACCGGGGCCTTCATGACCCACATCCTGCTCTCCGACGACGCGGTGCTCAAGCGCCAGATGCTGCTCAGCCTGGTGGGGCACTTTGTGCCGGGGGTGTGGGAGACTGCCGCGGAGGGCGCCGTGATGCTGCCCCCGCAGGTCGGCCACATGTCGGCGGAGGACTTCATGTACGGCGACCCGCCGGCCACGGAGGCAGGTCGCAAGGCGCTCTCCGAGGCCCAGGAGCTCCATGCGCAGGCAAACGGAGCGCTCGAGGTCGCTGATGCGCTGAAGGCGATCAACCTGGCCGCTCAGCGCGACAGGAAGCTGCAGGAGGCGTACCTGGTGGGGCAGGTGTCCAGGCAGGGCGAGTTCCGCGCCGTCTGGGAGCATGCCGGCACCGGCGCGTACGCGGCAGGCTGGGACAAGTCNNCGCAGGTGCTGGCCGATGCCGGCTTCAATGCCGTCGTCCCCAACCAGTTCTGGGGCGGCGTCGCGCTGTACCAGTCCAAGGTGCTGCCGGTGTCGGCGACGGTGGCTGAGAAGGGCGACCAGGTGGCGCTGGCCGTCGAGGCCGGCCGGAAGTACGGCATAGAAGTCCATCCGTGGAAGGTGAACTTCCGCTGCGGTCGCGACACGCCGCCGGAGTTCATCGAGAAGATGCGCGCGGAGGGGCGGCTGCAGAAGAGCTTCTCCGGCGAGGAGGGTGAGTGGCTCTGCCCCTCGCACCCGGATAATCGCGAACTCGAGGTCGCCAGCATGGTCGAGGTGGCGACCAACTATGACGTCGCCGGCGTGCACTTCGACTACATCCGCTATCCGGGTGCCGACAACTGCTTCTGTGAGGGCTGCCGGCAGCGCTTCGAGGCCGCCATGGGCGTCAAGGTGCAGAACTGGCCGGCCGATTGCCGCTCGCCAGAGCTCCGCGACAAGTGGCTTGCCTGGCGCGCCGAGCAGATCACGGCCGTCGTGCGCGAGACCGAGCAGCGCGTGCATGCCGTGCGACCGGAGTGCAAGGTCTCCGCGGCGGTCTTCGGCAACTACCCCGGCAGCTACACCGGCGTCGGCCAGGACTGGGTCACATGGGCGAAGAAGGGCTACGTCGACTTCCTCTGCCCCATGGACTATACCAACTCTGACTACGGGTTCGCCGGGTTGGTCTCCAGGCAGTTGCAGCAGGTCGAAGGCTCTGTGCCCATCTACCCGGGCATCGGCGCCTCCTCGTCATCATCGACGCTCTCACCGGACCGTGTCGCGGGCCAGATCGACATCACGCGGAACCTCGGCACAAGCGGTTTCATCGTGTTCAACTACAACGCCGCGCTCGGTGATACGGTGCTGCCCGGCCTGGCCAGGGGCATTACTGCCGAGAAGACCTACGTGCCACATCATCACCCGGAGTTCAGGTTCGAGATGGCGGGGGACTTCCACCCGACGCTGCGGGCCTATGCGCCCGAGCCGGGCTCGGCTATCGAGTGCACGGTCACCAGCCGGCCACATCCGCGGGGCATCGAGTTCAGCGATGTAGGCGGCAGCGTGGTGCTCGAGGACGCCGACGGCAACGTGGTCGAGGAGCTTGGCGAACTGAAGGCGGGCCAGCGGCGCGTGCGGGTGAGCTTCACCGCCCCGGAGGTGGGCACGTACTTCGTGGCCGTCCATGGCCAGGCAACGAGCCCCGAGGGCGGCAAGCGGCCCTTCACAGCGCGCAGCACGCCGATCGTGTGCCTGTGGCTGGTCGACGACATGGCCGTGATCATGCCGGCGGGGTAGCGCGAACGCGGAGCGAAAGGGTGGGCTGAGCCGGGCCGGATGGGCAGGCGGTCCGCAGGACCGCAGGGCGCCATCCGGCCCCGGTTACATACTGCCTTCGGTCTGCGTCATCGATTCCGGCGGCGAGTCTGAGGTTCACAGGTCATGAGCGATTCAGGTGGGGGCAGGGAGGGAGCGGGGGGCGGGCTTCCGCGGGTGGCCGCGGTTGTCTCGACCCTCGGCAGCCCCTTCATTGTGACAGCCGTAGCCGTCGCACTGGTCGTGCTGCGGCTGGGGCCGTCGTTGTCGGAGTTGCTGCTCTGGGGGGCCATCGGGCTCGTCTGCGGCGCGGGCATACCGTTTCTCTTCGTCTACCACCTCTGGCGGCGGGGCCATATCGGCGATGTGCACCTTGCGCGGCGCGAGCAGCGGGCTGCGCCGTTCGGCGCGGCCCTGGCCAGCGGCGCTGTTGGGGTCGTCCTCCTCCATGCCATCGGGGCCCCGCGGGAGCTTGTCGCGCTGGGCTGCGTCTATGTGGCACTCGGGCTGACACTTACGCTGATATCGCTGTGGTGGAAGATCAGCGTGCATGTGGCCGTCTACGTGGCGTGCGTCCTGGCTCTGGCGCTGGTTGGCTACGCGGGCGCGCTCTACGCGCTGATCGGCTTGCCCCTGATCACCTGGGCCAGGGTCTATCGTGGGCGACACACCCTCGTGCAGGGCGTCGCAGGCGCGCTGGTGGGAGCAACGGTGACGCCGCTCGTGTACTGGATCGCGCTGGCACTGCTCCCGCGCGCGTAGGTCCTGTTGGCAACCGCCTACGGCTCCCAGCCCTCCGGCAGGTGCAGCGACCACACGTCATTGACCAGCGGCCATTCGTTGCCGGCGACGATCCACAGCTTGTCATCAAAGACATACGCCGAGTGCTCGTGGCGCTCCGACCAGATCGTCGGCGTCTTCAGTTCCTTCCATGTCACCCCGTCGGCCGTGTACCAGACGTCGTTATAGTTCTTGTAGGGTTGGTTCGTCCAGCCGCCGAGCAGCCACATGCAGCCACGGTAGACGACCGCGGAGAACCAAATCCGTCCGGGCCAGGGCGCGTGCTCGACCACCTGCGTCCAGTTGACCCCGTCCTCGGAGCACCACACGTCATTGTAGCCGATGTACCCGGGCAGGTAGTTGCCGCCGGAGAACACCCACAGTTTCCCCTTGAACGAGAGGGCGTTGTGGTAAGCGCGCGGCGCCCACGGAGCGTGCTCGGTCTCGAGCCGCCACTCTTTCCCGTCGGCGGAGGACCACACATCATTGCGCAGATCGCTCTCGTCGCCGAAGAAGTACTGCTCGTTGCCCCCGAGCAGCCACATCCGTCCCTGATGGACCACCCCGGCGGCGCCAAGGCGCGGGCTCCACGCCGCCTGCTCGGTGACGCATTCCCAATCTGCCCCATCGCGTGATGCATAGACGGCGTTGCTGCCGCAGCCTTCCGGCAGGCGGCCGGCATACCACCCGCCCATCATCCACATGCGACCGTCGAAGGTGATGCTCGTCGGGATGTCGCCGGCTTTCCATGCAGCCTCGTGGGTCACTTCCTCCCACGTGATGCCGTCGCTGGATGCCCAGACATCTCGGGGCCCGATCGCATTCGAGCTGAACCAGCCGCCGAGCAGCCACATGCGGCCGTCGTGGACGACTTCGCCCTGCGAGTCACGCGGCGCCCACTGCGCATGCTCCGTGACGCGTACCCAGTCAATCGTGTTGGTCTGTGCCATGAGGCCCTCCATCGGGATCAGGAAGATCAGTGCCATCACCGGAGCGGCAAGTCGCATGAGTGGTCTCTCCTGTGTACGGTGGGTGAGTGTTCGCCGCGGGTTGACGGCAGACCTGTGTCATCGGACGGAAGGGATCATGCAACCGGGGCCGGATGGGGACCCCGCGTCACTTCGTGACGCTTCCCCATTCGGCCCCTCCTTCCGAAGGGCGTTCCCCCTCCAATTTGGTTCACGAACGATATTGGCGACGTTGCCGTGCCGTCGCTCGTGACCCACACGCCTCCGCACCGCCACGCGAAAGGA
>DPJP01000411.1 GCA_003542955.1 Armatimonadota bacterium
GCAATGGGTGCCAGTCCCCGACCTGCCTGTCACGGAATGGCTATCTCCCCGTCGATGGCAGCCGGGTGCAGCGTGCCTCGTGTGACATGGACCCAGTCAATACGGGGGCTTGCGTCCTCCGAGTCGTCGAGGTCGATCAGCGTGCGCCCGCCCGCCGGATGTGACATAACGCCGAAGTTGATGAGCAGTACCTCCTGCTCGGCGGCGTCGAACTCCTCCGTGCCGGCACAGGAGATGTACAGGTGCCCGGGTTCGAACGCGTTCACGATCAGGAGCGCATTGCCCGGCACCGCTGCGCCCTTGGTCACCGCAGCCGCCGAGGCAACCGACAGCACCGCGGGGTCATAGTTGATCGTCATCGAGAAGCCCAGGCCACCCGCGGCGTCGGTGATCCGCACCGGCACCGTCACGGAGCCGCCCGGAGCGTCGGCGGCAACGACCTGCACGCGCTCATCGACGTAGAATGCGAAGTTGTCGACCACCACGGCGACGCTCCCGCACTCGCTGCGGACACCGGCACTGTCGGTGGCAACTGCACTGATGGACTGCTCGCCGTTGATCGCGTAGCAGCTGTTGAACGTCACCGTTCCGGAGGCGGCCTCGAGGACCTGGGTCTGGTCGCCGAACTCGACCTCGATCCGCCGTATCTGTGTGTCGCCGGAGCCGGGCTGCGCCGTCACTCCGACCTCGAGCAGGCCGCTGACCGTCACTCCGGCGGCGGGGCTCGTGATCTCGACGGTCGGGGCGCCATCGCCGACCGCGGTGGTGAAGCTGAACTCCCCGCCGGAGAGCGCCTCGTAGGCGAGTGTGTCGGCCGGTGTTGCGCCAATGCCTGAGACCGTATAGGTGGTGCCGGCGGCGAGCGGCGTCTGTGGCGTCAGGGTGACCGCTGTATAGTCCGGAGCATTCCAGGCCGCGGTCATAGCAGGCGCGGTGCCGCCACCCTCTTCAGCAATCGTGTAGGTGAAGCTCGTCGGCTCGACTGCCGCATTGAAGGTGATGAGTATCTCAGCATCGGTCGCCACGCCCGTCGCGCCGTCTTCAGGGGCGGTGCTCAGGATCTGGAGCGGCTCCGGGTCGCCGATGACCCCGATCGGCCAGGGCGCCATGCCTACGACACACCGCATCATGATCATCGCGTCGCCGATGTTGACTTCGCCATCGCGGTTGGCGTCCGCCATCGGTGTGTTGGGGTCGAAACCGGTGAGGATGCGGAGTATCCACATCGTGTCGAGGATGCTGGCTTTGCCATCCCCGTCCATGTCGCCTGAATACCCCGGCGTTATCCTGATGTCGCCGGTGACAACCAGAGTGGTGCCAATGATCTGCGCCTCGGCATTGGCCAGAGTCACACCGACACCGACCTGTGTCGTCGCGCTCGAAGCATCCGCCGAGACGGCGAAGGTGATATCGAGCAGTGTGGTCGATGCACCTGAGGCATCCTGCGTGCCGGCTACGGCAACACGGATGGCGCCTGTGGCGTTGTCGATATTGGTCAGTTGGAGCGGCTCGCCCGGGATCTGGTCGGTGACGGCAACCGCCTCCGCCTGCAGCACTGCGGGGTCGAAGGTCACCTCCGCCTGGAAGCCCGCCACGCCCGAGATGTTGTTGAGCCTCACCTGCATCTGCACAACGCTGCCGGGGACGGCCGTCACGCCCGGAATGGTCAGGACCTTCGCCGTCTCCGCGCCCTGGCTGTCGACGAGTGCAACCGACACCCCGCGGACGAACACCTGCTCGGCTCCCGTGGTGTCGCCCCCGCCTGTTGCCGGTCCGAGTATCGCCTCGCCGCCGTGGCAGCCGAGTAGTGCCGCCGTGCAGACGGCGAGTGCAATGGCGAGTGACGCCTTCGCGGTGTGCTTCACAATGTGTCCCCCGATCCGGGAGGCGTCCGCGCGTTCGACAGGCCGGCATCGCATATCTCCCCGAATCGCTCAGGAGACAATGCGCGCCGGACTGCTTCCGCGGCCGCCGTTACGTTTGATAGCTGTGTATCCCCTCCAGTCTATTGTCGGCCTGATGGCGGCCACACATGAGTTCTCCCGCGATAGCATTAACCTACAGTTGTGTNNACATCGTCAGACCAAGCCGATGGCGGTGGGACGCGCTATTGCCCCTTCCTGCCCTCGATATGCGGAATCGCCTCGGCGTGGACGCGGCGCGCTGTCTGCAACACTGTGGCGGTCTCGTCGACCACCTGCGCCGCCTCGCCCCGCTGGACGCGGTCACTCAGTCGCAGGCGTGCGGTGAAGGCTGCCGCGGTGTCATTGACATAGCCCTGAAGCTTCGGGTCCTGCGTGTTATCGAAGGACTTGTAGCGCTCCGTCTGGTCGCGGATCTCCTTCGGCGCGACAATCTCGATATTATCCCGGTAGAAGTTGGCCAGCTCTGTGAGGAGCGGCAGCGCCTGATCGAGATTGCCCAGGGCAGTGCTGAGGGCGGCATTGGCGGCGACGGCTTCCGCCAGCTTCTTCTGGGCGGCGAGTATCCTCTCATGGGCCTCCATCCCGTTGCCCGCCGCCAAGGCAGCCTCGGCCGCCTTCGCGTCGACATCGGCAGCGGCGATATCAAGCCCGTTGCTGGTCGCCATCTCGGCATCGATGCGGTAGATCGGCAACTCGTTGCGGCAGTGGCCCGCGTGGACGGCGTCCAGCACCCGCGCGCAGTCCTCCGGCGTGCCGGCGTAGAGCATCCGTCCATCACCCGGCTGCAGGGCCATTGTATGCTTCGTGCTCGCCGCGGGCCCAATCTCCTTCAGATCATACAGGTCCCAGAGGGCTGCATTCTCGGGCAGCAGCTTCACGGCGGGCAGGAGGGTCGCGGTGTGCTCGTTTTCGTGATCCTGGTTGACCACGACGAGGAAGTAGCCCGTCCCCCCTCGCTCCTTCAGTGCCGAGACGGTCACGGCCGGGCCCTGGTAGCGGTTCTCACTGAGGGAGACAGCGGCGGCATCAGTTGTGAAGGGCTCGTCATCCACGGTGTCTGTCTGCAGCGCGGCCGGCATGATAGCGGTGATCTGCCGCCCGACGCGCTTCATCTCATCCCATGCCGGCGTACCGGCCTGCCACGAGTCGCGGGCCGTGTAGAAGTAGTAGTGGTTGTGCGTCCAGCACGGCGGCGAGTAGCTGCCGTGGTAAGTGATACCCTTCGCCCCGGCGGCGACCGCCAGGTGGATCATCAGCCGCATCTCGGGGCCGGTTGCGAGTTGCCACGGGTAGTCGTCGAGCCCGCCGAAGGCCGGCAGCATCACCCACACCGGCGCGGAGGTGCGATCGGTGCAGAAGCGCACACTCGTGTACATGTGCCAGGGGTCGCGCCCGCCGCGCTTGTCATTGTGGATCGGGTATTCATCACCGTAATAGACGGGCATGTACGGCAGGTATTCAGTGCGGTTGAGGTTGAGGATGACCACAACCGGGTGCGCGGGGTCGAGGTCGCGCCAGATGTTCTGCAGCATCATGTAGTTGGGGATGTGCTCACCCCCGGGCTCGTCGGAGAGGTCGTAGGCCAGGATCACATCCGAGTACGCCTCCGCCCACTTGCGCCGCAGGTCGAGGTCGAACCCGCTCTTCCGGAGGACAACATCGACCATCTGCTCGCGGGTCATCGCGCCCGGGAAGACCTCCTGCTGCCCCCCACCCTCCTTCGGCTCGAAGACGCGCAGAAAGTCATGCTTGGGGAAGGAGCGCATCTCGTACTTGCGCAGCAGCTCGGAAATCCAGTCGACGCCGTCGTTGCGGTAGGGCCCCATCAGGCTGCCCTCACCGATGATGTAGGTGTTGAAGTAGCTCTTGCGGTAGTCGCGCAGTTGCCTGTCGATGAACTCCTGCTGAGTGCCCATCTGGTTGCCGAAGAGCCCGCGGTAGTACTCACCATACGGGAAGTACGTGGTCGCGGCGGGGAAGGGCGCCATCTCTGCCGGCGGTGCCGGAAGGTCCTGCAGCGGTGAGTCATCAAGTGCGGCCGCCGACAGCGCGGCAGCCGTGCTGCCGGCATCCGTCTGCACCGTGATGCTCAACTCGCCAAGGCCGTCGACCTGCCAGGGCAGTGTCACGGCCTGAGGCTTGAGCACCTGCAGTTGTAGGGGCTGCCTGACGTCGAGCGTCTGCCCCTCCGGCCCGCCGGTGGCGGTGACCGTGGCGCTCAGCGGCCCCGCGGATGGGGAGAGATTGAGCGTAAGCGGCTTCCCCGCGACCGGCCGCAGCGGGTCCGCGGTGATGACATACTGCGCGTTCGCGGTGATCACCGGCGCGGTGTCGGCCAGCGGCACGAGGGTGTACTCGGTCTCCCAGCTCTCGCCGGCTGCGATCTCGCGGGCACGGTAGTACCACTCGAGGGTGTTGAGGCTCGGCATCATGTATGCGTGCGCCTTCTCGATTGCCGTCACATCGAAGAGCGCGACGGTCGCTGTACCGGTGTCGAGGTCACAGAACGCCAGCCAGCCCTCGGCGAGGTTCTCGATCATCACACTGCCCTTGATCGCGTGCTCGGGGTGTCGGATGACGCGCAACTGCTCGGTCGTGCGCCAGGAGAAGCCGACGTGCTCCCCGCGCAGGCAGTTCTGGATGCGGAGGCTGAAGCTCTTCGTCTCCGGGCTGAAGTTGCGCACCCTCAGGAGCACCTTGACCGAGGCCGAGTTCTCATCAAGTGAAAGCTCCCCCTCGACAATCAACCCGGCATACTCCGGCGCCGCGAGCCCGTGCCTGACCACCACTCTCCTGTTCGGCTCGATGACCTCGATCTCGTAGGGCGCCTGCTGGAGCATCCCGGGGAAGTCNNTCCACCGGGTCGAATGCCGTTCCAGACGGTCCGCTCGATGCCGGTGTCCTTCGTGAGGTAGCTGCGGATGCGCCCGCCGATGAGTGGTTCGATGGTGATACGGGCGTGATCGTTCTCGAGTACGTCGTCGGCGCCGTTGAGCACAACATCATCAAACCACACGGCCCCCTCGCCGCCGTTGCGGAGGTAGATGGTGACGGAGGCGGTTCCCTCGTCGGTGGCAAAGTCGAAGGCGACCTGCCCCCAGTCATCGCGTGGTTCGTAGTGTCGCGATGTGCTGTACTGCAGTCGCTTGCCGTCCTTGTCGCTACTCATGAATGAGATATGCGGGTTGCCCGTGCCTTCGGCCTTGTACCAGGCGCGAAGCACGAGCCTGCGGGCGCCGCTGACGTTGGCCTCCACCTTCTGGGTCACCAGGTGGTTGTTGCGCTTGCCCGCATCGGTGACTTGTTCTGTCGGCACGCCCTTGAGCATCACCGAGTGCTCACCGGTGTGTGCCTCGTCGGAGAGCGCGATGGTACCCTTGGGATTGCTCCAGTATGTCGGCTCCCAGCCTGCCGCGAAGCCGGTCTGCTCATCGACCTGCTCGAAGCCGGGGTTCTGCAGCAGGTTGTACTCGGCGCCACAGGCGCAGCTCAGGAGCATCAGAAGCGTCACGACGCACGCCAACGCGGCCATCGTCTTCATCTTGTCCCCTCCATACGCGCTCGGATTGCTGACACAGCACGCGGACCTATGGCATCGTCACCATCTGCAGCCTGCCGTCACCGGTCACGGCGGCGACGCGGTCGCCGGCGGGCTCGATGTCGACATGGACACCGGGCAGGGACCCAAGCGGCTGCCACCGCGCATCGTACGCCCGCAGTCCGGTACCGGTGGCCACCAGGAAGATGCTGTCGGCGCCCAGGCCAACGGCCGTGACGTCGTTGACCGCTTCGCCAATCAGGTGGCTACCCAGAGGCTCGCCCGTCTCGATTGAGAAGGCCGACACAAAGCCGTCCCTGCCGCCGACATAGAACTCGGGCGCCCCATCGTCATCGGCATCGTGGATGATGCCGGCGGACAGCGGCCGCCCGCCGACGTACTCCCAGACCCTGGCGTTGTTCTCCAGGTCGTAGACGCCGAAGCCCTCCTGCGTGCCCAACGCGGCACGGATGCCCTCGCCTTTCAGCAACTCGCCGACGTACGCGATGCCGTTGGGCACGCTCACACGCGCCTGAGCCACCTCATCACCCTTGAGCAGTGTGGCGATGGCGGTCCGGCCCTGCCAGGGCATGTCATAGCTCATGAAGGCGTCCTGGAGTCCGTCACCGTCGACGTCGGCAGTCCGCTCGAAGACACGCCGGTGGCGGCCGCCGAAGGCCATCGACTTGAGCACTGTGCCGGTCTCATCAAGCAACGAGGCGTACCAGTAGTGGCCGACGATGATACGCCTAGTGCCGGGCGTCGGCTCCCAGATGCCGACTGTGTGAGCGACCTCGCCATTGGTGCAGTACTTGCTGTTGCTGGCCTCCCGAAGACCGATGAAGGAGGTCGTCCACAGCTCTTCGCCATCCGCGGTGAAGGCATGGACGAGGTTCTCGAGTGTGCCCAGGACTATCTCCTGCCGGCCGTCGCCCGTGAGATCGCCGGCGACCACGCGCGTGGTTCGGCCCTTGAAGCGCTTCTGCCACAGCAGCGTCCCAGTGTTGTCGAGGACCGAGAGCAGGCCGTGGCCGCTCGAGACGATGATCTCCGGGCTGCCGTCGCCATCGATGTCGCGGACGAGGAGCTGGTGGGTCTCGAGCGGACCGCGCTCGGGTCCGAGCACCTCGACCTCGGTCAAAAACAGCTTCGCCTCGCCCTCCAGGCGCGGGATGGAGATACGCACGCCGGAGGCCTGCACGTCACCGACAGGTACCAGCAGGTACTTGTGCGGGAAGATGTAGCCCTTGTTGGGGTTGTGCAGGTAGACCTCACGGTCGGCCGTCACAGTCTGCTCGCGCCTGTCCTGCCTGAAGCCGTCCGAACTCCAGACCAGCTGCACATCGCGCTCGGCCGTCAGCGGCTCGGCGAGGTTGGGCCGTGAGGTCGGCGCCGCCACGCCCATGTGCAGCCGCAACTCGGCGACCGCTTCAGTCTGAGGCCAGAGCACCTCGAACTCCGCCGGCACGCCTGCGTCCCACGCCAGCCCGCCGTTGGAGGTCGGGATCAGCCCGTCAACCGCCTGGTAGAGCATCTCCGAGGCGACGCCCTCGGCGCTGACTTTCAGCCCACCGACGGGCCTCCCCTTGCGCCCGAGTTGATCGCTCTCCCAGGCCACGCGCAGCGTCCCGGCGGCGGCATCAGTGGGCTGCACGCCATCGCCCGTCGAGATCGACGCCGACTCGATGATTGCCCTGATCGGCTCCTTGACGGCCTTGCAGACGGCAACGTCCGCCTTCCCCATCTCGGCGAGGAGCATGTCGGGCAGGCGCCAACTGAGTGACGCATCGCACAGCGCCCTGCCAGTGTGACCAGGGGCGATCTGACCGTCCTGCAGGTCGATCCAGGCGGTGAGCGGCTCGGCGTAGTCGAACAGCACGTGCCCATCGATTGCCAGTCTGCGCACGCCGGCGACACACACATCCACCGGCGACAGCGCGTACATCCCTCCATCGGCCTCGATGCCCTCGGGCTGCGTGGTCCCCGGGCCGCCGATGCCCAGCAGCGTGGCATTGCCCTGCGCGTCCCTGACGACGACGGCGGAGTCGGTCAGCTTGACCGGCTCCCAGCGCGGCGGTGTGCCGGCGTCGGTGGTCGAGAGCAGGTTGTGGAAGTCGATGACATCGCCCGCGGTGAGCTTCCCTGACTTGCGTTCACGGAGCACGAACGGCCGCGCGGCGCCGTCCTGGGCCTCTGCCTGCGCGGTGGCATCCACGGGATGGCTGCTGTGGATATGGAAGCTGACATCGTCCTGGGTAGTGGTGAGCAGCCGGCCGTCAGTCCAGGTGCCGTAGACGGGCGTCCGCCAGGTGCTCAGGGCCGAGTAGTAGCCGGGCTCGCGGGCCGTGGCTCGATCCATGACCAGAAACCACTCACCGGGCTCCCAGAAGATCGCCCGCTGCCAGTCGGTGCCGTGGTAGTCAGCCAGCGTCGTGCTGCTCATGCAGAAGCCGTCTACAAGCTGGGCCGCGGCGTCCAGCCTGCAGCCGGTCTGGAGAGGCTCGGTATTGAGTCCGTTGCTGACCAACAGCCCATTGCGGTAGTAGTGGCCGATCTGGTCGCTGTGCTGGAACAGCCATATCTTCCCGCGTTCGGTGCAACGCGGGATTGTGTTGGCATCCACCGTGCCGATCTGACAGCCCTGGAAGCCCTGCAGCAGCAGGTATTGGTGCTCGGGGCTGAAGCCCTCGCGGAAGCAGAGCTTGTCGATCGCCTGCTCGCGCGGGGGCATGGTCGCGCTCACGCCGGGGGCGAGAGACGCAGTGCCCGTCTCCACCATGCCGTAGGTGCGCCCGCCGACCGGCATAGCGCTCAGGCCCACCAGGTGCGGTGGGGGTCCATCCGTGACCGGCGCGTCAGGGCGTGGAGTGTAGCAGCCGATGCCCCAGTACAACGGCCAGTACCAGCCCGAGTTGCTCCGACCGGGCGGGAAATGCTCCCGGAGCCACCGCACCTCGCGGCGGTCCTCGACGAACGCCAGCGCGCCCAGCGGCTGCCCCAGCCCGTAGCGCATCGTGAGGTTGCCCGGTACCGCCTCGGCATAGCCGTCGATGCCGCAGGTGTAGCCCAGGGAATCGTGGTATGTCAGGCAGTATTGCAGCGCCTGCCGGGCATGGCCGGAGGTGAAGTACTCCGCGTGGCCGGTCTCCAGGCACCACCGGTAGAAGACCATGATCGAGTCCACTGATTCAGTTGAGTCGCGGTCATCACGGAAGTCAGTCGCGGCGGTGGTGAAGTACTCACGCAGGCCCTGCTGCCACTCGGTTGCGGCCTTCTGCACATCAGCATTGTCCGGGAAGCTCCGGCGCATCCAGTCGGCTGTGGCCCACAGCCCGATGCTGCCGACGGAGGTGTGGCGGTTGCCGATTCGCGTGCCGCTGGAAGCCCCGTACTTGCGCATCGCATAGGCCGTCTCAACCATGCGCCCGGCGGTGAGGGCGAGCTCCTCGGGGGTGAAGACCGGTGCTTCCTCGATCATATCCCACGCGCGGAACCACGACTCGAGTTCATAGTCAGACAGCGGGTACTGCCCCTCGTAGACCGAGTTGAAGAAGTCGAGGACGTCACGGGCGGCCTGCGCCCACTTGATATTGCCGGTCCAGTGATAGAACAGCACCGGCCGGTAGAACCTGCTCGCCACGTGGTCCCGCGCCTCAAAGGGCTGGAATGCCCACGCATCCGCCTCCCTCGCGCTGGTGGCGAAGTGGTTGCGCATCTCCGCTCCCGGCTCGATGTGATGCAGGCGCGGCAGACTGGCTTTCCCCTTCTCGACCGCCCGGAGCATCTGCGTCAGCGCGGCGACGGCGCCCCGGCCGCCGGCGGCGGACAGGGCGGCACGGCGACGGCAACGGCCGGCGCAGGCAATCCCAACGGCTCCGCGTCCAGGCAGAACGGGGCCGCGGGCAGCCCCGGGGGAATCTGCGGCAACGTCGGCAACAGGCAATACACCGCAATCACCTACACCCTTCTGAACCAGAGGCGCGTGACCATCCGCCCGAGCGCCCTCGAGGTGGCGGTGATCCCGAGTCAGGCAGGGGCCGTGGAACTCGGGGGCGATGAGAACCCATTCCGCGTTACCGGCACGCAATCACTCGTTGCCACCGCCGACTTCGGAGTGCTATGGGGCATCCACAACTACGACAGCATATACATGTACCGCACCCCGTTGGCAGGCGGAGATCGCGCACCCGATGTCATCCTCACCACAACCGGAACCCAGCCGGGAGACTGGATGACCTCGCTCTGGTATGACCAGACGAGCGACCGCCTTTGCTGCACCCACGGCAACTCGATTTCGGTGTGGCACAACGCCTCACAGGCGCAGGCAAACCGCGCGGCGGACCGCAGAATCACGGTGACGGGGACCGCGACCCTAACCAATATCTGCGGCGACGCGGGTCGCGACGTTCTGTTCGCCATAACCGACGACAGTGGGATTCACTACGGGTTGATCTGCATTGACGCGATCAGCGTAGCGACTGGGACGGTAGCTCCGAGCCGGGAGATCGATGTTGGCAACTTCGGTGTCGGCCTGGCCTACAGCGGAGCGTCAGACCGGCTCTATGTCGGCAAACATGAACCGGCCAACCCCGCCGGCACCGCGCGCGTGCTCGTCATCAGCAATGCGTCAGCAGCGTCGGGCGCGGTGACGCCGGACGTCCTGCGCGGCGTGCAGAGCGGCATTGATGGATACATCGTCGGGCTGCAGGTGATCCCGGCGGATGATGCGCTGTTCGTCGGTTGCGCGAACGCGAGCCTGCTTGCCTACCCCTTCGCGAGCACCATCACCGGGGATACGCAGCCGCAGTCGAGCGGCCGGATCGCGGGGAACAGCTTCCTGGTGGTCCCGACCGGGTAGAGACGCCGCGTCTCTCTGTGACGAGGCCCGCCCGGATCGGCGGCCCGGGCCACGCCTTCATTCGCGTGGCCGGGGTGATCGTGCCCGGGCGAACGTGCCCTCCCGCGGGCAGGAACGCACGGTCCCCACACCGAAGTAGCTCTCCGAGCATGCCGCATGACCTCGACGCAATCCACCGTCCGTGGAGGTGTTCCGATGCGCCCAATGCGTATTGTCCTGCTCATACTGTCCGTCTGTGTGCCGATGTCCGCGTTCTGCGTTCCATCGATCGTCGAGAAGGTCGGCGAGGGCGTGTACGTGGTCCGCGATGATCACGGCCGGTGGGGCGGCATGACCACGGGCATTACCCACCAGAGCAAAGCCGATTACCTCGCCCGGAAGACACTCGACCTGAGCGCGCTCCCCGATGACGTCTGGGAGCAGGTGAAGGCCGTGAGGCTGTCCGCGATGTTCCTGGTGCGGGACTACTCGTGGCATGACAATCCCCAGGCCGATGGGCTGGACGAGACATTCGAGTTCATCGTGAACGGCAACGTGCACTCTTTCCCGACCAACTGTGGCGCCCCGGTCTACCCCGAGTCGGGCTCCCCTGCCGCGGTAATGAACTGGTATGACATCGCCATCCCGAAGGAGCACTTGACGCGCGGGGCCAACGAGATCATCTTCCACAAGGGCGAGGACGTTCAGAACGATGACTACCTCTACCTGGCCATCGACAACAGCGAGAATCGGGGCAACAGCGCCGTCGCCTTCGACGGGAAGACGTGGACTCAGGAGAAGCTGACCATCCCCGGCGGCAACGGTGAGTACATGATCAGGCTCTACCTGATCACCGGCACGACGCGGATTGGAGCACGCTGGCGGCCGGGCCGCACACCGGAGTTCGACGACCCGTGGAAGCTCTTCCTCTATGCCGGGGCGCCGGACCCGAAGGTGACGCCAACCGGACTGACGCTGGCCAACGGGCAGAGCGCGCGCCTCGAGTGGCGCCCCGCAGCGCTGGACCGTCTCGAGCCGGCCATGGTGACTG
>DPJP01000499.1 GCA_003542955.1 Armatimonadota bacterium
CGGTCCGGAGAGGGGCTGGGGGTGAGGCCGGCGGCGCGGGCTGCCATGGCGGTCCCTGCCGTTCCTAGTTCGACTGCCACACCGTCGCCGCTCGGTGCGCCTGCGCCGGTGTCGGCGGCACATCCCCGAGCAGCAGCGGATCGTTGGTCTGTTCCATCCACTGCTGCACCATGCCCTGCAGCTCCTCGAGCACGTCGGCGTAGCCCGGATCGCCCGCGACGTCCTCGAACTCCAGCGGATCGTTCTCCAGGTCATAGAGCTGATGCTCGGGGCGCCCCCCGGTATAGTACTCCCCGATCATCTCCTGTCCCGCGAGGCCCTGGTAGACGTCCCACGGCATGTACACGAGCGGGCGGGAGCCGAAGTTGCGGATGTACTTGTAGCGGTTCGTCCGCACGCTACGCATCGGGTTATAGCGGTCGTGCCACGTCATCTCGCTGAAGATGTGATCTCGCGGAGAGTAGCTCTCGCCATGCAGCAGCCGCCGGAAGCTCCGACCCCAGATGTCCGCGGGCTCCGGCCCACCGGCGACATCGAGCAGTGTGGGCATGAAGTCGCAATTGCTCAGCAGCTGATCATAGACCGTGCCGCCCTCGATCACGCCCGGCTGGTGCATGATCAGCGCCGTCTTCGTCCCAGGGTCGTAGCAGGTGCCCTTCGCCCGCGGCATCGCCGTGCCGTGATCCGTGGTGAAGATGAACAGCGTGTTCTGGTCCAGGCCCGTCTCCTGCAGCGTGGCGCGGATCTGGCCCACAACCTCATCCACGACCCACACCAGGCCGTTGAGCCCCGCGATGTCCTCCCTGATCCCCGGGCGGTCGGGCAGCCACGGCTGCACCTGGACTGTCGCCGGGTCATCCTTCGGGTAGCCCTCACGATGGTAGGGACGATGCGGTTCACCGAAGCCCGCGCAGACGTGCAGCGGCTGCTCGCCGGGGCTTGCCGCATACTCCTTCAGAAAGTCGATCAGCTCCGCCGTCACCTGCTTCGCAGCGCTCTTCTGCGGCGAGTGCAGGTGCTGGTAGCCGAGCTTCGAGGCGTCGGAGTGTTCGTGCTGATGGCCGAACAGGTGGGTCTCGTATCCGGCCTCATTCATGTACATCGGCAGCGTCTTCTCACCGAAGTTGAACTGCCAGCCGATGTGTGCGAGCCCCATCTCCCCATTCTCATGCGGATATCGACCGGTCATGATACTCGCACGGCTGGGCGAGCACTGTGCCGCCGTGCAGTGGTAGTTGTTGAACTGCACGCCATCGGCCGCGAGCTGATCGAGGTTGGGTGTATTGACTCCTGCGCCATAGCACCCGATGTGCTGGCCGATGTCATGCACGATGACGTAGACGATATTGGGGCGTTGAGCGGTCTGGGGCATGCAACCGCCTCCCGGGCGTGATATCGGTGAGCGCGGGGTAAGTTCGCGCCGTGGCGGAGGTTTCCCTTCAGACCTGTGCCTTGAGTACCGCGGGCGCCCTCGCCCGCGGCGAACTGCGAACCCTCTCAGCAGGGGCCAGTTCTGTCGGGGTGTCGCCCGCCGTTGGTTCTCCCCCTCGTCCCGCCGGCCTGTNNTCGCGTCTCGTCGTTTGAGACGGGACAGGCCGGGTACAGGGAGAGGGGGGCAGGGGGGTGAGGCCCGAACGCCCAACCTCGCAGGAATCCCCCTCCTCACGCGGAACCATTCCCTCGAAAGGAGACACCTCCCATGACCAGTGCCGACCTCCACTGCCCCAAGTGCAATGCGCGCGTGTACGCCACCGACCTCACCTGCATGGAGTGCGGCGCCCCCCTGCACGCCCACGCCACGCCCTCTTCATCGCCCAGTGCGCCCGCCCCGCAACCCGGCGTCACCTGGCTGGTCTCCACACCGGACGGCAAGGAGTGGGGGCCCTACACCCGCGAGGCGCTGCAGGGGTATGTCAACCAGGGCAGCATCCTGGTCTCATGGGCGGCGACGGACGGGAGCGTCACGACGAACGTGAGCGGGGTGCTCGCGCAGCCCACGGCGACGCCACAGAAGTCCAGCAGCTACGACGGCATCATACCCTACAAGAATCCCAGGGCGCTGATCGCCTACTACCTGGGCATCTTCTCGTTCATCCCGATCCTGGGGATTCTGCTGGGGATTCCGGCTTTCATCCTCGGCATCCAGGGGTTGGGGTACCTCAAGCAGCACCCGGAGGCCAAGGGCGTGGTGCACGCGTGGATCGGCATCATCGTCGGAGGGCTCTTCGGCTTCGGCTACCTGGTGCTGGTGGTGCTGGCCTTCGTCCTGCCGGCGCTGGAGCGGTAGACCGACGGGGGAACACAAAAGAGCCCTGTCGTCGGGCCGGGTCCGGGGACGGACGTGGCCGCCGGTGCTTCATCGTGGTGCGATCGATTGTCAGACAGAATGGCCTGGTCGGATTCTACTGCTTCACAGACACGGCCTGCAGATCAGGGGTGGGCTCGGCTCCCGTCCGCGTGACTGCCGTGCAGGCGGGCCGCTCCTGCTGAATCTCCAGTCTGCGGAGTTCGACAACCAGCCGTGCGTCTTGCCACCCCGCGTCATCGGGGCTCCAGTTTCTGCAAGCATTCTCATCCAACGGCGGCTTCTGTTGCTGTGTCGTGTGTCGCGTCATCGTCCCTCAACTCCCCGCCTTATGATAGATGTATCGGCGCGGGTCTCCGTGGGCTGAAACGCCCACCCCTCCCCCGGGAGTCGAGTTTACCTGTTGGTGCTGTATTGGTGCAGATATTGCAACAAGAGTGCCACACGCACGCAGTTCGCGCGTATTGTCGTCACATTGAGTATTCCCATTATTATGGACGGGCCCAGCAGGTGCTTCGTTCCACATCTACCGGGGTGGACCATGGTTGAGGGTGTCATCGGTGGCATCATTGGCGCGGTTATTGGAGCGATCGGCGGGTTGATGTTTGGCGGGTCATCGGCCACAAAGGCCGTCACGCGCCATCTGGAGCGCAAACAGGCCGAGGAGTTCCTCGCCGACAACTACCTCCCGCTCATCGCCGCGGTCGACTACCTGCTCGACTGCGAGCAGAAGATGCAGGCGATGAAAGGCGATGACCCCGACAAGATCAAGGACGCCCTCGATGAGGCCCATCCGGAGGTTTTCCATCGCGCCAGTGTGATGCTCCATGCGGCGCTGTTCCGGGCGATGAGTTCAGGCATGGTCAACCTCATCCGCAAAGTGAATGTGGATGTCGCCGCCTACATCGGCGCCGCCTACTACGCCCTGGATCAGAAGATGGTGGCCGTGCAGGTGGATGCGGACCGCCCGGATCGCCAGAAGCGCTGGAAGACGACCTACCCGAAGCTCGAGATGATCCGTCGCCTGCAGCAGTTGCTCTCCGAGCTGCGCATGGACGACCTTGTTGACCGCTACGACGCCGCCCTGCGCAAGAGCCTCGACCTGAGTTCTCCCAACGGGAACTGAGTCGCCGACGCAGCCCCCCTCATCTCCGCCGTCCTCGGGCCATCGGGGAATACCCTTGCGCTCGGGCGCGTCTGAGTGTGAGAGGAGGCGGCGATGATGCGCACACGGAGACCCATAGTCTGTCTGGCGTTCACATTCTTGCTTGCCGCGTTAGTTGCGGCGCAAGACACAGCAACTGAGGCCCGAGGCGGCAACGCAGCCTCTGACGGTACCGCGAATGAAGCCCCTGACGACATATCACTGATGCTGGGGCGTCCGGCCGCTCACTCCGTGACGCTCAGCGTCCTCTCCACCATCCCCGGGCAGGCCTGCGCCGAGTACGGCGTCGAGCATGGCACGGAGGATCACAGCACGGAGCAGTTCGCACTCCCGGCCGCCACGCCGGTCGAGGTGCGCCTCGACGGTCTGCAGCCCGATACGCGTTACACGTACCGTCTGCGATGGCGGGCAGAGGGCGAGACCGCGTTCACCGACGGCGGGGGACACAGCTTCCATACCGGGCGCCCGCCGGGGAGCGCCTTCACCTTCGCCCTCCAGGGCGATTCACACCCCGAGCGCAAACAGCAGTTTGATCCCGCGCTCTACGCCCAGACGCTTTCTGCGGTTGCCGGGCAGCGGCCGGATTTCTACCTCACCATCGGCGACGACTTCAGCGTCGACACGCTCCGCACCGTCACGCGAGAGGCCGTCGAGAGCATCTACCTCAACCAGCGGCGGCTTCTCGGACTCGTGGGTTGTACCGCGCCGGTGTTCCTGGTCAACGGCAACCACGAGCAGGCTGCCCGGTACAACCTCGACGGTACGGCCGACAACATGGCCGTCTGGGCGCAGAACTGCCGCAACCGGTACTTTCCGCAACCCGCGCCTGACGACTTCTACACCGGCGACCTCGAGCCCGTCGAACACATCGGTCTGCTGCGCGACTACTACGCATGGACGTGGGGGGATGCGCTGTTCGTGGTCATCGACCCCTACTGGCACTCGCCGCAGCCTGTGGACAATGTGCACGGGAGCCGTGAGAAGGGCGCACGCGACCTCTGGGATGCCACGCTGGGCGATGAGCAGTACCGGTGGCTCGCGCAGACTCTCGAGCAGAGCCGGGCCGCGTACACGTTCGTGTTCGCCCATCATGTGCTCGGCACGGGCCGCGGTGGCATCGAGACGGCCGGTCTCTACGAGTGGGGCGGTCACGACCGTCGCGGCGCCGACCTCTTCGCCATCAAGCGCCCAACTTGGCCCATGCCCATTCACCAACTGATGGCACGCAACGGTGTCACCATCTTCTTCCAGGGCCACGACCACCTCTTCGCCCACCAGGTTCTCGATGGCGTGGTCTACCAGACCCTCCCGCAGCCCGCCGATCCGAACTATGCACTCAACAACGTGCAGGCGTATCGCTCGGGCGAAACCCGGCCCAACTCCGGCTACGTAAGCGTGAGCGTCGGCTCCGAACGGGTGAAGGTCGAGTATGTGCGGGAGTACCTGCCCGAGGACGAGGCCGGCGACCGCCGAAGTGGTGAGGTGGCCTTCAGCTACACAGTACCCGCAAACGACCTATAGCGCATCCGACCCTGGGTGACGCAGAAAGAGGATACCATGACAATGTTGACGCGACTACTCGCACTCTCGCTCTGCTGCACATTGGCCTCCTGCACACGGGCCCAGGGACCACGCCATGCCGACGCACGCAACGCGGACCAGGGAGCCGGACGGCCCCCTGCGCAGCAGTACACGCTTGTGCAGGCGATGTCGGACCAGGCGCAGCTGCATACTATCGCCTTCAACGGACTGGCCTTCATCACCGGCGAGTTCGGTGCCTCCACGTTCCTCCCGCCGGGCAAGGTCTGCGACTTCTTCGGCTTCCAGTACATGCGTGATATCGACGCCGCCCAGAAGGGCCATAACCCGATGTTCCTCGACCGGGTGGCCGCCAATGTCCTCCACGTGCTCAATACCGAGCAGACGCAGCAGTTCGACGCCCTCGCCGCGGAGCAGGCCCCACAGCTTCAGGCGTTGGCCGAGATGCGCTTCCCGCTCATTAAGGCCTTCCATCGGCAGTTGGAGGGTGACATCCCGGATGGGAGCGCCGGACTGAACCAGCAGGCGGTCATCGAANNGACTACGTGGGCGACATCTTCGCCCTCGACGCCGAATTCAGCTACCGCAGGGCCCAGGTCATGGCACAGGTGGCGCGGTCACTGACCCCCGAACAGAGCGCCTACCTCGGCAGCATGAAGTTCGGTGACTTCAGTACCTGGCCCGATATCGACATGCGCGAGCAGATGCCCCGTCGGCCCGGCAACAGGGACCCGCTCTACAACGTCGCCTGCATGACCTACGCAAGCGAGTTCTTCAGTTGGACGGCAGGCTCGGTCGAAGCCGATACCTACTTCTGCCCGGAGCGCCATGGCACATACTTCGGCGGCTTCTATATGAAGGACATGCCGGCCATGGGCAAGCGTGACTACGACATCAGTACATCCGTCACCGGCGACAGTGGCGCCGCGTTCCTCGGCCAGGTGCTGGCGGCCGACCAGCGCCAGGACCTCACGGCCATTCCCGACCTCCAGCGTGAAGCCCTCGGTGAAACAGCCCGGGTACGCCGTGCTATCGCCACGCAACTACGCGTCTTCCTGGACGGCCAGACGCCCGACAGGGCCGAGGTAGTCGCACTGGGACGCCGCTATGGTGAACTCGATGGCGAGATGTCATGGTACTATGCCACTGCCTTCGCAGCGATCAGCGCGACGCTGACCGCCGACCAGCGCGCAGCCCTGATGAAGTTGCGCAATCTCGAGGGCTATGTCCCCGCCCCGGCATACATCTACTCGAGGGCGGTCTCGACGCCGCCAACCTTGCCGGATACCGATTCGTTCTTCTTCCCGCCACAGCAGCAGGCTCAGGGGGTAGAGTAGTGAACGTGCGTGCGGAGCCGGGCAGCCTCGTGACACGATATCAGCCATTCTGCCGCTGCGTAGGGCTGCTCTGCCTGCTGTGCCTGTGCCCCGCGCTGGGACGTGCGCAGGTGGCCTCCCCCGGTAACGCACAATCGGCCGGGGAGGCCACCTTCCGCACCGATGTGCCGGAACGGGCGTATGACATCATCCTCGCGCGCCCCACCCGCGATTCCGTGACGCTCGCGATTCTCGCCTACCAGCACTTGGAGGGCTATGTCGCCTACGGCACGCAGCCCGGGAGCGACCCCACGTGGACGCCCGTGCGGACCTTCCCGGAAGGGCAGCCGGTCGAGGTGGTATTGACCGGCCTGCAGTCTGACACCGGCTACTCGTATCAGTTCTGCTTCCGCGTGCCGACGGCGGCGGAGTTCGACATGAGCCCCGAGTACCGCTTCCACACGCAACGCCCGCCCGGCAGCGCCTATACATTCACCATCACCGCAGATCCCCACCTCGACGAGCAGACGACGCCGGAGCTGTACCGGCAGACGATGCTCAACGCCCTCGCCGACAGGCCCGATTTCCATATCGACCTCGGTGACACGTTTATGACCGGGAAGCATCCGGATACCGAGTCGGCGGGGAAGCAGTACCTGGCTCAGCGCTACTACTTCGGCCTGCTGTGCCACTCGGCGCCGCTGTTCCTGGTACTGGGCAACCATGATGGCGAGACCGCCCGCGAGCAGGATGGGACGGCCGGCAGCACGGCTGTCTGGGCCAACAGCATACGGAAGCAGTACTTCCCCAACCCCGTGCCTGAAGGCTTCTACACCGGCAACGACACGCCACACCCGTTTGCCGGTCGCCTGCAGGACTACTATGCGTGGGAATGGGGCGATGCCCTGTTCGTCGTGCTCGATCCCTACTGGCACAGCCCGCGACGCCGTGGCCGCGATGACAACTGGACACCCACACTCGGCTCCGAGCAATACCGGTGGCTGCAGCGCACGCTCGAGGGCAGTGATGCGAAGTACAGGTTCGTCTTCATCCACCAACTTGTCGGCGGCGCTGATAGGGATGGCCGGGGTGGCGTCGAGGTGGCGCCATTGTACGAGTGGGGCGGTGGCAATGCCGACGGCAGCGACGGACTCGCGGCGCACCGGCCCGGCTGGCCCATGTCGATCCACCAACTGCTCGTCGCGCATCACGTCTCAGCGGTGTTTCACGGCCACGATCATCTGTTCGCCGAGCAACACCTCGACGGCATCCTCTACCAGGCCGTGCCGCAGCCGGGATGGGGCGGGAGGTTCGACCCCCGCCGCGCAATCGAGTACGGCTACACGCAGGGCACCATCCTCGGCTCCTCCGGCCACTTGCGTGTGACGGTGTCAGATACGCAGGCAGCAGTCGAGTACATCCGCTCCTCGCTGCCCTCCGGACAGGACCAAGCCGCCTCAGTGGCACATCGCTGCTCCCTGGTACCGTAGTCCAATGGCGTGGCGCCTCCATCGACTGGCGTCAGGACGCTTCCCGCAAGAGCCTCGACCTGAGTTCCCCCAACGGCACCTGAACCGCAGCACAGACGCAGCGCCCGGATGGGTCTCGCGGATCCTGAAGCCGACCACCACACACTCCATCGCAGAGGCGGGGTGCCCGGGGCCGGGTCATGTCCGTCGGCATCCACCGCGGTCTATCCCCGGCGGACACAGTGCCGGCTAAGGCTGCTTCTCCTCGTGCGGGAAGAGGCCCCTGAACGAT
>DPJP01000133.1 GCA_003542955.1 Armatimonadota bacterium
CGGCCGCTACTGGGACCACTCACGATACTATGAGCGCGACAGGGACCTCTTCCGCAAGTACCAGCCCCTCTGCAGGGCGCTGGCCCTGGCAGGCTGGGAGCCGGTGACCTATGCCCGCAGCTCCGAGCCGAGTGTATACGTCGAGCGGTACGGCCCGGCCGATGGCGTGGTGTGGCTGACGCTGCTCAACGAGGACGCCCGCCCTCACGCGACACGCCTGAGCATCGATGCGCGCGGGCTGGGCCTCGATCCGGCCGGCGTGCGGGCACTGGATGTGCTCTCCGGGCAGGCCGTCGAGTTGACCCGCGCCGACGGTGCGCTCGGCGCCGACCTCGAAGTGCCCGCCGACGGCGTGATCGCGCTCCAACTCGCCACGCCCGAGGCCTCCGCGAAGTGGCGGGCCGCGATGGCTCTGGAGACGGTCGAGCGCGGCTCGGTCATGCGCAAAGTCGATGCCGAGAAGCCGCCCGTACCGGCCTACTGGGTCCCGAGGGGTACCGCTCCAGGGCGCGAGAGCCTCGGCGAGCAGCAGCTCATGGTGCTTGGAGAAGGCATGGCACAGAGCTGCTCGCAGTGGGCGATGCTGTTCCAGCCCGACATCACCCCGGTCACGCTCAGAGTCCGTGTTGCCGGGGAGGATATCGAGGGGGGCAAGGCCGCCGTCGACTGCCGCATCGCGTGGGTCACCCCCAGCTTCACCCACTACGAGACGCAGACATTCGATCTGCCGACGGGCACCTATGGTCTCACCGATCTTGAGTTCACCATCGAGGCCGAGCACGCGCTCCGCTCGATCCAGCTCATCCCCACGCGCACCGGCAAGGGCAAGCTCAAGTTCGCCCGGATATCACTCTCCGACGCCAACCGGGAGGAGTATGTCATCGACCCGAGCTTTGAGCAGTGGTACGAGCCCGTGCCTGATGGACTCCGCGGGCGAGTCGATGCCGACTACGCGGCCCTGGGCTCGGCCCTCACCGCACTTGCCCGCGGCGGAGCATCGGTGACCTCGGAGAGCACCCGCGGACATCTGCTCAGCGCCTCCGGCATCTGCTCCGGTCTGCGCACAGCCATCGCCGAGCAGCAGGCGCAGAACGGCTGCAGACGCGTGTTGCGCGATATCGAGACAGTCGAGCGCCACCTGGGCTTCGTCACCCTCGCCGCCTTCGGCATCGCACCGCCGAAGGTCAACGGTCCCGTGACCGCCGCGCCGGGCGACCGCATCGAGTTGACTGTCGCAGTGCCGGAGGTAGCGGGCCTGCCGACACAGACGCAGATACTCTGTAGCGCTCTCGACGTCACCCCGACTGCCGGCGGCGGCGCAGTCCAGATACCGGCCGACGCCGCAATCGGCACCGTCTACACGGTCGACGGTCTCCTGCACATCGGCCCCGCCGGCCGGGCCGTCGCAGTCCGCGCGTCACACCAGATTACCGTGATGCCGCCGCTGGAGCTTGAACTCACAAGCAGCGGCATCGACACCGAGACAGGCGCGGCGCGCGTCTCTATCCGGGTTCGCAACAACCGGCTCAAGCCCGTGACTGCCGACCTCTCCGTCACCCCGCCGCAGGGCTGGCGGGTCACGGGGCCAGGCAAGGTTCAGGTCGGCCCGGGCAAGGACCAGTCCGTTGAGACACAGTTGGCCGCCACCGGCGCCGCTGAGCCGGGCATGGTCGAGGTCAGTGTCGCCGCGAAGGCAGGAGCCGATGAGGCGTTCGGCAGGCTCAGCGTGCTCTACATCCCGAAGGATGCCAACCTCGTCCGCAACCCCGGCTTCGAGGACGGAGCCGCGAACTGGGGTATGGATGCGACCGCCGCATCGATTGCCACCGAAGTCGCCCGCAGCGGGAGCGCGTCACTGAAGATGTCGAACCCGACCGTCCTGCGCAGCCAGTGCTCGCAGGGCGTGACGCTCAACCAGCAGCAGCCCTGCGCGATTCTGGTGCGCGCCTCGTCGAAGGCCGTTGACGTCAGCGGCCCCCGCAACAGGGAGTACTCGCTGTATGTCGACATCTACTATACCGACGGCACGCCGCTCTACGGACAGACCTATCAGTTCGAGACCGGCACCACCGACTGGCAACTGGGAGAACTCTACCTCGAGCCCGCCAAGCCCATCCGCAACGTCAATGTCTACCTGCTCCTGCGCGGCAAGAGTGGCACGGCCTACTTCGACGATGTCGCCGTGATGGAGGACCCCCGCCGCAAGGGCAATGTCGCCCGCGATGCGGAGGTCACCGTCGACAGCAGCTACGGCGGCGGCTACGGGCCCGCACCCATCACCGACGGTATCATCCAGACCGATGACCTCCACTGGACCGAGGCCGCGTGGGCATCGGCGGAAAACGACCAGGAGCACTTCATCGCCCTGAAGCTCCCCGAGCCGCGTCCGGTGGGCAAGCTCTCGATCTACTGGTCACTCGATGCCGGCCTGCCCCGCACCTCGCGGCTGATCCACGTGCAGGTTCGCGACGGCGACACCTGGCGGACGGCCAAGGAGGTCCTCAGCACCGAGCGGGTGCCGATGACGCAGATTGCGCTCGATGAGCCCATCACCGCGGCCGAGTGGCGCCTGCTGCAGCCCCCGAACCAGGGCTCCGCGCAGCGCACCGGCCTGATGTGGGTCCGGGAGGTGGAGTTGCTCTCTCCTGCCCAGTAGCGCAGGCCCGACAATCCCACACAGTGAGCGGCACGTCCGTCCGGCGGGTGACGCGGGAGTGCGCAGTTGGCGGGTGTTGAGATGCCGGGTGAAAGGGAGCATGCAACCGGGGCCGGATGGGGCCCGTCACCATCCCGCTCCGCATACGGCCGCGGATCAGGATGGTGACACCCATTTGGCCC
>DPJP01000429.1 GCA_003542955.1 Armatimonadota bacterium
GAGGCCCCACGCAAGCAGCATCGCCGCGATCATGATGATGACCGCGCCGATGACAATGACCCGCAGCATCGCGGCCATCTGCTTCTGAACGTCATCGACATAGATGCCTGATCCGATGATCCAGTCCCACTCGGTGAATGCCTGTACATAGGTGACTTTCGGCTGCGGAGCGGTGCTGCCCGCCTTGGGCCACATGTAGTCGACAAAGCCCCCGTCACCCTTCTCGCATGCCGCGGCCATGTCTTTGAAGAGGGGCTTGCCGTTGGGGTCCTTCTCCTCGCTCTGGTCCTTCCCGTCCAGCTCGGGCTTGATCGGGTGCATCACCATGTTGCATTTGGTGTCCATGATGAAGAAGTAGTCGTCGTTGCCGTAGCGAAGGTCCTTGACGGCCTCCAAGGCCATCTGTTTGGCCTGTGCCTCGCTCAGGCCCTTCTCGGAGATCTGGTCGTGGGCATGCTTGACCAGCGCGGTCGTCGAGACAACCAGCTCCTTGGTCTGCTGACGCTTCGCAGTCCACATCGACTGCTCGGTCTGTTTGTAGAGGTAGACTAGCATTACTGTGAAGAAGACTGCCATTGCTGCTGCGAAGGCCATGATCTTGGCCGATAGCTTCATGTTCTTGAAGGCGTTAGCCATTGTGCACCTGCCCAGTTCGTTTTGCGTATACGCTCCCCACCAAAACACACAGCCCCAATCAGGGGTTGCCTTATCACCTACAATCGGCATTCCATCGTGGGACAGGACCAGCAAATGCAGGGGGGCAGATCAGGTTTTCGCTCATCGGGGATAGGGTCCCGGCCTATGCAGCGTCGCCGAGACGCGTCCGGGCAGGCGCGGATGTGCCATCACAACCGGGCAACCGGGGGCTGCCGGTGGCACCAAACGCACCGCCCGCCACGGAACTGTACGGCGGCGGTGCAGGTACACACCCACCGGACGGCCAATGATAACGGCGGCGGGTGCTTCTGGCGGCGCCGGACGGCACAGCCGCCTTCGAGGTGAGGACCGTGCCGGGCGAACCGTATCAGCAATCCGGGTTCTGTGAGAGGGCGCTGGTGGCGCTGCCAGTGCGCCTGATCGTGCTTGATGCCGACCTGAGGATCATCCTTGCCAACCCTGCCTACTGCGGGCCACGGGGTGTGGCCCGCGAGGATGTCGAGGGCCGGCACATCGACGAGTTGTTCCCTGCCTCGCTGCTCGACGGGGCCGGCCTGCGCGATGCTCTGCGCGCGACAATCCAGTCGGGCGAGAGCGTTCAGTGGTCCGGCTACAGGTACCGCACCGAGGACCACGACGAGCGGACCATCAACGTCTGTCTGAGCCGCTTCCTCGACGACGGCGATCGGCCGTTGCTGATGGTGACGCTCGAGGATGTCACCGAGCGCCACCGTCAGCTCTACGAGCGGTCCCTGCTGCAACAGATCGCTCAGGCCATGCTGGGGATGCTGCAACTGCCCCGCCTGTTGCATGCAATCCTGACCGGCATGACGGCCGGCGGAGCGGTGGGCCTCGGCTTCAACCGGGCATTCCTGATGCTGCTCGGTGATGATGACGTGCTGCGCACCGAGATGGCGGTGGGGCCCTCCGACCCCGGCGAAGCCCGTCAGATATGGTCGGAGGTGAGCGGCAATCATACATCCATCGAGGACTTCCTGGCCGACTACGACGCCCTCCGCGAGACCGGTGAGAGCCGCTTTCTGACCCGGTGTGGCGAGCTTGAGATACCGCTGGGCGAGCCCGACATGCTGCCCGCCTCCGTGCTCTTCGACGGACGCACCGCCCACGTGATCGAGGCCGACAGGGACCCGCGCGTGCCGGAGTACTTCTATACGTGCCTGGAGGCCAACGAGTTCATCGTCGCGCCGCTGATCGTCAAGGACCGGCGCATTGGCATCGCCTACGCGGACAACTTCATAAGCCGCCACCCGATCTCGGAGTCCGACAGGCAGCTGTTCACCTCGCTGGCCAACCATGCCGCTCTGGCGATAGATCGCGCCGCCGTGTTTGAAGAGGCGCAGACCCGCGCCCAGGAACTCGAAGAGGCCTATCGCCAGCTCGAGGCCGCGCAGGAGCAGACGCTGCGCGCCGAGAGCCTCGCAACCATCGGAGAGATGACCGCCATCGTCGCCCATGAGATACGCAATCCGCTCAGCACAATCGGGGGATTTGCCAATCTCATGCTCAGACAGGCCGACGATAGACTCAAGGTTCAGCGCAACGCGCGCATCATCTTCGATGAGGTTATGCGTCTGGAGGCTATCGTCAACGGACTGCTCACGTTCACGCGGCCCGGCCAGCCACGTTTCAGGTGGTGCAGACCGCACGATCTGCTGAGTGAGACGCTTGAGATGATCGAGAATAAGCTCGACGTCGGCGACGTCAAGATCGAGGTGATATGCCCCGAGGAGCTTCCGCAGATCTTCGTCGACATCGGCCAGGTGCGCCAGGTCCTGGATAACCTCTGCCGGAATGCCCTCGACGCAATGGCGGGCAGCGGCCGCCTCACTATCGAGGGCGCCGCGGGCGACGGCGGGACCGTCATCATCAGCGTCTCGGATACAGGCGCAGGCATCTCGCCGGAGGACCTCGAGCGCATCTTCGACACCTTCTTCACCACCAAGGAGACCGGGATGGGGCTGGGGCTCGCGTTGAGCCAGAAGATCGCGCAGGATCACGGGGCGGAGTTGAAGGTCGAGAGCGAAGAGGGCGTCGGCACCACATTCAGGCTGGTATTCCCGACTGACTACGATGAACTGCTTTCACGCGGCATCGTCGAGATCCGCAGAACGCCGACAAGTCCGGACGGAGAGTGACCCAATGCCCACTGTGCTCATCGTCGATGATGACGACAACCAGAGGCTGCTGTACCGTGAGGAACTGACCATGGAGGGCTATGACATCGTCGAGGCCTCCAATGGACCCGACGCGATAGACCTTGTCGCGGCCCAGTCGGTCGACTGCGTCGTGCTCGACATCGCCATGCCGGGCATGGACGGCGTCGAGGTCATGCACAGGCTCCATGACCACGACCGCACGCTCCCTATCGTGCTTCACTCCGCTTATCCCGTCTACAAGAGCGACTACATGACCTGGACTGCCGACGCGTATGTCGTGAAGTCCTCCGACCTGTCCGAGTTGAAGGGGCAGGTTGCCCGCGCTATCGAGGCCCCCGGCGCCGCCCCACCGACGTAGTCACCGCAGGACCGACGCGCAATGCCGGCGAAGTTGTATGATGTCGCCTTCATCTCTTCTCTCGTGACGGCACCGCCCAGATGCGTCGCCACAGGCCCGAGATCATCTTTGCCCTGCTTCTGCTGCTCACCCCCGCCCTGGTGTGGGTCTACTGGGACGTGCGCCTGTCATGGGAGATCCGGGCGGAGTGGAACCGGATCAGGGAGGAAGGCTATCCCACCTCGCTGGACGACCTCACCCCGGGGCCGATCCCTGACGCGCAGAATGCCGCAATCGGCTACATGCGCGCCATGCGGCAGATCACACTGATGGATGTGGCCGCGTACGAGGCCGGCGCCAGTAGTCCCAAGTTCGAGGCCATCCGCGCCGGCGAAGACTACCGCGAAATGCCGACGGCGGCGAATGAGCAGTGTCTGCGGGAGGCCCTTGACAGCGAGACAGTCAGGAACGCTCTTCGAGAAGCGATCGAGGCTTCGCGGACGCCGGCGTGTGTGTTCCCGTGCGCGGGGAAACCGGACTGGGACGTGGGGGATGAGCAGCACTTCGGCCTCATTGATGTATTCGGGCAACTGCTCGGAGTGCGCGGCCGGCTCTATGAGACAGATGGTGACCGCGCAGAGGCGTTGGAGTGTTACCTCGCCCTCCTCCGCATGTCCCGGCACGCCCTGAGCCACGCACCGTTGGGCACACAGGCTACCGGCTATCGCTTACATAGCGAAGCTCTCGCCGGCCTCGCGCACATGACCAGGACGGGATCGCTCAGTCCGGGGCAAGCGGCTGAGGCGGCCGAGCACCTCGACGCCATCGATCCCTACGCATCGCTGCATGAGAGCCTGTGCAAGGTCAGAGCCGCGTACATCGCTGACACCTTCCTCAGTCCGGGTGGGTTACGCAAGTGGTGTCGGTACACATCATTCCGGCGGCGGGCGGTCGTGCTGAGGGGGCTCCCGTGTGTTGGCGACGTGTGTGTCTGTCGTGAGCGCACGTGTCGCCTCGATGAGACGCCCTACCACTCGTGGATAGGTGTCCCGTGGCGGAGGTACGACCAGCGGGAGTCGTTGGTGTTGGCCCGGACCCTGATCGATATTTCAGAGCGGCCTCCCCGCGTTTCATGGCACGCGTCGAGGGCGTTGATGAACGAGTGGAAGTGGGGGAAGCACGACGTCGCTGCCCCGGCGACAGCTAAATTCGCATACTGCGTCGGGGGGCTGTTCTACGAGCAGCAGCAGGCCATCGTGAAGACGGAGCTGTGTCGCGCCGTGCTTGCCGCCCAGGCCTTCTACAGGATTCACGGGGTGTACCCGAATTCGCTGGCTGAGCTGTCACAGTGTCCCGGAATCGCGGTCCCAACGGACCCCTTCACCGAAGGATCGTTCGGCTACAAGCGCCTTCGGAGTGGCTGCATCATCTACAGCTTCGGCCCCGACGGCATTGACGATGGTGGTCTCCCGTACACGGGGAGTGAGTACGACCTCGACAAGGCCGGATACGACATCCCCTGGTGGTGTGATACCGGCGGCAGCGCCTCCTCCGACCTGCCGTCAGACAGATCCGGCCCCCCCACGCACACTACGGAGCAGGTGAATGCTCATGCTCCACCGACTGAGATGGGAAATCCGGCTGCTTCTGCTCCTGTTGCTCACACCCGCGCTGGTGTGGGTCTACCTCGATGTGCGCCTGTCATGGGAGATTGACCGCGAACTGCGCCATATCAGGGCAGAGGGATACCCCGTCACGCCCGATGAGATCAAGCTCAAGTCGGTGCCTGATGACCAGAACGCGGCGACGGTTTACCTGCAGGTCATGGTTGAGGGCGGCGCGTTCGCTGAGCCCCGCGACCCGCGGCGGCCGTTCAAATGCCCCTCGGGAAATGCCTGCGGCCTCAGCTTTCAGCGTATCTCCCAGGGGGATTCGGAGGACGTGGCACGGGCACGAGTGGTCTTCCGTGACCCAGTCCTCTCGGGACGCCTGGAGGCGATTGCGCAGGCTTCGCGCCGCCCGGAGTGTGTGTTCCCCATCGACAGCATGAGATGCGAGTGGACGGAGCCGTCGGACATCTCCTTCCTCAGCGCGGCCGCGTGGGCACACATGGCTCGCGGTACGTTGAGCGAGCAGGAGGGCAGACTGCATCACGCACTGGATGACTACGTCACGGCACTGCGCCTGGCGCGGCACTCGACGATGCAGCCCTGCCCCGAGGGGCAGGAGGCCGGGCGGATTGGCTACAGCATTGCGTTCAGGCGGCTGCGCCCGCTGTTGGCCGAGCGCCACCTCCCTGCGGACGATGCTCAGGCCCTGAGAGCGTTCCTCGAGACCGCTGATCCGGAAAGCGACTGCAGGGCTGCTCTGCCCGCCGTCCGTGCACACTGCTGGGGGTTGNNGTTGCTCCGGGCAACGAGGCGTGAGACGCTGCTCGATTTCGTCGGTGGGCCCCCGTGTCCGGTCTGCTCACCATCGACGGCCCCCTATGTCCTGACAGTGCTCCAGGATGGGCAGGACGAGTTGACCGACCGCTTCTATCACTCGCCTTTCGCCCATCCTGTGCACATCGAAGACATGCTGACGTGGCTGAGACTGATGCGCGGGATGATCGAGGCTTCCAGGCTTCCTCCGCGCCTGGCATACAGGGCCGTCGGTGATGCCGAGAGTGCCGCTGGAGCGCCAGGTTGGGTGAGACGCCCCGCGACATACATACTGGGCAGCGTCGGGCCGCGAGCGTACTCCGGCATGATCAGCGCGACAGCCAGCACTCGTCTGTGCCTGATTGTGCTCGAACTGCAGGAATACCGGGCACAGCATGGGGCCTACCCGGATACCCTCGGGGAGCTTGAGCAAGCCCTTGGCAGACCCCTGCCCGAGGACCCCTACACCGGCCGTCCGTTCGGCTACCTCAGGCTTGGCGGCGGCTGTCTGGTATACCATGGAGACTTGCCCCCGTCGCCCGGAGTGGTTCCGGAGCCCGCCCGTCTGCTGCCGGGGACCAACGTCCCTGCGGATTCGGCATGGGCATGCGACTACGGCGGGCCATTGGGTGCGCCAGAAGGGCCCGACGTGTAGCCCCCGTTGGGGGTGCCCGGTGGGGTTGGGGCTTTGATCGTTCGATCTCCGGACGCTGCGTGGCACCCCGAGTGCTCGTATNNAGGATCAAAGCCCCGACCCCGGACGTCGCGCTCCAGCACCCTATCGCTCCGCCAGCGCCTCGCTCACCATCTCCGCCACTGCTTCCAGGCCTGCCTCCGCATCCGCGCCCAGGTGGATGCGCAATGCGCGCCGCTCCCGGGCGACAAGCGCCTCGAAGTCGCCACCGGCCTGCGCGTCCTTCAGCACGCCGAAGTCGTACGGCTCGCCCGGGATATCCGCCGAGCCAGTGTCCTCGGCAACGAACTGGATGAACACGCCGGTATTCGCGCCACCCTTGTGCAACTGCCCCGTCGAGTGCAGAAAGCGCGGTCCGTAGCCGACGGTGGTGGCGACTGACAGTTCATCGCGGATTACGGTTCTGATCTCCTGCAGGGCGTCGTCGGCGCGATCTGTGCGGGGCAGATAGGCCATCAGGGCCACGTAATCGCCCCGATTGACCTTCCCCATGAGAGCGGTGANNTCTCCGCGCAGATTGAGCCGTATGCCGACAGATTGCCCTCAGCCGCGATGCGTGGGGGAGTGGGGATGGCGCCGCCATCCGCATAGGCGTCGAGCATGCTCTTCGCGAGCGTCTTTGCAGCCTGCACGTCGGGCTGGTCGAACGGATCGATACCCATCAATGCGCCGGCGACAGCCGTTGCGAACTCCCAGCGGAACACCTCCTGCCCGATGGCGGTCACCCCCGGCATTTCGATGTCGACCACCGGGTGCCCGGCCTCGGCGAGTTCCTCGGAGATGGCCTTCAGCGACGTGTCGCCTGCCGGCTGCAATGTGACGAAGATGCGGTCATCAGCATAGACTGGCGCTTCCCCGACTGGCTCTCCCACCACGGGAACAATGCCGATGCCCTCCTTGCCGGTGCTCTCGGCGATGAGCTGCTCGACCCAGTCGCCGAATGCGGCGAAGGGCGGCGCCGCGAGCAGCGTCAGCTTGTCGCGGCCTGTGGAGTGGCAGCAGCCCAGCAGGGCGCCGAGGAGCGCGCCGGGGTTCTGATCGGCGGGGATATCCGGGCCGCAGGCCTCCGCCATCGCCTGCGCTCCGTCGAGTACCTCGCGCACGGGCAGGCCCATCAGCGCGGCCGGGACCATGCCGAAGTATGACATAGCCGAGTAGCGCCCACCGTGGTCGGGCCAGTTCTCGAAGACGCGCCGGAGCTTCCGCTGCGCCGCCAGCCGCGCCAGTTGAGAGCCCGGATCTGTGATGGCGATGAAGTTCTCGCCCGCGGCATCGCCCTTGACTTCGGCAACACGTGCGAAGAAATGCTCGAAGAATGTGTTCGGTTCGACCGTCGTCCCGGATTTGCTGGCGACGATGAAGAGGCACTGCTCGAGCGGGGTACCGCCTGTGGCCGCCAGAGCTTCCCCCGGGCACGTGCTGTCGAGCACGCTGAGAGCCGGGAAGCCCTCCGCCACGCCGAAAATCGCCTCGAAGGCCCACGGGGCGAGGCTGCTGCCGCCCATCCCGAGCAGCACCACGCGCTCGAAGCCGGCATCGCGCACCTCGGCGGCGAACCGCTCCAACTCCCCGACATGCTCGAGGCAGTCGGCGGGCAGTGTGAGCCACCCGAGCCGCTTTGATATCTCCGCGACATGCTCGGGCTCGGAGCGCCACAGGTGCGGATCGCGCGACCAAATCCGCGCCACGTGGCCGCTCTCGGCCATCATCGCGAGGGTTCTCTCGTGGTGCTGTCGGAGGTCATCGGTGAGAGTGTAGTCTGCCCGGTTGATCGCTGACATGATAGCTCTCCTCAATGGTGTGACGGGCCGCCTGATGCACGAGTCAGGGACGGGTGTGCGACGCGATTGTTCCCGCCGTGCCTTCAGGGGTGCTCGGCGTTGAGACCGTAGCATGCCGCGCCCAGCAGTGCCGCCTTCGGGTTCAGGATGACGTGGACCGGAATGCGGCCCAGCAGCTCGGACATGCGTCCCTTGTCGACGAACGACTCGCTGAAGACGGTGCTCTCCAGGTACGGCAGGATGCGTGGCGGGATGCCGCCGCCGAGGTAGACGCCGCCTGTCGCGAAGACTTTCAGCGCCAGGTTGGCGGCCTCCGCGGCCAGCAGATCGGTGAACATCTCGAGTGCGGCCACGCAGATGGGAGCCGGGTCGGGTTGTCTCATGGCGCACTCTGTGATCGTCGGCGTGGGGTCTTCGGCCTTCTGAAGCGCCGTGGCAAGCTCGGGCGGCTCCTCGTACTCGCCGGTCTGCCGGAGGTATCCGTAGATGTGCGGCAGCCCGATGCCGGAGCAGACGCGCTCGTAGCTGGCATGGTCGAAGCGCTCCAGCAGATACTCGAGCAGACCAATCTGCTCGATATCGGTGGGCGAGAAGTCGGTGTGTCCGCCCTCCGAGCCATGCGGCTGGTAGCATCCCCCGGCGCAGGTCAGGAAGGCTTCGCCCAGGCCCGTGCCGGGCGCGAGCACGGCGATGGTGCCGCATGGCTCGGGCTCTCCGGGCTTGATCTGGTAAAGCTCATCCGGCGTCAGAAACGGAATAGCGTAGGCGGTCGCGGCCAGATCGTTCAGCAGAGTGACCCTTTCGACGCGCAGATCGCGGGCCAGACCGTCCTCCGCGAGTACCCAGGGCAGGTTGGTGATCTCGACACTGCCCGCAATGACGGGGCCGGGGACGCCGAAGCAGGCGCGGTCCGGCGCGACGCGGCTGCCCAGCCGGGTGCGGGAGTGGGCCATGAAGTCCAGCACGAGGTCGGCGAGGTCGGCGTAGTCACCGCTGGGCAGCGTCTGCTCACAGAGCGGCTCGCGTGGGGACGCGTCGGAGGACACGAGTGCCAGGTTCGTCTTGGTTGCGCCGATGTCGGCGGCGAGCAGTAGCATGGTGCTGACTCCGGTGGCTGCGCAGGCGCCTGTGCGCCTGCCTGCGTGTAGTGGCGCGGTGCCGAGGAGCATTCGCTGCCGCTGGGCGTGGTCCCTCCCGTTGGTGCGGTTAGCCGTCCCGTGCCTTCAGCGCGCGCTCGAGGGCATCCCTGGCGGGCTGGAAGTCGCCGCGGATGCTCAGCGCCCTCTGAAGGAGTTCAATGGCCTCCTCCGGGCGCCCCATATCCGTCAGCGCAACGGCATAGTTGTAGAGCAGGTTCGCATCATACGGGCGCTGTTGAAGCAGGTACTCAAAGTGTGTCTGCGCCTCCGCCGGGTGGCCGGCCAGGGCCAGGGCGATGGCGAAGTTGCCGCGAGCCGAGACGAGCTGTGGGTCCAGGCGCACTGCCTCCCGCAGCCGCTCAATCGCCTCTGCGGGCCTTCCCAGCGACATCAGGTAGACGCCCAGATTCAGGTGTGAGATGGGGTCCTGCGGCCCGATACGAATTGCCGTCTCGTACTCGGCGATGGCCTCCTCGGTGCGGCCGAGGGCGCCGAGCGCCTCCGCCAGCCGACCTCGGTACANNCGTTGTCGGGTGCCAACCGCACCGCCTCCCGGAACTCCGCCACCGCCTGTTCCGTCTCTCCGCTCTCGCGTAACGCGACGCCGAGGTTGCACCGTCCTCCATCCCAGTCCGGCCGGAGTTGCACTGCCCTGACAAAGAGCGGGAGTGCCAGGTCATTGCGGCCGGAGGCCGACAACCTGGTTCCCAGGTTTGTGTACGCCACCCAGCTTGCGGGGTTGACCTGCAGGATGCGTCTGCATGTGGCCGTATCACTCTGCCAGTAAGTGACCTGGATTGCGCTCAACGCCCCGAGCAGCACGCCGACACAGATCGTCCCCGCCAGGAGCCACCGGCTCTTGACCGCGCGCAGTGCAAACGCGGTGGCGAGGGCCGGTCCCAGCATTGCCGTGTACATGTAGCGGTCGGCGACCGTCGAGTACTCCTGGTAGGCGAATGGGACGAAGCCCAGGATCGGCAACAGCGCTGCGAGCATCACCAGTGCCGCACTCGCGAGCCAGGGCAGTCGACGCCGGAGCACAAACACTGCAGCGGCGACTACCGCGGGAAGCACCCATGTGTAGTGTATCCAGGGCTGTGCGAGCACCAGGGCCGGGCGGCGTCCGTAGTCGGTTGCGAGGCCCGCCGGCACGAACAGCTTGCCCAGGTAGAATGCCAGTGCGTCGGCCGCGATCAACGGTCGCGCCCAGAGGGCCACCTGCGTAACATGTATCTCGCCCTCGCCGGAAGCCGTGATGACCATCACGGGGAGGGCCAGAAGCAGCCAGGGGAGCAGGCCGATTGCGGCGGCCTTCACCGGCCTGTGTACTATCCACAGGTCGAATACGGCGGCGATGAGTGGTACCGCCACCACACCGGGCTTGGACAGCAGCCCCAGGGCGAAGAGGGCGCTCGCGGCCGCGTAGCGCAGCGCCTCGACCCGTGGCGGCGCCGAACGCCCGCCCGCAGGCAGGTAGAACCACAGCGCGGCCAGGCCGAAGAACGCCCNNAGGCCAGTCACCCATGCCACCGGCTCGACCTGCAGTGGGTGCAGGGCGAACAGCAAGGCCCCGACAAAGGCAGACTCGTCGCGACGGGTGAAACGGTGCAGGAGGCCGAAGACAAGCAAGACGTTCAGGCAGTGGACTGCCAGGTTGGTCAGGTGAAATGGCCGGGGAGAGAGTGCAGACTCGACCTCCGTCACGCGCGCAAGGGCCAGCCACAGGGTGCGCGTTACCGGGATGTAGAAGCTGAAGTAGGGCCCTGACCAGAACAGCCGCAGAGCCTCCTCAGCGGGACGGTCGAGCAGGTCCTCCTTCGCGATGTTGAGGTTGTCGTCCCAACTGAGAAACTCGTAGCCTGCGACCGGCGCGAAGACAATAATGACCGCGGCTACCAGCAGTAGTCCCGGCAGCGCCCTGAACACGACATGATTGACGGTCACTTGCTGATGCATGACGCCCCCGGCGGACAGTCGTTTCGCGGATTATAGCACAAGGTATGTGGCGGGCCGATGGGGAACTCCGTGAGCCAACTGCCGGCCCGGCCGAGTGCTATCACTTCTGGTGGTGAGACTGCATGGCAATGAGACCCCGAGAGCGCGTTGAGGCCGTCCTGCTGGGCAAAGGACCCGACCGCGTCCCCTTCACAGTGTACGAGTGCATGTTGCCGCAGTGCGAGGTTGAGCGCCGCCTGCGTGACGACGGGCTGTGTATCATGAACCGTCGCTACACGGGCTACACCAGTGCGACGCCCAACTGCACGGTGGAGAGCCACAGCTTCACCGATCCGGATACGGGTAAGGGCCTCGTGCGGACGATCACCCACACACCTGTCGGAGACCTCGAGGAGGTCCGCGAGCCCGCGGGGTTTACCTCCTGGCGTCAGAAGCTGCCCTTCGGCGGTCCCGAGGACTATGGCAGGCTCATCGCGCTGGCCGATGACACCCGGTATGAAGTGGACTTCGCCCAGGTTGAGAAGGCGCGCGCCTGGCTGGGCGATGATGTGTTCCTGCGCGGGGGGATGGGCTATTGCCCGCTGCAGGCGATCATCTACAACTACCTGGGTGTCGAGACCTTCTGCATCGAGTGGGCCGAGCGGCGCGACGAGGTACTGCGCCTGCACCAGGCGCTGACTGAGCGCAATCGGCGCCTGTACCGGGTGCTGGCGGACGGGCCGCACTGGCTGGTGCAGTATGGGGGCAATATCAGCCCCGAGATCATCGGGCGGGAGCGATTCCGGGACTACGTTGTGCCGGCATACAATGAACTGGCCGAGATGCTGCATGAGCGCGGCAAGCTGTTGCTCGTGCACCTGGACGGCAACTGCGGCCCACTCAAGGACATGATCGGGGAGTCGGGGATCGACGTGGTCGAGGCATTCACGCCGTCGCCCGATACCGACATGACGCTCGCCGAGGCGCGGCAGGCCTGGCCCGACAAGGTCCTGTGGATCAACTTCCCCTCGTCAGTGCACCTGAGCGACGATCGGATCGTCTATGACACCGCATGCCGCCTCATCGAGGAAGACGGGGGCGCGCAGAAGCTGCTCATCGGCATCACCGAGGACGTGCCGGAGCACCGCTGGCAGGGGAGTTTCCAGGCCATCAACCGTGCGTGCCGCGAGCATGGCACGTACAACTGAAGCGGGCGTGGGGTGGCGATGCTTCTGACTATATGGTATAGTAGGAAGTGCCAAACAGACAACTGAAGCTGTTGGCGCCCCGGGCGGTGCCACGGCCCCATGTCCGAATCACCGGTGGGGACGCAGACGGCTTGAGGAGGGGCATTGATGGTGAGGAGAACATGGGCATTGCTGTGCCTGGCCGCAGGGGTTCTGGCGGGGGCGGCAATACCCGCGTGCGGCGCAACAATCTCCGGGCGCATCACGCAGTGGCAGGGCGGCGCACCGGGGGTACGGCCGACGGAGAAGCCGCTGCTCGGCGCAATCGTCATTGTCGGGTCCGGTAACATCTGGCTGGACACGCAGGATCCATTCACAGACTACGTGCGTGATGGTCTTGTGGTAGCGGAAACGCGGACCGATGCCGACGGCAGGTACTCCGTCGATGTGGCCGGTGGTACTCCACCGTACAAGGTCATCGTCTGGAAGCAGGCCTANNGCCCGCCGATCGCCTCGATCCCCGCCACGAGGGACATTTCCCTGCAGCCCAACGCGATCCAGGCCGGCGGCAAGCACTCGACGTTGAGAATCGTGTCACAGACCCTCGCCAGGCAGCAGGGCCGCGCGATGAGGCTGGGGGGCAGCGGCCTCTACTTCGAGATGCCCCCCGGATACTCGGTGGATGGCGATGCCGGCAGTCTCCCGCTGGTGCTCACCAGTGCCCACAAGACGATCATCCTCGGGCATGCGGAGCCCGGTGGGGTCGGCAGTGAGTTGGGGGTCTTCGCCGATGCGTTCATGCGTGACATCGGGCCGGCAATGGGCGCGGCCGACCTGCAGACCGTCGCCTCGAGCAACGTACAGATCGCTCCCGGCGTGCCTGGGATGATGCGCGTGGCCGACGCTTCGATGGCGGGCCGGCAGGCGCGCTTCGCATTCCTCTTCTTCACCACGGCCGACTACGTTTACACGTGGTTGTACGGCGCGCAGGCATCGGAGTATGACAAGCATCTCGGCGAGTTTGCCGACCTGCTGCAGACGGTCGAGTTCAAGTAACGATGGCCTCGGACCCGGATCGGGCACAGTCCCCGGCGGGGGCATGGAGATGAGAATGATACGCACACTGACGGCTGCATTGGCACTGGTCCTTGTCTGCGGCGCCCTCACGGGGGCCGTCGCCGACGGCGACGGCGCGTTCAGGCTGCCGACACTGCAGTGGCCGACGGTCGGGAGTACGCAGGCGCATACACCCGCGGAAGCGCCCGTTGGCAGGGCACAGATATCATGGAGTTCACTCGGGGAGTTCAGCCCCGTTGCCGTGACCGAGAAGACGCCGTACGGCGCGCTGACACTGACGGCTCGCTATGTCTTTGTCGCAGCGGCCGCCGACATGCCCGCGCGTGTCGAGTGGCGACTCGACGGCTCCGAGACCCCCGTCAGTGTCGCCGACAGTGTTATCAGCGCCGGCGCCGAGGGGCTCGACAACAGCATATCCGGTGGTGACGGCGTCCTCCCCGCGGGCGCGTATGACGTGACTTTCATCATCAACGGCACTCTCGCGGCTGCGGGTACCACCACAATCCAGGCGCCGCCGCCCATCGGGAACCGGCAGCCTGCGGAGGTCTACGCGGCAGCACTGCAGTCGATGGTATCTGCGCTCAATGCCTACTCGAAGGAGGACCTGCAGCAGGCGGGGCAGCTCGCGGCGCAGGCCGCGCCCGGCATCGCGAGCGCGCTGCAGGCAGCCCCACAGCTTCCGGACATCCTCGCTGTCAGCGAAGCGGCACATGCGCTCATCGCGCTGCAGAGGACGGAGACGGCCATCGACGCCGGGGACGTCCGGGTGGCGACTGAGTGGGCCACCCGTGCCGCAAGCCACGCAGGCATCGCCGACGGCGTGGCCCAGGACGCGGAGTTCAAGGAATGGACGACCAGATTGGCGGCCGACACTCTCGAACTGCTCAGGTTGCTCCTGCAGGCACAGGCGCAGGGCTGAGATACCGGCGCTCGGGCGGCTTCTCCAGTCTGGGGGACGGACTGCGAACGCGTCCGCCTCTGCTTGACTTCCCTATTCCAGACGCTATAATGCCCACCAGACAATTGGGGGCTCCATCCGGAGCCGAACCGGGAAGTTCGGTGTGATTCCGACGCTGCCCCGCAACTGTAACCAGGGACGAACGCCCGTATGCCACTGGAGCCTGTACCGGGAAGGCAGGGCAAGTAGAGCGATCTGGGAGCCAGGATACCGGTTTGGCGCATCCATCCTCGAGGGCGGGATGTGCGCGCTCTTTTTCTGCGGCCACCTGTGACTAACCGGGTGGCTTTCCTCGTGTGCAGCATCGGTCCGGTCCCATCAGCCGACCTGTGGCAGGCCAAGCCCCCCCTGAGGTCGAACCCCTCTGCAGAGTGCGTTCCCATACTGCCACGGCCTGGAGGCGGAGCGATGCGTGCCCTGTGTGCTCTGGTATCCCTGCTGGCGACCTTGGAGGCCGGCTTGGCACTCGACTTCACCGTCGATTGCATGGACCGGATCGGCCCCGTCACGTCTCTGAACGGCGTCAATGCCGGGCCGGCTCACATCAAGGGCCGGCTTACCGACCTCAGCATGCAGTACCGGGCCATGGGGATCAATCTGGTTCGTACCCACGACTACTACGATCTGATTGACCTCTCGAACATCTTCCCCCACGGCTTCGGCGCCGACCCTGTGAACCCCGCCAACTACGACTTCGCCGGCGCCGACTCGGTCATAGACGCCATCGAGCAGGCCGGGTGCGGTGTGATGTTCAGGCTTGGCGAAAGCTGGTATCAGCCCCCGCACAACACCATCCCACCCGATACCGATACGTTCGTCGAAGTGTGCATGCACATTATGGGCCACTACGGCTGCGCGCAGGCGACGCCCCACAAGAGCCGGATTCGGCTGTGGGAGTTCTACAACGAGCCGCAGATTGACAGGTTCTGGGACAGGAAAGCAGATCCCGGTCTGAGCCGCTTCTACACCCTCTACGCTGCCACCGCCGCGGCAGCCAGCCAACACTATCCGCACGTGCTGTTCGGCGGGCCCGGTTCGGCCGGAGCCGACGATGCAGGGATCGAAGCCTACTGCCGCGACTTCTGTGCCGCGATCTCACGCGATCCGCGACATCCGCCGCTGGACTTCTACTCATGGCACTCGTACAACCGGAACCTGGAGGGGCCATACGTGTTCGCGCGTCAGGCGCGCAAGGTCCGTGCGGTGCTGGATGAGGCCGGCTTCGGCAAGACCCTCAATGTGCTCGACGAGTACAACGTCTGCAGTATGCGCGTCGGAGGGGACAACCCATCAGCCGATGACCTGTCATGGCGGGCGGCCATGTCCAATGTCGACGGTGCGGCATTCCTGACTGCCGCGCTCATCTACCTCCACCAGTATTCGGATGTCCGCTATGCATGCCGTTACCGGGGCGATATCCACGGTGGGGACGGGGGGTACGGCCTTTGCCGGGATGATGGCAGCATTAAGAAGCCCGGGTGGGCGCTCCGAGCCTACTCGGGGCTTTTCCCACGGCGCATACGAGTACCACAACGTGAGCATGGTTGCCACGTCCGGCGGAGATACCGGCAAGGAGGGTGCTGCCGACCATTGCCGCGCGCTCATGGCGACTATCGACGAGCAGGCAAGCTGCATCAGCGTCCTCATCGCGCTGTGGTGCCACGAGCCGGAGGGTTTCTCCCTTCTGCTTGAGCACTTGCCCGCGGGCTGGGACAACCCCACCGTCGAGCACTATGCCGTGTCGGCAACCGAGGATTTCTGCCTGAAGCACAGGGCCGGTTTCGCGCAGCAGTACGAGCCGAAGGGATCGTTCTCGCTCGTCTGCAAGCCGATGCCGAACACATCGAGTTCCGTCCACATCGTGCGCATCTACGATGCCGCGAGGTTCGATTCGGAGCTGGGGACGGTGCCGCCCGTGCTCCTGCGGCCACGCCTCGGTGAGCGTCCGGTCGGGCCCCCAATCCGGAGACAGGGCCCGCGATGACGCCGACACGCGGACGGCCCGCGGCGGGCTCTGCCACCCGCCCGATTGTGGCTCCGGCGGCACTGCGCCGCGCCGACATTCTGCTGATGGCCGCTATCTGCGTGGGCATCCTCGGCGCCGTGCTCGTCCCTCAACTGCGCAGCCTGTACCCCTTCACCTATGACGAATTGGTCTACCTCAACAAGACCCGCACCTATGACGCCTGGCTTGCCGGGCGTCTTGCCGACGAGCACGGGATGCCGCTGGGCGTGTTGACGCGCGACGGAATCGAGGCCGCTGAGGCGCTCCAAGACATGCACCCGGGCCTGGTGAAGCTCGTGGGCGTGATACCCCATCGCCTGGTTCGTGCGGCGCTGGGGATCGAGGGTGGGGCTCGGATGACCGGGGCGCTGTTTCTGGCGATCGGCGCCTGTGCGCTCTACTGGATGATCGTCGGGACGGCCGGCCGCTTCTGGGCTGTCGTGGCCGCGCTGGGCCTGGCATCGGTCCCGCGGGTGTTCGGCCACGCGCATTTCCATGCACTTGACGTGCCCGTGATGTCGATGTCGCTTCTCGCCGCCGGCGCGTTCTACTACGCCGTCCAGCAGAACCGCTGGGCCCCCGCGTTGGTTTCCGGCCTGCTTGTCGGCCTCGCGTTGGGGACGAAGCTCACTGCCGCGGCGCTGCTCATCCATTTCGCGCTATGGATTGCGTTCCGGCGTCCGCGGGGGTGGGTGAGAGCGGTCTGTGGGCTGGCGGTTGCACCGTTGGCATTCCTTGCAGTGTGGCCGTGGCTGTGGCCGGACCTGTTGGGGCGCCTCGCCCGGTATGTCGCGTTCCACTCGGACCACTTCATCATCGGGACCACCTACCTGGGGACCGCATACGGCGACACGACGACTGCGCCGTGGCACTACCCGGTCGTGATGCTGCTGCTGACGCTGCCCTTCACCTGGACGCTGGCCGGGCTCGGCGGGATCGCGGGGCGCGCTCTCGGACGCCTGCCGGCGCCCGCGGGTTTCCTCGCCCTGGGTGTGGTGGCGAACGTGCTGCTGCTGGCACTGCCGGGGGCTACTCGGTACGGCGGCATGCGGCTCATTCTCTCTGTGTACCCGTTTGCCGTCGGCTTTGCGGTGCTTGCGGTTGCGGGCTTGCTGCGCGCAGGAGGGGAGACGGCGCGGCCGGTGCTTGCAGCCGGCGCTGCCGCCGTGGCGCTCCTCGCCCCCGGCATCGTCGGCTGCGTGACGCATTACCCCTACTGCCTGTCCTACTACACTCCGCCGCTGGGCCTGCATGGCGCCGCTCGTCTGGGTATGGAGGTCACGTACTGGGGCGATGCGTTCGGAGGCGCGCGGGAGTTCATGAGTCGGCCGGAGAATGCCGATGCCCGCTTCTACGCCTCCAACGAGCTTGCCACGGGCGTGATCGATGCGCTGATCGCCGGTGGGGAGATACCGCCCCAGCACCGCATGCTGAGTTTCTTCATCAAGGACGACATCCCGCCTGATGCCGACTTCATCCTCGTAGACAATCACCCGCCCATGTGGCCGGATGCCGTGCAGGGGCTGACCCTGTCGGCAACGCCGTGCGCGACTGTTCGGCTTGATCGAGTGCCGCTGCTCTGGGTGTTCGAGGGCCCGGCGCGGGCACGCGCGGACGTCGGCGACTGAAGAGGCTTGTGTCGAGAGATGCAGCAAGANNCGGCCGGTGGCCGCGGCCGTCGCCTTCTTCCGACGGCCGCGGAACTGGTGGTATGTGCTTTGCGTGGCAGGGGCAGGCGCCGGTGTCGGGTCCAGGGGCACGGGTGGGGGACTGGTTCTCGAGTGGTGGCTTGCCTCGATCGCCTGCCTGCTGGCCGGGTGGGCGTTGCTCTCATTCTGCCTGCGGGGTGAGCACTTTCCGCGCGCTCTGCGAAACACCGCGCTGAGCCTTGCCCCGCTTGGTCTCCAACTCTCGCACTCGCTCACCGGCGGCATGGGAGTCCCGACGCAGTTGGTGGCATTCGGGGATGCACTCACGGCCGGGCTGCTCGTGGGCGTGGTGTACGCGCTCTGGATTGCTCCTTTGAGGCTCAGGCCCGTGCGGTGGATGCTCCGCGCCCTGGCGGACCGGCGCACGCCCATTGCCCTCGCAATCATCTGGGCCGCGTGGATGGGCTCGCTGAGCATCTTCACCTGGTGGAACGTGCAGCAGTACTCCCAGGACATGGCCATCTACGAACAGGCCGTCTACAACGCGCTGCAGGGCCGCGGCCTGGTCTACTCATGCGACATCCGGCACAGTGGCGTCGTGATGCACCGCTTCGCCGATCACTTCGAGCCGATCATCTACCTGTTCGTTCCTTTGTACGCGCTGTGGCAGAGTCCGGTGTGGTTTCTGCTTGCCCAGGTCGCCTTGCCTGCCTCCGGGGCGTTGGCGGTGGCGTTGCTGGCCCGGCGGTGGTACCGCATCCCGCAGGCCGGGACAGTGTTCGCAATCACCTACCTGCTTCATCCGGGCCTCTACGCCGCGCTGACATTCGACTTCCACCCCGTGGTTCTGGCCGCTCCACTGCTGCTTTGGGCTCTGCACCTGGCTCTCACCGAACGCCCCTGGGCGGCAATGGGGCTCTTTGTCCTGGCGATGTCATGCCAGGAGAGTGTTCCCGGCA
>DPJP01000058.1:0-2735 GCA_003542955.1 Armatimonadota bacterium
CTGTGTCGTCCGAGCCCGGCCCCTGGCGCCGCGATGGGTCGCTGTCCCCGATTCAACCGGTTCCGGGCACGTGAGGGGCCGCATCCCGCGCCTGCGAGAAGATCGGCCCACGCAGTGTGTCTCCAGGAGCGTGGGGCGCCCTCGCCTGTACGTTCCTCCGTCGGGTACCGCGTACCCAGGCAGTCGGTTCCACCCCGCTGGGACAACTCCCCGTGCTCACGAGCCCCTGGGGCTCAGGGAGAATCCCAGAATCCCACTGTTCCACCATTGGGCGCACATTTCCGCCTTCATAGAAAAGACTTCGTAATGACACAATCTATTCATGGAGAACCTGAGATATGTGAGACGTTGAGACATTGAGATTCTGAGACAAACCAACGGGCTCAGGGGCTCGTGCGGTTCGAGTTTGTCTCAGCGAACCCGAGTCGCGACCTTCAGGCCCCTCCCCTTCACCGCCTCAGCCGTTGCTCACCCCACTCCCCACGTCCCACACCCCTGCTGTCGATTTCCGGAGCCTGCCTCGCTCGCGTCGCGTACGACTGCGACGCGCTCTCGTGAGGCCCCTCCCCAGCAAAGGCCAACCAGCCCCCCGCGGTGAATTGACCGACGTCTCACCCAAATGCGAGGTGAACGCGATGCGATCATGGCTGTGCATACCTATTATGGTGCTCTCCGGTGGTGTGCTTATGGCTGCCCAGGTGAAAGTGGATGTCAACTCGATGCCGCGGATCGTCTTCACCGGCGATTCGCAGACCGTCGGCTGTGTCGGCGCGATGGACTATGCGCAGATGATGTCATGGGAGGTTCCGCTGCGCGTGTTCAACCGCTCCGTCGGCGGCAGCAACACCACCCACCTGCTTTCCGAGTTTCATGGCGGCACGGTGAGCGTCAAGGCCGGCGAGCGGGTTGTCGAGGGCGACGGTGTCGGCTGGTACGCCGGGCCCTACATCGGGCAGAGGGTGCGCATCGGCACGCAGGAGTACACCGTCGATGCCATCGAGACCCTCGACTATGTCAAACGCATCTGCAGGCTGCACCTGACCGAGCCCGCGCGCGAGGACTACACCGGCACGGACTACATGTTCGAGCCCGGCTGGCGCGTGCGCATCGCCGATGTCGAGCCGCAATATGCCTGCTTTATGTTCACGGTCAATGACCCCCGCTGGGAGTCGGCGGAGTTCAAGGCGCGCCTGGCCGAGATCGTCAGGCGCTGCCGGGATGCCGGCATTCAGCCGCTGTTTTTGAGCGGCGTCCCGTTCATGGACGCGGAGTCGGGCGGCTCGCACGGGGGCTCCGTCTCCTACACCGGGCGGCGCGCGCAGGACCTGCTCGAATTCTGCCTGGAAGAGAAGCTGCCCTACGGCGATGTCTACCGCACTCTGGACCTGCTCGACCCGCAACGGACCTCCGTCTGGGCCGACACCATCCACCCGACCGATGACGGCTCGATCATCGCGGTGCACGCGCTGCGCTATCTGCTCAGGCAAATGGGCGCGACAGGCAATCCGTACTCGGTTCACGGCTATCGCGCGCCGGACGTGACGCTGCCCGATCCCCGCGACCCGGCTCTGCAGCCGATCACGACGGCGCAGCCCCGCCGCGACAGGGATAACAAGCTCGACCAGACCGGGCACAATCTCGAGGCGCAACGCATTCGCGACGAGTACGGGCTAATCGCCAACGCGGACGGGCAATCGCTCACCGGCGGCACGCCACTGGTGTTCAAGGTGGAGGTCGGGCCCCTGCAGAGGCTCGAGTCATTCGACGTTGAGGTCACGCTCGGCGCGCCCGGCGAGGTGCATATCTACAACTGGACTGATGGGGCGTGGATTCCCGTCGCGCAGGCCCCTGATCTACCGCCGCGCAACTGCGTCCACAAGAGAGCCATCTGGGTGGGGGTGTCGGGCGAGGCCCCGGCGGTTGATTACCTGGGGGTCACGCTGACGGGCGACGTTCGGCCCTGGCAGCCGCGAACACGTGACCGCGCTATCGTGTGGCCGCCGGAGGGGCAGTTCGAGTGGGCCGAGGCAGGCAACCTGTTGCCCAATGCCAACCTGACCCAGGTGGATGGCGATGCGCCGGCCGGCTGGGTGAGTGAAGGCGAGGGCGCCGTGTATCTGCCCGAGGGCGTCGTCACCTCCGGCACGGGCGAGTTCGGTGGCCCGCGCCGGGATCAGTTCACGTGCGCAGGGGCGCAGTTCACGCAGACCGTGCGCCCGCTGGACATGCTGGTTGTGGACGCAGGGTTGCAGGACGGCGGCAACTTCCTGGTCGAGCGAGTCATCGATGACGAGACGCTGGACCTGCGGCGATCACCGAAGGAGGAACAGCTCGGCGCGGTGCCCTTCGAGCTGCGGCGCTGGTCGGGCCTGCGTGCGGTGCCGGGGGGCTCCTGTATCGAGGTCAGCGAGGGCAGCAGTTGGCGGACGAGCGTGTGCCTTCCGAAGGGCCGTTACCGCTTCGGGTTCTTCTACCGGTGCTTCAACCCCGGCGCGATGAAGGCGGCCGCAGTGGCTACATCCAGGGTGGATATTGGCCTTGAGAACGAGGCCATGTTCCGGCCGTTGCGGTTCGGTCACCGCCTGGACAGCAGCTACGTGTGGCTGCGCGAGTGGAAGGACTTCGACATGGCCCGGCACGGTGAGCTGCGGATCGAGGTCGGGGCGCAAGGCCCGGACGCGATGCAGTATACGGGCTTCAGCGTGGAGGAGCGGTAGGGGGACGGGGACCGGCAC
>DPJP01000058.1:2766-7497 GCA_003542955.1 Armatimonadota bacterium
TCCCGAATCTTGAGTTCCCCATACATGCAGTTGGATGATGGCTGAGCCGCAGGGAACTCAAGATTCACGATATGACCCCCTGGGTCGCACGTGGGCCGACATCGTTCGCGCCGCACACACCGCGGCGCGCCTTCGTGCGGCCCCTCCCCCGGCCCTGGCGTTTGCCGTTGCTCGTCCCACACCCCACATCCCACACCCCTGCCGTTCCACCCCCAAGAAGGGACCTTTGCCCCCGACATGGAAGTATGTGAGTTGATGGAGTGGATATGACGGCCTCAGCATCCCGTGCCCGGCCGCATGCGCGTGCCGGGGCACTTTGAGCAGGGAGGATTTGACATGGCAAAGCTATTCGGTCAAGAGCTGTCAAAGATGGATATTCTGCGGCACGTCGGGTCTATGGATCAGGTCTGCGGAGCGCGGAAGGTCGTTCTCGATGAGGGCAACGAGAAGGGCTCCGAGGCTGTTGTGTTCCACACCGGCAGCGGGCTGACGTTCACCGCGCTGGCCGGGCGCGCGCTCGATATCTCCTCCGCCGACTATCAGGGCAAGTCTCTCTGTTGGCGGTCCTCAGTCGGCGACACCGCGGCGCCGTACTATGAATCTGACGGGCTCGGCTGGCTGCGCGGCTTCTACGGGGGGCTGTTGTGCACCTGCGGGATGAGCTGGGCCGGGGCACCGCACGCGGACCCCGATTCGAGCGAGGGCGACCCCCTCACCTACATGGATGCCGACGGGAATCTGCAGTGGCAGCCGGTGGGCAGTCTCGGTCTTCACGGACGGGTGTCGAACACCCCCGCCAAGCACCTCTCGATCAGCGAGTGGTGGGATGGGGACGATTACTGGATGAGCGCGTACGGGGAGATACGCGAGACGGTCATCTTCGGGACGAACCTGCTGCTGCGGCGGACGGTGAAGGCCAAGCTCGGCGAGAGCAGGATATGGGTCGAGGATGTCGTCGAGAACCAGTCGTTCGCCCCGCAGGAGCACATGTTCCTGTACCACTGCAACTTCGGCTACCCGGCGATCGGGGAGGGCGCCGAGTACCTGGTCAACGCCAGGGAGACGAAGCCGCGCGACGCGGCCGCGGCCCCGCACATCGACACATGGGCGGAGTTCCCCGCGCCGATCCCCGGCGTCGAGGAGTGGGTCTACTACCACGATGTGGCGTGTGATGAGAACGGTGACGTGTGGGTGGGCGTTGCCAACCGCGGCTTCAACGGCGGGCAGGGCTTCGGAGGGTATCTGAAGTATAACAAGGAGCAGATGCCGTACTTCATCCAGTGGAAGATGCCGGGCGAGGGCACCTACGTGACCGGCCTCGAGCCGGCCAACTGCCTGGTCGAGGGCCGCAAGAAGGACCGCGACGAGGGCCGCCTGATTGTTCTGCAACCCGGCGAGAGCCGGAGCTACTCGCTGGAGATGGGCGTACTCGCCGACACCGCCGAGATCGACGCGATGGCGGCGAAGGTCGCCTCCCTCAAGTAGACAAGACGCGATATGGAAGACCACAGCCGGGCGTCGACGCCTCCCGACGCCCGGCCCGTGAACTCGTCAACAGCCATCCAGCCGGAGGACACGCTACGCCGGCCCGGACAGGGTGAGATGCACTGATGCCAGGACTCCGCGAGCAGTTTGCGAACCCGCCGAACAGCTTTCGCATGCAGCCGTTCTGGTTTCTCAATCACAACCTCGACCAACGCCAACTCCGTCTGCAGATCCGCGAGATGGCCGACAAGGGCATCGGCGGCGCGGTGCTTCATGCCCGCCACGGGCTGCTCACGGAGTATATGTCGGAGCAGTGGCTCGAGGCCATCGGTGTGTGTATCGACGAGATGCGCACGCTGGGGATGGAGGCCTGGCTGTATGACGAGAACAACTGGCCCTCCGGCACCCACGGCGGGCAGGTGACACGCGAGCATCCCGAGTACCGGATGCGCTACCTGCGCGTGCAGAGCGTCATCGTCAACGGTGGTGTGACCTACCAGGTCAGCATGCCCGACTACGGGGGAACACTCGTCTGCATCCAGGCGATCCGCCTGCGGCCCGACAGCGTCGAGGGCCCCGGCCCCCTGCAGTTCGCCGGCGACCCCAGGGATGTGACCACGCGCTACGACGGCGAGCGCTTCCGCTGGCAGGCTCCCCCCGGGCACTGGTTCGTGGCAGCCTTCTGGGAGCAGCCCGTCCACGACAAGGTGACCTTCTTCGAGGCCTCCTACATCGACACCATGAACGCCGAGGCCGTCAACTTCTTCAAGACGCTCGCCTATGAGCCCTACGCGCGCTTCTCCGAGGACTTCGGCGCCACGGTCAAGGGCATGTTCACCGACGAGCCGGGCTTGATGATCCACGACGGCTACCTCGGCGTCGAGTCGATAGCCTCGACCGTCGAAGAGCCGAAGCGCCGCCTGCCCGGAGTGACGCTGGCCTGGACCAGGGACATGCTCACCAGGTTCGAGCAGATGCACGGGTATGACCTGGGCAGGCACCTGATGCACCTGCTCTGGGAGGTGGGGGAGGAGACCCCCCGCGTCCGGGCTGATTACGCGCACGCGCTGAGCAAGTGGTATGTCGAGAACTACCACGGGCAGCTCGGCGACTGGTGCAGGGAGCACTCACTCGACTTCATCGGCCACACGCTCGAGGACCCGCTGTGGCGTCAGGTGCGTAGCCAGGGCGACCAGATGGCGTTGCTGGGCAAGATGGACCGGCCGGGCTTTGACTACCTCGGCCACGGCGCCACACCCTCCCGGATCCTCTCGGCCAAGTGCGCGGCATCCTCGGCTCACATCGAAGGCCGTCCACGCGTCTGTGCGGAGGCCTTCGGCGGCAGCGGACACCAGTCGCGCCTGCCCGAGCAGAAGCTGAACATGAACTTCATGTGTGCGCTCGGCTGCAACATGCTGATCCCGCATGCCTTCCACTACTCATTCGCGGGAATGCGCAAGAGCGACTACCCGCCCACGGATTTCTATCACAACGGCTACTGGCCATGGTACCGGCACTTCGCCGACTATGCCGCCCGCGTATGCCTGCTGCAGGCGACGGGGCACCACGTCGCCGATGCACTGATGCTGCTGCCGGTCGAGACGATGTACGTCGATTCCTGGCGCAACGGCGAGCTGCAGACGAACCTCGAATGCGAGCAGTTGCTCGATATGCTCACCGACGAGTTGCTTCGGCTGCATCACGACTACGATGTGTGCAACGACGCCCAGCTCGCCCGCGCGCTGACGGCAGGGGGACGAATGAGCTTCGCCACCTCGCGGGAAGACTACCCGCTGGTGATCGTGCCCGACTGCCGGGTGATGTCGGTAGACGCGGCGCGGAAGCTCCGCGATCTCTTCGACGCCGGCGGCAAGCTTCTGTTCTTGGGCCAACTGCCGCGCACGGCAACGGAGCGCGACCAGGATGAAGCGCTGCGAACGCTCATCGGCGAGATCTTCGGCGTTGCCGCCGGCGCCGACATCTTCGGGCACGAGAAGGAAGTCGACATGGAGGTGGAGAGCGAGGCCGGCGGGGTCGCCAGGTGGTTCTCCGACCTGCCGGTCAGCGGCGAGTGGCTGGGGAAGGTCATCGGTGGGCTGATCGCCCCGGATGTTGTCATCAAGGCCGATGACGAAGCCGACCACCGCGACATCGTCTGCAGTCACCGGAGGGATGGCAACCTCGAAATCTACTTCCTGTGCAACCGCGGTGAGCAGCGACAGGCGGCGAAAGTGCGCGTAGGCGGGATGGCCGCGCTCGAGGAGTTCGACCTCGAGACCGGTGAGTACGCTCCCGCGCCACTGNNTCGACCTCGAGCCGGGGGAGGCGCGGGCCTTTGTTCTCGACCGGAGCGCGCGGCCCGAGATGGTGCCCTCCGAGGGCGTCGGGGCGCCGGAGGTCGTGACGACTATCGACCTCGGCCCGACCTGGCGCTTCGAGGCGCGCGGCGGCAATGTGGCGATCCTCGACAGGTGGCAGTTCATCGCCCATGACCGTATCGCCGGCGGCAAGCTGCAGCTCCAGGATACCCCCGGGCGGGTCAACACCTACTTCACCACATTCGACGTCGACACCCAGCTCGGGCCGGTGAAGCTGGTGCTCGACGACGTCCGCCAGTACCTCCCCTCTCATGGGGGCTTCCTGAGCGGCAGACGCAATATCGAGATATACGTCAACGGCTCCGAGGCTCCGCCGCTCGAGCCCGCGGAGTGGCAGGACCCCTACTTCGTCGCCACCGAGATCGGGGACTTGCTCCAACTCGGCAGCAACGAGTTGCAGGTCTGCGTAGTGTCGCTGCTGGAGCCCTTCGAGGCGCTCAGTTGGCCGGCCTACCTGGTGGGTGACTTCACGAGCGTCGGCAGCAGGCTTGGCGCGCCTGCACGCGAGATGGACGGTCTCTTCTCCGAACGCGGGTACCCGCATCTGCCGGGCATCGGGGTGTACACGACGCGCGTGCGCATCCCCGGGGAGCTGTTGGGGGGCTCGAAGCGGCTCATCCTGGATTTCGGCGAGCCGCATGACTGCGCGCGTGTACTGGTCAACGGCAAGGAAGCCGCGGTGCGCCTCTGGGAGCCCTTCGAGGTCGAGATCACTGAGTTCCTGAGATCGGGAGACAACCAGATCGCCGTCGAGGTGGCCGGGACCATCGCGAACCTCTACGGCAAGGAGACGCGACCTGCAGGGCTGAGCGGCCCCGCCCGGATATGGGTGGTGGGGTAGAGCAGACCTGCCTCACCCCCCGGCCCC
>DPJP01000349.1 GCA_003542955.1 Armatimonadota bacterium
ATCAGGCTCTATGATCAGGCAGCCGGGAAGTCGGTCAACCTCCGCACCGTGCACGGCTACGAGTACACCGACACCGCATCGAGGTACTTCCGCATCGAGGTCAAGCAGGCGGCGGGCAAGACGCTCACCGTCGGCGGCGTGAGCACCCAGCAGGCCAACGGCGGGCAGATGGCGATCAGCTACACGCTGTCGGCGGATGCCGCGGTGGATGTGCAGGTCCGCAACATCTCCGGGCGGCTGATCAGGAGCATCCCCTGCGGGGAGTGCAGCGCGGGCATCAACCTGGCGACCTGGGACCTGCGGAACGCCTCCGGCGCGATGGTGCCGTCAGGCATGTACCTGTGCACGATCACCTGCCGCACGGAGGACGGCACGCAGGTGAGCGCAATCAGCACGGCGAGGGTGAGCCGCTGAGGGGAGGGGCCTCATCCCGCAGNNCCCTCGCCCCTAACCCCTCGCCCCTCGCCCCTGCCGGTTCGGGGAGGGGCCTCATCCCGCAGGCGCGGGACGCCCGCCTGCGCGGGACGCCCGAGGCAGGCCCCGTTGTTCAGGGACGCGCGCCCGAGGTCGGCCCACGCCCCCACCATGGGGACGGGGAGGGGCCTCACGAGTGGACGCTGCCCGGCTGTGTGGGCAGCGTCACGAGGCAGGCCCCGTTGCTCAGGGACGCGCGTCAGCGAGGTCGGCCCACGGGTGCCATCGCTGCTCCTGTCGGGCAGCGTCACAGCGCCCCGGCCGCCAACTCATCCGGCGCCTCGTAGTCCCGCACCCGCTTCATCATCTCATTGGCCTCTGCCACCGAGTCCGCCGACGTGGTGTACATCACTCCGCCCGGCAGGCTGCGGTTCGCAATGCCCTCCAGCAGCTCCTCGCGCGTGCACGCCACGTGCAGCGGCACATCGCCGGTCTGCCGCCGCAGGTCTGCCCGCACCGCAAACGCGCGGGGCAGGACCTCGTGCATGTCGTCCTGGATGTTCATGCGCGTGATCTTCGGCAGCGTTGCCACTTCGGAGATGAGATGGCGCCCGTCACCGTGAATGTGGTAGGAGGCCCAGCCACACCGCTCAATGAGGTCGGCCTGGTACTCGCGCCCCATCCGTCTGTAGACATCGGGATGGCACAGGTCATACGCGTCCACACTCAGCGAGATGCCGCTGTGGTTGGGGCAGACCGCGGCGTACTCCGGGTCATCGAGCACTGCATCGTTGTGCTCTCTGATTACCTCGCGCTGCAGACGCGTGAACTGCTCGATGAACTCGACGCCGAAAGCCATCAGCCGGCGCAGTTCATCGGGGTGGTCAACGACATCGAGGTAGGCCGCACTCGCGCCCCGCAGCATCACGCACAGGTTGAGCGCCTCGATCGCCAGCAGGCAGCCCAGTGCGTAGCGATCTCCGGCGCGCTCGATGCCGTATCTGAGATTGCCCAGACATCGGCGCGTCCACTCACGCTCGGGGTCATACACGAGGCCGTCGAGCTGGCCCCAGTCGGTGATGACGGGCTCGGTCCATGACCATGTGTGCACGCCGGTACCGTAGAAGTCGATCGAGGCCCCCAGCAGCGCCCCGAAGATGTAGTCGCCGTACTGCGAGTTGGGGCTCACCGAGGGTAGAGTGTCGTCCTCGACAGCCATGCGATCCTCCATCGAGGCCTCCGCGAGGTCGAAAAGCAGGTCGAGGTCATCTGGCAGAGGCGGCCTCGGGCNNCTGCTCGGTGTTCAGCCCGCGCTCATCGACCAGGCGTTGCCATGTTGGCATCGGCGTCGAGATAGCGGCCAGGATTCGGTCGGGCATCCGGCGATGGGCCAGCGCCGTCAACCTCCCCATCGTCTCACGCGCGTTGTCCTTCCACACTCGGAACGCTCACCCCATCTCATGCAGCGACCTCAGCAGCTCCACCGAGGCCCCCTCGACCATATCCAGCGCCTCGGGCACCAGGCGCGAACCGCGGCCCGTGCGGCACTCATACGCCCCGCCCGAGAACGCCCGCAGCGTCGGCACATATCCCAGGTAGCCGTTGCACATGTGCGCGACATGCGTGTAGGGCAACGGCGAGGCCAGCTTGATGGCCAACTGGGCCTCTACGAATGGCTCGCCCATCAAAGCCAGCAGGGCGAACTCGCCGATGCGCACCGCCTGCAACTCGTACGGGTAGTCGGGGTCGGTGGTTCGCTCATCCGCGATGTCGATGATACCCACGGCGTAGACCCAGTCCCACTCGACGCGGATCTCGTCCTTCCACAGCGGCTGGGGGTGGTCGTCGAGCATCTGCCTCGCCTCCGCCAGCAACTCGTCGGGTATCTCCCTGCGGGGTACGGGCAGCACACGCCGGGTCCAGGCGAACTCGGCGGCATCGAGCGGGGTCATGCTCGCCAGCGCCCGGTGTGTCGACTCCGCAAGCATCCGCCCCACCTGCCGATGGTCGGGCATCGGCTCGGGGCTGAGGAAGTTGACATGGTGGATGTTCCCGCAGCAGCCGTTGATCACCATTGCCGTGCAGCCGGCGCCGAAGTGCTCCTCCATCTGCGTGCACCACGCGCCCGGCCAACCGCCGATGACCTCATTGCCGCCGAAACCATGCACCGGATGGCAGGTGTGGTGAAGCAGTGTGCCCAGCACCGTGCCATCCTCGCGGGTGAAGGTGACAATGCCCACCTCCGGGTCGGTGGGGCCCTCGACATGGAGGATGCTCGGGTTGCAGTCTCTGGGCTGCCAGAGGACCGAGCCGTCGCGCGCGACGTAGCGCCGGTTGAATGCGACGCGGCCGTCGATGGCGCGGCCCACCGCGACACCCACCGGCTCCAGGCGCGCCAACGCCTCCCCGATCGCCGACACCGCCCCCGCGACGGCGGGCTCGTTGTAGCGCTCATCTCCCCCACGCAGCCACTGGTGCTCGGCCGGGAACAGCTCGCACGTGTCGCGGCAGAAGTGATTCCCGATGCTGGGAGCCGCATGGTTCTGGGTGACATGGACCATCACGGCCTCGGGTGGCAGACCACAGGCATCCTCCGCCCGCCGGCGGATCTCATCCACGTACGGGGTGTCGATGGCCAGCACGTCGAGTGACAGGATGCAATAGCGCCGACCTGCCTGCTCGAGCACGAGTGCGCGGGCGTAGATGGGCTCTGCTATCCCCGTACAGGGCCGCCTGCGGCCGATGTCGCCGGCTATCTGGATGCCGACCTCCGGCGAGATGTCCACCTTTGCCGCCCCGGCGTGCAACTGAGTCTCGCTTCCCGCAGTCATGTTCGTCTCCCCGGCGCGTCATTGGCAGGTCGCCGCACCTTTCACCGGGGACGGCTCGCCTTCCTGCCGGGGAGGGCCGCATGGATGGCACGGATGAGCGCAACCGGTCCCGTCCCGCGACCGCGCGACGGTCTCCATGCTCGTCCCCGGGGGGTGGGGGGTAACGGACGAACGAACGGATGAACTGCA
>DPJP01000056.1 GCA_003542955.1 Armatimonadota bacterium
CTCTGGTATCTTCTCATGCAGATCAGTCGTGACTACACCACATTGCGGATTGTGACCCCGTCCCAATACTCAGTCTCCCGTTCACGATGCCCAGGTGACCTGTTGCGCGGCGTCAGCCAAGACTGACGCTTCCGCCACCAGAGCCGCCCGGCGTCCATTCAAGCTCAACTTCGAGGCTGTACTTGACGCCCTGGCCCTTGGCCTCCTCCTCGAGCTTCACTTCGAGAACCAGGTCGTCAGGAATGTCGACGGAATGCTCATCCTGCCCCTTCCTGAGAACTACTGCATTCTGGTCGATGCGGTCGGCCAGTTCGCGAAGGAATGCCGTCACCCGCGCCCTGTCGGTCCGCTCCTCACTCGAGAACAGCACGATTTCCCTGGCCATGTCTCACACCCTTTCGCGCTCCGAGGCAGCGGGTCCTACGGCCGCCGGGAGCGAAGCGCGAACGCCTGCGTTCGGGGCTCGCGCGAATCTGTGTCCGCGTCTCAATGACGCACTGAATCGCGCAATGTTCTACGTCGACGCCGGAGAATCATGGGGCGAGGAGGTGGCGGCAGCATCAGATCTCGTGACACTGCCGGCGTCTGATGCGATGAGCCTCTGTGGGAGTGGGGTTCGTCTGTCCGGTGTCGGGTGTCGGGGGAGACAGACCTCCGGCGTCGACGTCANNCAAAGATGTGACCCCAGCCGTTGCCTTCACCAATACGTGAGAGGGGTTTTGCAGCAGAGCCAGATCGAAGATGTGCCCCCGATCTCATCAAGTGCAGGGGCACACACGGGCGAGTCTCCCGCCGTCCCGCAGACGCCAGCGCGACGGCCCTCGGCTCGTCCCTCCAGCCAGACAAAGGCCTCCCCCGCCCTACCTCACCCCCATCGTCGCGCAGCCGTAGCCGGGGAGGCTCACCTTCACCGCTCCACCGACCATCTCGACCTCGCCGTCTCCGCGCAGGAGTTCACAGCCCTTCACTCCCTGCAGCAGTGTGAAAGTGGCCACGCGGGGCTCGGGAGTCGGGTTCGTCACGAGAACTTGCGTGCGGCCGTCGAGTTCCCACGCCGCGGCCTGGATGTCATTGTTGTCGACGGTGACCGGCGGCAGCGGCTCGCCGGTGATGACCAGTTGGCCCAGCCGCGCCGTCTCGGAGTTGAGTTCCTTGATGCGCTCCCACAGCGGGGTCTTGCTCAGGTCCCAGCCCGGATCATGCATCGAGTACCAGAAGATGCCCCTGGCGCCGTTTATCAGTGCCAGGTGCACCATGCACAGCGCCTGATCGTAGGTCGGCTGGTTCGCGGGCCTGTCCCGATCCATGACCCAGCCGCACTGCAGAACGGCCGTCAGGTGTTGCCACGGCCGCAGCACGGCCTTCGCCGCCCTGACGGTGTCAGAGACCTGGGTGAGCGGGTTGCGCGGCAGCGGGTAGGGGTCCACCTGCAGCATGTCGCAGAAGTTGACGCAGTATGGGAAGTGAGATGGACTGGCGATGGTCAGCAGAACCGGGTGGGCGTCGTCCGCCGCCCGCATCGCGCGGTAGGCCCCGGCGACCTCATCGATGACATCGGGCCGCAGATCGGGTTCATCGATGATCTTCCAGTTCAGCACGGCGGGGTGGTCCCTGAAGGCGGCGATCTTCTCGAGGCTGTTGGGGAGGTTCGCTGCGACCTTGCCGCCGGTGTAGAACGGCACATCGATCATGATGCCGGTGCGTAGCCCTTCATCAAGCAGCTTCCCGAAGTCCTCGAGTGCCGTCGGATTGCCGCCCTGCACTGCGTTGAAGCCGTGCTCGGCAAGCATCTGGTACTCGGATTGGCTCACATGGTAGACGCCGATGGGGAAGAACGGCTCCCCGCCGACGAGCAGTGTGCCGCTGTCGGTGAGGTTGGCGGGCTTGCGCAACTCGCAGGCGAAGAGCTTGAGCGTCCCGGAGTTGGGGCCGAAGGTGAGCTTCAGCAGGTAGTCGCCGGCAGGCAACGCGGGCGCCTCCGCGGTGACTTTCACCAGGCCATTCTCCCCCGCCACAGCTTCGGCGGTTGCGCCGGGGATGACTGCGCCATCTGCGTTGCTGATAGCGGCCTGCGGCTGCTGCCCGTCCCAGGCATCGCGCAGACGTACATCGGCTCGCACGGTGGTGGCCTGCCCCGCCTCGACCGCCACCCGGACGGGGTTTGTGGTAACCGGCGCGGGCTCCTTCGTCATCGCAAAGGTCACATCGTCAAACCAGGCCTCCCCCGCCGACATCAACCGCAGGAGAAGGGCGGCGCGGTTGGTGTCCGGGTCGGCTACCGCCTCGAGAGTGATCTGCTGCCACTGGTCGCTATCGAGCGTGATTGCATTCGAGTACTGCCCCCTGGTGTTCTCCCCCGCAGCATTGTAGTACTCAATCTTGAGTGCCACCTCCGCCTGCCCGCCGGGGACACCACGCGCCCAGACGCTGAGCGTGTATGCGGCCCCGCCGTGGAGGTCACGGATCGACTGCGCTACGTATGGGTGGAACTGGTCCTCGGCGCTGAGTTTGACCGACCCCGCGGCAGTGCGGCCGATAGCGGCATCGTGCGAGGCATTCTCCGGCTTCACGAGCGCCCAACCCTGCACACCCTCGTCGAAGCCGGGATTGGTCGGCGCCAACTCAGTCGGTGGCTGAGCCATGCCTATCACCCCAAGCAGTGAACAGAACAACGGAAACGCGATCCGGTGTGTCATCGTGCACTCCTCCGTGTGTGGGTGAGCGGTTGGGGTGGAACTGCCGCCTCAGAAAACTCGCGCCCCGCTGGCCAGCGCCCGGTAGCTGAGTGAGCGCGCCGGCAGGTAGGCCCCCCGCTTCGCCTCCTCGATCTCGGCGATGGTCTCTATCTCCCCTGCCAGGTACTCACCCAGGCGCCTGTTGAGTTCGCGGTAGCGGGCGGCCTGCCCCGCGAAGCGCACCTGGAGCACCTCGAGCCCGAAGGGCTGGCAGCAGGCCAGCCAGCGCCGCCGGAACGACTCGGCCAGCGTCTCGATGAGTGGAACAATGCTAACCGCGTCGGCGCGGACCGCCTGCAGCGCTGCATGGTCTTCCGCGTCATAGGCATCGAACAGCCGCGCGGCGAGCGCGGTCTTTGCCGCCAGAAACTCCGCCACGATCCGCGCATGCCCCAGATCACCCGCTGAGGCATCGTCCTCCCGACCCGCAAGCTCATCTGCCACATCCCGGTAATGCCCGGAGGCATCCCGCAGCGCGTCGAGACCCTCGCGGGCCGCATGGCGCAGATATGTGGCCTGCAGGGGATCATCCCACAGCACGCTGCACACCTGCAGGCGATCGTTGATGCGCGATGCGGCGCAGTGGGCCGCCAGGTCCGACCCGCAGACGGCGGCGAAGCGCCCCGCAAGCGCCGCCTCGTCGACACCGCCGTCACCGTAGNNCAGTGCTCGGCCATGAGAGTGACGCCGGCCAGTGAGGAGTCCATGTCCCAGAAGGCCCCGTCATCAGACCACATCGAGAAGACCATCTCGCGTACACCGGCCGCGCGGCATGCAGCCACACACGCCCCGCCGAACTGCTCGGTATGCCGCCAGTTGTGCCACGGCGTGGGCCAGCTCCAGACGGCGGAGGTCATCACGGGCTCGTAGCCGAGGGCGCGATGGGCCTCGATGCGGTCGCTGTAGTGCTGCTGGTCGGGGCTATAGTAGTCCCAGTATGCCAGGTCCACGTTGCGCGGCAGCGCGGAGCGGATCTGCTCGGGGATGCGAGTGCTCTGGTCATAATGCGTGGCCCCGCCGGCGAGCTTGAACAGCACATCGGACCACACGATCGGCCGGATGCCGTGGCGCTCACACGTCTGCGCGACCAGTTGCAGGTGCTCGGTATACAGCTCGAGGCCGGGCCGGTAACCGTGCAGGTCGAGTGAGCGGCCACGCCCGAGATCATAAGTCTCATCCATCCCCACATGCAGGCGTCGGCTCCGGAAGGCCTCCGCCCAGAAGGCGATCATCTTCTCCACCAGCGCCGCGGTGCCCGGATCCCCGACCAGCAGTGTGTGCTCGGTGTCACGCAGGCCCAGGTAGGGTGACCACTTGAGCACCTGCTCCAGGTGCCCGAGTGCCTGGATGCTGCCGATCATCTCGATGCCCAGTGTCGCGGCATACTCATCCAGCGCACGCATCTGCTCGAGCGTGTACGAGCCCCGCTGGTAGCCGAAGGCGGGCTCATCCGGCAGGCGATACCCCGCCTCCGTATAGACCATCGCCACGTTGTAGCCCAGCAGCGCCAACCGCCGCAGCCACACGCGGAAGTGCTCCGGCGTCACGGTGGCGTTGTGCCCGCAGTCAAGCAGAATACCGAGGGTCTCGAAGGCCGGGGCCGAGTCGGCGTCGTGATCCAGCCCGGCCAGCAGCGAGCCGATCGCGCGCCCAGCCTGCGACAGTGCCGCATAGCGCACCGTCACAGAGCCCTCGGCGCGCTCGATGGCATAGCCGCGACGGTCGGGCTCGTTTATGAAGCGCACCCCGGCGTCGCCGGCGGAGGTCTCATGCAGCGGGTACTCCTCACCCAGGGCGCACAGCATCGCGGCGAGATCGGGGGGCGTGTCGTCGGCGGTCCAGTTCAGATTCGCCTGTGCGGGCATATTCATAGTGGCTCCTCCGTTGCGTCACGGGCGTTTCAGTCCTCGCCAAGGTCATACAGTACGGTTGATGGCTACTCCAGCACCTCGGCGATGGTCACTTCGCGCCCCTCGGCGAGAGACCGCTGCCCCGCCTCGAGGACAGCGATGACCTCGACCTCCTCCTCGATGGGCACGCTGACCTCCCCGTCGCGGACGAGGGCCATGAAGCGCTGCATGAGGTAGACGTAGAGGTCGGTCAGGCTCGGCGTGAGGCTCTTCCAGCCCTTTGTTCCGTAGAGGTTGATCTGGTAGCCCCCGGCCATCTGCGGCTGCTGGCCAACGATCAGGAGCAGGTCGCGCCCGTTCTCATAGCGCACGCGCACGACGTTGCGATCCGGCACGCCCACATTCATGCACGAGACCGCTCCCGGCCCGAATACGCCGTAGGCCATCGAGAGCGCGTGGATGCCGTACCAGATGGGGTCGCCGCCACCCGCGACACTGGCCAGGTTGACCTCGCCGAACTCCCCGGCGGTGACATCATCGCGCAGCGCGAGGATATCGGGCACAAAGCGGAGCGAGCTGGCCGACATGAACGGCGCGCCGTTGTCGAGGGCGACCTGCGCAATCTGTTTCGCCTCGCGGGCGGTCATCGCCAGCGGCTTGTCGCAGAAGGTGGGCAGGCCCTTCTGAAGTGCCGCCACGGCGTACTGGTACTGGCAGCCGGAGCCGTCGTCGGGGATGATGACCGCATCCACTCCCTCGGTGCACTGATCGGGTGTGTCGCAGACCTCGTCGATCCCCACGATGGCGGCCAGATGCTCGGCGGCCTCGCGCACCGGGTCCCAGATCTTGACTGCGCGCACATCCTCGAAGCGGCGCTCGACCGGTCGAAAGGGAAACTTGCCCTCACCGGCGTGGGCGTCGAGCTGCGCGGGGTCGTAGCCGTTGAAGCAGCAGGAGAAGATGGGCCCGTGGGTCATGGTTGCCTTGCGGGGAACGTCGTCACCGTTGAAGGTGGGGGCGTAGGAAGCGGCTGAGATGAGCCCGACTCTGATCATGGGAACCTCCGGCTCGCGTGGAGCCCGTGTGGCGTCGGTTGATGCCGACGTCAGGGCGTGTCGACAGGCACCGGGGGGTTCGCTACGGTTGGTGGGAAACCCTTTGTGAAGGGAGGGTCTGTTGGGCCGAGCACGGGGAGGGGGCGCACAAATGCGCACGCTTCCTCTGCAAGCGCGAACGAGGCAGGACGCGACGGCCCACACCCTTGTGCTCTGCCCGCTGGCTATCGCGGACGCGGGGGCGAGGCGGCCACCACCAGGCGGGCGCGACAAGTGGAGGCAGGTCTGCGCTGTTGGCGAGGTGAATGCATAGCACAGTCGACCGAGTGTGGGGCGCGGAAGCCACCAATCGAGGGTGAGAGAGATGGAAGTCTTCGGGTACAAGATGTCCAACCAGAGGGAGTACAGGTTCAGCGTCAAGAAGGATGCACACTATTTGCAGAGGGCGGAGTTCCACTGTGAGGGCAGGCAGGTTGGGTTCATCGAGTATACAAATGTCTGGGAACCCAGCGAACGGGGGCACTACCTTGATTGGAAGAATGTGAGCGGTGACGACAGAACCATGGAGATCAGATGCTTCCATAGGAAAGTCGACAACGCAGGCAACGTCTACTCCGGTTGGGAGAAGAGCGATATCAAGCTGGTCAGCGACGACTATCAAGGGGGCGACTGGCTCGTGGGAGCGGCGGACGGGGGCGATGGCCCGCCGAACTACAATAACCTCACCATACAGATACACGAGAAGCCGGACTGGCCCTGATGGCATCTCGCCGCAAGCCGGCGACAGGTGTCTGAACGGCACACGAGGGCCGGCCTCCGACGCCGACCAACACCGTCCGGCGTCGTTTTGCGGCCCTTCCAGCGGACGGGATGGCTGGATTCCGCACCTCACACCGAGCCGTGTTTCTCCCGGGCGATGATGAAGGCCTGACGGTCCGCATCCTGGCGGGTGAAGTAATCGCAATAGCCCGCCATGCGTACTACCAGGTGACGATGCCGCTCCGGGTGCTCGACGGCGTCCTCGAGCACCTCCGCGGAGACGCTGGAAAGCTGCAGTTGGATGCCGCCGAGGCTGAAGTAGGTACGGATCAGAGTGATGACGCCCTGCATGCCCGCCTCACTTCGCAGCAGGCTCGGGTCGAACTCGAGCAGCAACGAGCCGCCGTTGGCCAGGCGCGAGGTGTCGATTTTGCCCGCCGAGCGGATCGCCGCCGTCGGACCGGCCATCGCAGTCCCGGTCGTGGGTCCCATCGAGTGGCTCAGCATCTCCCCGTGCCTGCGCCCGTCTGCCGAGGCGGCTACGCCCTTGCCGTGGCCCACATGCTGCCAGAAGCTCCACAACCCCAGGATGAATGGGCCGCCCCGGATGTTGCGATAGCGGTCGATCTCACTCTCCAGTGCCCTGACGCACTCGACCGCAAGCGCGTCCACCGTGTCGTCGTCATTGCCCCAGTGCGGCAGCGAGCGCTTCACTCGGAGGCGGAGGTCCTCGTGCCCGTCCCAGTTGCCGCGGAGGATGTCGACGAGTTCGGGCAGGCTCAGCTCACCCTCCTCGTAGACGAGCGTCCGGATCGCCGCGAGCGAATCAACGCAGGTCCCTAAGCCGAAGGCCTGGAAGCCGCTCATGTTGTAGAGCGCCCCGCCCTCGGTGAAATCGAGAGCCTTCTCGGCGCAGCCACGCGTCAGCGTCGACATCATCGGCCTTGGTGTCTGCTCCCACTTGACGACCTCGCCGCGGTTGGCCCTGATGACCGCGCTGCGCACACCCTCGGCCATCTGTGCCTGCCAGGCCTCCCAGAGGTCCGCGAAGCTGCCCAGGCTCTGCGGTGTTCCCGTCTCCGGCCCCCGGCTCTCGCCGCTATCGAGCTTGCATCCGTTGCCGAGCGCAAGCTCCAGCCACTCCTGGAAGCACACATATCCCGACCAGGAGGCCGAGCGGAAGTAGCCCTTGCCGCAGATGGTCGGCTCATGGCAGCCGATCAGCCCGTAGTCCCGGGCATCCTGCAGCGGGATGCCCTTGCTCACCAGCGCCGGGACCATCTGGTCGTCGTTGTAGACCTGGGGCATGTAGCGGCCCATCCGCATGGTGTCGAGGATGTAGTGCAGGTACTCATCCGGCGTGCCCGAGTGGATGCGGGAGGCGAGCGAGGGCCCGACGTTCTCCAGCTCGCGAGTCGCCCCCTGGAGTATCCAGGTCATAGCGTTGACGCCGTCCTCGCCGTCGGGCCGCATGCCCGCCACGGTCACTGTCTGGACATGCCCGATGCCGCCGTGGACATTCTCGTAGAGCTTGATCCACAGGCACTGGATCAGCTCCAGCGCTTGCTCCCGAGTGAGACGCCCGGCCGTCAAGTCGGCTTCGTAGAAGGGGAGCAGATACTGATCCATCCTGCCCAGTGAGAAGGCGACGTTCTCGCACTCGAGGTAGATACCCAGGTGGACGAGCCACAGCGACTGGAGTGCCTCATGGAGTGTCTCGGCCGGGTGCGCGGGGACCTTCCGGCAGACGCGGGCGAGTTCGAGCAATCCATCGCGCCGCTGCGGGTCCTCGGTGCGGCCGGCCTCTGCCTCCACCGCCTCCGCATGGCGCGCGGCCAGAGTCAGTACCGCCTCACAGGCGATCATCATGCCGCGCAGGCTGTCCACGTGCCGGAGGTGATCCGGCTCGGCCTCGTCATAGAGAGCCAACCGGGCGCGCAGATCATCGTTGATGGCAAGCAATCCCTCGTTGAGCGCGCGGGGGTAGTCGGCGATCATGTACCCGGGCTCGGCGGAGCCGTCGGCGATGGCCCGCTGATGCTCGGGGTAGCCGCGGACGGTGCGCGTGCCGATGATGAGTTCATCCTCGGCAATACGGATCGGCATCTGCTCGCAGACGGCCCGGAGTGCCTGGGCAATCTGCACCTTCCGCGGCTGCGTCCGATGCTGTGCGAAGACGGCTTCGACGATCTCGCCGCGGTCGGCCACCTCGCCCCACTGCTCCGCCAGTGCGCGGTCGCGCAGACGCGTGATGCGCGGGTTCAGCGCAATGCCGTCTGCGGGCAGAGCGTACGTGGGCGCTGGGGCCTGTGCACCGTTGCCCATAGAGCATCCTCCCCGGTGTGGGTGTGCCAACTGCGCCAGTATACTGCCGCTTCGGCTGCCCTCGCAACCGCCGGGAGGAGGCCGGAGAAGGCTCTTGACACCGCTGCAGGGCAGTGTTACGATTGTTACATTCGTGCTACCGCAGTGCCGTGTCAGGAGAGACCCCCATGTCGCGCCGTTCCGTATCAGGTTTCACGCTCATTGAGTTGCTTGTCGTCATCGCGATCATCGCGATACTGGCCTCGATTCTCTTCCCGGTGTTTGCGCGGGCGCGGGACAAAGCCCGCCAGACTACGTGTCTGAGCAACATGAAGCAGCTTGGACTGGCCTTCTTCATGTACACATCCGACTACGACGAGACATTCCCTTTCACGTCGAACTGGAAGACAAATCTGCAGCCCTACGTGAAGAACACGCA
>DPJP01000256.1 GCA_003542955.1 Armatimonadota bacterium
CTGGCCCCTCCAACGACGTCTGGCCGGTCCGCTGGATGCTTATGTTAGCGCATATTGAGGGCTCCCCCTGAGGTGATTCTATGAGCGCGGTACGCAAGATCGTCTGCCTGGGTGGCGGCAGCAACTACTTCACCCATGTGATCCCCGAACTGCTGGTGCAGGAGGACCTCGGCGGGTCGGAGATCGTGCTCTACGACATCGACCTGCAGCGGGCCGAACTCATGGCCGGGATGGCCCGCCGGTTGGGCGAGCAGGCCGGCACCGGCTTCAGCGCGCGGGCGACGAGCGACCTCGCGGATGCCGTCGACGGCGCGCACTTCGCCATCTCCTCGATTGGCGGCGGCGGGGCGGGCGCCTTGCAGGGCGTCGTGCGCTCCTACTACCATGCCGCCGATGTGCGCATTCCGGCGAAGTACGGCATCCACCAGGTGCTGGGCGACACCTGCGGGCCGGCAGCGATGATGATGGCCTTCCGTTCGCTGCCTATCTACATGGGTATCTGCCGGGAGATGGAGAAGCGCTGCCCCGACGCCATCCTGATCAGCCACTCGAACCCCATGGCGGTGCTGTGCCGGGCGATGCGCAAGCATACCGGTATCAGGGTGATCGGCATCTGCCACGGGGTCCAGGGCGGCCGCAACCACGCCGCGGGCATCCTCGAACTGCCGGCTCACGAGCTGGAGTGCGTGTGGATCGGCACCAACCACTACTACTGGCTCACCCGCATCCGGCACAACGGGCGCGACGTCTACGCCGAACTGCTGGAGCGGGGGCGCAGTCGCGAGCCGGTGCACGGCACGGAGATGACATCGCGGCTGTCACAGCTCTACGGCTACCAGATCGTCTACCCGCAGGATGACCACATCATCGAGTTCTACCCGTTCGTGACCCAGATCAGCGGGCAGGATGAGTTGCCCTACGGCCTGATCGAGAAGGCCCACCACTACGGCTACGACGCNNCGGAGAAGGTCGCGCCGACGGCGGAGCAGCGCGCGGGGTTCCTGCAGAGCTTCTCCGAGCAGCTCGACGAGCGCGTGTTGCCCCAGACGCAGTCGAACCCGGCGCTCAGTGAGAGTGTGGGGGCGCTGATCTCGGCGATCACTCATGGCAGGCGCGAGGTCTTCATCGTCAACGTCGCCAATGAGTGGGCGATCCCGAACCTGCCGCCGACGGCGGAGGTGGAACTCGAGGGCGTCACCGACTCCCTGGGTGTGCGGCCGATCCATGTGGGAGACGCGCCGCTGTTGCTCAAGGGCATGCTCGAGAAGCGCTTTGTGTGGCACGAGTACGTCGCCGACGCGGCAGTGCTGGGCGATCGGAAGCTCGCGTTGCAGGCGTTGATGATCGACGAGATGGCGATCGTCCCGGAGAAGGCGGAGGCGATGCTCGACGAGCTGCTGGCTGCCTCCGTGGACATGCTGCCGCAGTTTGCATGAGCCTGGCCGCGTGTGACTCCCTATTGGTCGATCTTCTGCATGACGGCAAGGCCGTAGCCACCGCCGCCGTCGTTCATTGTCATTGACGCGAACCCACTAGCCGGACTGAACGCCCCGTGCGCCTGTGCCCCCGGGTGATTGGTGGTGAAGGTGCCATCGGGCTGCATCGCTATCGTGAAGTCGGAGTCGACAGAGTTGTCCCCGTTGCTGCGGAACATCGACTCCCACTGCACATTGCCTGCGGCGTCGATGCGGGCAATACCATGCGCCCAGCCCGTGTAGTCGGGCCAGTCGCCTTCGACAATGGCGTGCATGCTCCAGCGCCCGGCGATCTGCGCGGTTGTGCATCCCTGGGCGGCACGTTGCTGGATGCCCATCAGCCAGCCACCGCCACCGTCAACGAATGAGATTGTGTAGAGCTGCTTGTGCGGGGCCATCGAGCCGCCTGCCCGGTAGTTGGCCGGAAGGCTCGGCATCGAGATGGCGCCGTTCGCGGCGAGCGAGGCGGTGACGGGCGCCGGGAGGGAGTTGTTCCCACTGCTCCTGATGTGGTACTCCCACACCATGCTGCCGCCGGCGTCCATGTTCAGCGCTCCGTAGCACCAGCCAATGTACTGCGGCGCATCGCCGGTGATGAGCGCGTGCATGAGCCACCGGCCGACGAAGTCGGCGTTGCCGAAGCCGGCGCCCTGGCGATAGGCTATGCCGAGCAGGTAGCCGTTTCCGCCATCAGTCATCGTCCAGACGAAGCAGTTGCGGTCGGGTGACAGAGTTCCGTGCATGGCGCGTCCGGGCTGGGCCGGCCATGTCATCGTGCCGTCAGCGCTGAGGCCGAATGCAGAAGCGGGCGGCAGTACGGCATTGCCGTCACTCCGCTCGATGTGGGTCCACTGGGCGTTGCCTGTCGCGTTGATGGAGAGTGTGCCGCGCGCCCACCCCGTCCACTGCGGGGCATCGCCTGATGTGAGCATCTGGAAGCGCCAGTCACCCTCGAGGTCGGCGAGTCGGTACCCGGCGGCAACCTCACCAATGATGGCGTAGACGCTAAAGCCGCTCAGCGGGGCCGAGACGGTGTCATCCGCGACATTGACCTGCGAGCCGGGGACAGGCTCCCAGGTGTCTCCGACCGCCTTGTTGAGCACGAGGCTGTCTTCCTGGCACCCCGGTGGCAGGCTTGCCTCCGAGTACGAGATTACAACCTGGACGGGCTGGGAGAACTGCGTGCCCGCGGGGCCGAACTCGTAGCACGTCCCCGGTACCAGGCCGTTGGCAGCCGGGCGAACGAGCTGTGGGAAGATGGAGACATCAGTCTCGGCCTGGAGCGCCCCGGCGGGGATCTCGAGCGTGACGTTGCCGTCGGAGGTCGTCACAGTGCCGCCCTGTTCGTCAACCGGCTCGGGGATCACGCCAATCGGCCAGGGGGCAAGTCCGACGACGCAGCGGAGCATCGCAATGGCGTCACCGACGCCCACCGTACCGTCACCGTCGACGTCGGCGAACAGGTCGACCGGCTGCAGACCCACGACCATGCGGAGCATGCCGATGGCATCGGCGACGCCGGGCAGCCCGTTGCCGTCAAGGTCACCGATGAGCAGCACTGCTTCGGTAGAGACTGAGGACGTTGATGCGACCGCCGCGGGCTTGTCACTCCCCCCGTGACAGCCGACGAAGCAAACAATGAAGGACGAAAAGACGAGGACCGACAGACCCACGACCGCGCGATCGCGCATGACGCACCTCCTGCGAGCTATACGGCACCGCCACCATCACACACGCGATACATATAGGTAGTTCGAGGGGGATGCCCGTGACTCCTGCTGCGTGCAACCGGCCGTTGCCGGACGGGCCTCATCACGATCGGTGGATCAGCCCTGCAGCTTCTTGATCACCGCCAGCAGGTAGTCGGCGGAGCGGCCCATGTCCTCGACATTGACCGATTCCTCGAGTGTGTGCGGGTCGGCGCTACCGGTGGGCATGATGATGGCGGGGATGCCGTGCTCGTTGAAGACATTCGCATCGCTGCCGCCGCCGCCGCGGACCGGCTGAGGCTCGTGGCCCAGCTCTGTGGCAACCGCCATCGCAGCGGCTACCAGCGGGTGCTCGTTCGGCAGGAAGAATGCGCGGTATGATGAAACCTCATCAACGCTGAGCGTGGCCCCCACGGCATAGCAGGCCTCCTCGAAGCAGCGCCGCATGTGGTCGACCTGGCGCATCAGCTTGTCCTCATCATGGCTGCGGGCCTCACCCACACACCGGCAGGAGGCCGGGATGATGTTTGGCGCGCGCCCACCCTCGATGATGCCGATGTTGGATGTGGTCTGCTCGTCGATCCGGCCCAGTCGCATACCGGCGATCGCAGTCGAAGCGGCCCTGATGGCGCTCACTCCCGCCTCCGGCCGGACCCCGGCATGGGCGGCCACTCCGGCAATCTCATAGACCATCCGTGTCGCGGAGGGCGCGCCGACGCAAATCTGACCGATCGTGCGTCCGCCGTCCATCACCAGCGCGCAATCGGCCGAGAAGCTGTCATAGTCGATGCCTTTGGCGCCGTTGAGGCCGGTCTCCTCGGCGATGGTGAAGCAGACGAGGATATCGCCGTGCGGGAAGGGGTTCGCCACGATTTCGCGGACTACGGCGAGTATCTCGGCCACGCCGGTCTTGTCATCCGCGGCGAGTATAGTATCGCCGAGGCTGCAGAGGCGCTCGCCGTCGCGATGGGGCTCGATGTCCTCGCCGGGCGTGACGGTATCCATGTGGGCATTGAGCAGGATCGTCGGCTTGCCCCCGGCGGTGGCATCGATTCTCGACCAGAGATTGCCGATCTCGCCGTCGACAAGGCGCTGGGCGTCGTCATACCATGTGGGCAGACCGACGGCCTGCAGGCGCTCGCGCAGCTCTTCGGCCATCGCTTTCTCGCGGGCGGAGATGCTCGGTATGCGGACGAACTCGCAGAACTCGGCTGCTATCCTCTCGGCGTCGAACATGATGGGTCCTCCTGTGGAGTTGTTGGGGGCGCCGCTGCTGTCGGCTGCGAGTGCGTGGCCGGGTTACGGCGTCGTCGGAGGGGCCGGCCAATGTTCTAAGACAGGACATGGGTAACACATCCGGACAAGACATAGGTAACACATCTGGCCATCCACGACCGCGTGGTACCCGCGGGCTGGTCTCGCTCCTCCCGGGTACTGCACCGGGGTCGCTCGGCCAGCCCCTCCGACGTCTCGTGCTCACGCGTGGCCGGGCATCAGTTCGCGTCCAGGACGATGAACACCCCATCCAGCGCGGGGACATCGAGCGGCTTGGATAGATCGACTGACTCGCCGGTGAGGAGGTTTCGCGCCTGCGTGCCACAGCCCTGCACGCCGGCGGTGACGCTTCTGCCCTCCTGCGTGAGGTTGGTCAATGCCAGCAGGCGACGATTCCCGAGGCTCCAGACGAAGCGTCTGAGGGTCTTCGTATCCTCATCACTCACCTGCGCGAGCGAATCGTCGCGTGTGCCCTCCCAGAGGTAGTCGCCGGCCAGAACGAGCAGGTTGTGCCACTTGATGAGCTTGTGCATGTAGCGGCCATCTGTAGCGCCGGTGAAGTGCCCGCCCCAGAACGACACTCCACGCGCCCCCGCGGCGATGATCGTCTGGATCTGCACATCGAGCAACTGCGGGTCGCTCCACGGCGTCTTCGAGCCCATCGGGTAGATGATCGACGAGCAGAAGATGATCGGCCTGTTCACGACGGGCAGTGACTCCTCGACGGCGGCGATTCCCGCCTCGATGCTGCCGATGCCGACATCCGCGGTCCACATATCCGAGTAGTCGCCGGGGAGCGTGTAGTGGGGGATCTCCGGCTCAGTCATGTACTCGGAGGCTTTCGAGACGTCGATGGTCGCGCTCTCGATGGTGCCGTTGTAGTCATAGCCCGCCACCCAGGCCTGAATCGGGCAGCCGGGCAGGACCTTGTAGGCGGCATCGCGGATCGACTTGACATACAAGGCGCCCTGGTGGCAGCGGAAGTCGATCCACTGCCTGTAGTAGCGGGCGTCCTTCTTCACATCATCGGGCCAGTTCACGTCGGCGAGGTTGGTGTAGTTGATGAATGCCTGCTTGCAGCGGTCGCAGAAGCACAGCGGCATCCTGCACTCGTAGTCGAGCATGTAGCCCTCCCACGCGTGCTCCTGCATCTTCTCGGTGATTGTCTGCAGGAATTGGCCGTATGTGCCGCTGCCCTCGGCGATGATCACGGGGCAGAAGTTGGCGCCGGGGGTCGTGGAGACGCTCGCCTTCTCCTGCTCAGTCGGGGTGAAATCGGCGGGGTTCTGCCAGGAGTAGTGCCACCAGGAGGTCAGGAAGGGCTGTATGCCGTGGGCCTTCGCCGCCGGGACGAGCGTGCCGGCGTTGCGGTGGTTGATATGAATCCGCTTGACGCCCAGGCGGGCGTACAGCGCGAGGGTCTCATCGGACACGACGTCCTCGCTCGGACCCGGATGCGCGACGTGGCCGTCCCACAGGCTCAGGCCGAGGTCGCGCTCCTGCGTCGGCAGCAACTCCGGGAGCGGGTCGACTATCGCGACGGTCATCTCGTGCCAGGGGCCGGCGCCGGAGCGCGCCGTCGCCCGCGCGGCGATCGTGCCGCCGTCGGCCTGCTTCGACGCGACACAGTGGATGAACATACCGGGCGTCCGGGCACTGACGGGCCAGTTGAACCAGCCCGGCTGTGCGGGGTCCTCGAGCTGTGTGCCGTGATGGTCGGCGGGGATCGAGTAGCCCTCGGGCCGAAGCGTGTACTCGGTGAAACCGTCGCCCTGCGCGCGCTCGACGTTGACGGGGACCTCCCCGAAGGTGACTTCCCGCAGCTCAATACCCGGCGGCATACGGAGCCCAACGGCGAAGTCATGGGCGGCGTTGAGCTTGTCGGTGTTTGAGTAGATCAGGCAGAGGCGCTGATAGACCTCGGGCGCCAGCCACAGCGTCTCCGTCGTGGCCGGGTTGGCGGTATTGGGCCAGAACGCGACCTGCAGCGACTGCGGGTCGTGCGCCACGCCCGCAACGCGTTGTGCGGCGCTGTCTGCCAACTGCTGCGCGAGTGGTGCGGGGTCTCCGACAACCAGGTTGTCGAACTCCACTCGGCGGTGGGCGCCGGCCTGGTGATAGTTGTTGTCGAAGTCGGGATTGCCTCCCTCCGGCATGTAGCCCTTGCCGATGATGAGTGTTGCCGGACCGGTCCAGGAGGCCGGGCGGTCAACGGCTCCCACCTCGACGAGTTCGCCATCGGCCGGGCCGAACAGGAAGCTCACGCGGTCCGCGGAGATGCGGATCGCGCCGCGGTACCACTCCCCCGGGTCGAGAGCCACCTTCTGCACGGAGCCGACTGGTTCACCGGCCGCTTTGGCCTCCAGCCGCAGCGAGTAGAAGGTGCTGAACATCAGGCGGGCATAGTCGGCCGCGCCCCAGTAGACGATCAAACTCCCCGACCAGGATGCCGACACGTCGTTGACCGAGCAGACGTCGACCTGTACATAGTCGGCGCCTTCGGGCAGTGGAGTCTCGATGTGGTTGAAGGAGTTCTCGGGGCCCTGCAGCACGAGTACCTGCCGGGTCGGCTCGATTGTGGCGGAGGTATCACGGGCGCTGTCGACGGTCCAGCGCGCGTCGATATCTGGGCCCTCGAATGTGTCAAACAGCAGTGGCTGCTGAGCTATGCAACAACCGGCGAACGAAACGATGAGTGCGACGATTGACAACGTGCGAATCATGGTGTGACTCCTTGTATATGTCTGTGACCTCGCGGGCCGCTGCGCACGTGGCCCGGGGAGGGGCTGCATCCCGCA
>DPJP01000328.1 GCA_003542955.1 Armatimonadota bacterium
GGCGGAAGGGCATCGACTCCGAGTACCACAGCACGCTGCACGAGCCGGGAGCGGGCGACAGCCCGCCGACTACGCCGCCGAAGACAATCACGAGCAACGATAGCGCGATCGACAACATCAAGAGCCGGTATGGGGATTACCTCGACCCCACGCGCTCGGGGGCGCTGAACTCCACCGATGTCACCACCCTGTCGAGCGCGGACTTCAACACCAAGGCGCTCGCTGCGGGTGGTGACGCCGGCGATGTCGGCAACTGGAGCGGGTTCTACGACCCGAACACTGACAAGATATACGTGCGTTCGGGCAGTGAGGACCGCGGGCTGACGAATGTGCATGAGTACCTGCACAAGGTCTCCAACAAGAGCATAGGCAGCAAGGCAGGGTCTCCGCTGGAGGAGGCCATGACGGAGCACTTCAACAACCAGGTCGCGCGTGGCAACAACCTCGGGCCCGGAAACAGCAGGTACAACGCCGACGGGCGCGTGAAGATCATCGAGGACATTGAACGGGCAGTGGGACGCGACCCGGTAGCCAAGGCCTACTTTGGTAACGGTGATGCGCCGATCGACAACCTCGGGCAGGCTGTAGACAAGAAGTTCGGGTCGGGCACGTGGCAGAAGATCCAGGACCTGTGCAACAAGAAGGATGCCGCCGGCAAGGCGACGCCGGACTTCGGCGGGGCCAGGGCACTGCTCAACCCGCCCGCACCCGCGCCTCCGGCCCCGGCCTCCGCGCCGGCAAAGATATAGCGCTGACGGCAGGTTCGCGCGCCGACAGATGGGAGGAGCTTGAGGATGTCCGACCGACAGGGCAGTGAACTGAAGCCCCTGGTTGACGGGATCATGGCGGTGCTTGCGAACGAGCTGACCGACGGCTTCGCCGCCGAGCAGGCCGAGTGGGCCCAGGCGGTCATGCGCGACTACATACTGCCCTATGAACTCCGCTTCGCGTCCGAGGACACGGAGGACGGCAAGCGCGCACGCATTCAGCTCATCATCGGCGATCTGCAGGAGGCGCTCTCGGGCAAGCCGACGCCCGAACGCTGGCGGATCATCCAGCGCATGTTCTATACCGCGTCCGTCCTGCCCTTGAGTGACGAGGCGTTCGATCTGGCGCTGGAGCGGCTCAATACCGGGGAGAAGACCGACCGATTGCGCGCGCAGGCTCACAGCTTGCGAGAGCGCCTCGCGAAGCTGGTGGAGCGCATGCGGGAGCGTGCCCCCCAGGTGTACGAGGCCCTGGCCGGCGTCATCTCCGAGACCAGCCTGGACCTTTCCTACGCCGCGGGAGAGGTCGACGTTATGAGCCTCCGCCTTGGTGCGATGCACAGCCAGCGCCGCTCCGGAGTCGCCACATGCCCGAACTGCGGCACCGCCAATCCCGGCGGCAGCCGCTTCTGCAACCAATGCGGGACCGCGTTGCCCGGATAGGCCCGCCCCCGAACCTCCCTCCGTGCGCGAGAGCCGGGGGGGCGCCAGAGCGAAGGAGACGGCCATGCCAACATTGCGGACGGCGATGACATGCCCCCGGTGCGGGTCGATCAATGTCGGGAAGATGACCGCCTGCCTGCGCTGCCACACGCCGCTGGCGGCCCCGCAGCCTGCACCCTCTGCCCAGCCCGGCAGTCCGGCGGCCGTCTGCGGCGCGTGCGGCGCCGCACTCGAGCCGGGCTACACCTTCTGCGCCTCATGCGGCCGCAAACTCGAAACCCCCGCACCATCCACCGGCCGTGTGTGTGCGAACTGCCATGCCGTGTGGCCGCAGGAGTACCGCTTCTGCATGTCATGCGGCCGACCGCTCTGATCTGCAACGACACACGGCAGGCCGTTTTCGTTCCTTTCCGTGTCCTCCGTGTTTTCCGTGGTTCGCATGGCCGTTCGCCGTACTCTCGCGCTACCGGCCGTATTTGACCACCCAGGCGTGCTCACATGGCGGTGGCCCCGCGGGCATGGTGACCACCGCGGAGGCGTTCTCTACGCGCCATTGCAGCGGCGCGGGGTGCCCGAGTAGTCTGATCTCACTGCCCGCTGCGGGCAGGATGCTCAGTGTAACCTCCGCCGGCATTTTGCTCTCCCCCTCTGCCGCCAGGACATGCGCATACACCGTATCGCCCTTGCTCGTATAGCGGACATTGCTCTCTGCGTATGGAGCAATCGGGCGCGTGCCATGGATTGCCTCGGCGTTGATACTCATCCATTCGCCGATCTCGTCCAGGCGCGAGACCGCCTCCTCATCGAGTGTGCCCAGGGGCGACGGCCCGATGTTCAGCAGCAGATTCCCGCCCTTTGCGACGATATCGATGAGCAGGTGCAGCAGCGTGCGAGTCGGCTTGTAGGTGTCATTCGGGCGATAGGCCCAGCCGTTGCCCATGGTCAGGCACGACTCCCAGACCTGTGAAAGAGGCTCGTCGGGGACCTGTTGCTCGGGGGGGAGGATGTTCTCATACGGCCCGCCGACGGTGCGGTCGGCCACGATCAACCCCGGCTGATGCGAGCGCGCCATGGCGGCCATCGCCGCCATATTGATGTCCTGCTTCGGCGGCCGAACCTGTCCCCCATCCAGCCACAGCACGTCGACATGCCCGTACTCGCTCATCAACTCGGCGACCTGCGCATGGACGAACTCGACAAACTTCGCCCACTGCTCCGGGTGGGCGAGGGTTTCGTAGTTGGGGTTTCGGTCCGGCGCCGGGCGGTCGGGGAGCCAGTACCACGGGCAGTGCCAGTCCGACTTCGAGAAGTAGCAGCTGATCCCGAAGTCGCGCGCCCTGAAGGCGTCGAAGACATGGGCCAGGACGTTGGCCCGCGCATCGGCATGGAACGGGCAGCTCGGATGGGTGATCCGGTAGTCCGTGGTCCTCGTGTCGAACATGCAGAAGCCGTCGTGATGCTTCGAGGTGAAGCACACGTACTTCATCCCGGCGCGTTCGGCAGCATCAGCCCACGTGCTCGGGTCGAACTCCGTCGGGTTGAAGGTGGTGTTGAGGGCCCGGTAGTCGCGCCGAAACAACTCGAGGTCCCTGTTCCGCTCGACCCAAGGCTCGAGGTCATCCGGGCGCGCCCACTTGTCCGCCTCCACCAGCGGCCATGACTCGATGCAGCCCCACTGGCTGTAGGGTCCCCAGTGCAGGAATAGCCCGAACTTGAGGTCGGAGAACCACTCGAGACGCTCTGGCAGCCATTCAGGCTGCTCTGCGCTCCCATCGATGCTCTGCTCACCACGGATGATGTCGGGTCGGTCGTCGGCCATTGGCTTGGTCTCCCTGTTGATGAGGCACCGGGTCGGCAGTGCCGTCAGTCTTGCGTATCGAGTGCGGCGAGGGTCGCGGGATCGCTTCCGAGCAGTATGGCCGCGTACGTTCTCACCGGCGGCACGGTCAGCCTGCCGTCCTGGATCGGCAGGTCGCGTGGCTCGAACTCGGGCGAGATCAGGCGGGCAGCGGTGAGCCGGGAGTCATTGACCGTCAGCTCGAACTCGGGACTTGCATTCACCGCGGTGACGGCGTACTTGTCATCATAGTCGATGTCATGGTTGACGATATGAACCGTGACCACCCCGGATGCCGGCTGCCGGAGCACGTTGACAAGCACCGCATCGGGCCAGTTGCCGCTGACGGGGTTCGCGCCCCGCAGCAGCTCAAGGACGGCATCCAACTCGGCGTCCCGGGCATCCTGCAGTCTGCCGCTGAGACACACGACTCGTCCCCGTCCAAGCTCGATGGCCGAGGCGCCCGGCCCAGCCGTCGCCGAGCGCAGACGCACCGACTTCAGACGCGCGTACTCACCACCGCCCGCGGTGCCACGTATGGCCACGATGGCCCCGTCAGCAAGCTCCACCGGCCTGCTGGCGAACTCGTGCCATTCGTCATCATCTGCCGTCGCCTTCCAGGTATCGATCACAGCGCCGTCCACCAGCACCTCGAAGGTCGAGCGCCCGTCGCTCTCATCGAAGTAGGTGGCGCCGACCGTGTAAAGCGCGTCGCGGCCGTGGTATGTAAATGAGGCCGTCCCGGATGTCGCAACCTTGATGCGCCCGCCGTCGGGCTCATACCCATCCATATCCAGGTCCAGGGCCGAGTGCTCATGCTGGGCGACATCGGCCACCCCGGGCAGGTAGTCGCCGACGGGGCGCGCCGCGTCGGGGCTCTCGAAGCGCTCGCGGATGCTGAGCGCGGCCGACAGCACCAGCGTCCCGCCGCCATCCACGAACGCCCGCACTCCATCCATCTGCGCTGCGGATAGCATCGCCTGCCCGTCAATGATGAGCGCCGAGAAGCCATCCAGCCCACCGGCTGTGAGGTCTGAGTTGACGACAACCTCGGCGGGGATGCCCTGCCGCTGCAGCGTCCACAGCAGGTCGTTGATGTTGCCCCGATCCAGGCCCAGTATCTGCCCCTCCCGCGGCCCGATGGTCGTATCAAAGAGCACCGCCACGCCCGTGCCGGGCTGCTGGCCCGCGCTCAGCGCCTCCCACCGTCGCGCGAAGCCCGCGTAGGTCGCGCACGCGTCGAGAATGGCCTGGTCCTGCTCGGGCTTCGTCAGTTCGAGGATGTTGCGGTCGCCGTTGAGGCACATGTTGGGCATGTAGTTGCCGCCGAGGGCGATACCCGTGGCGCAGCCGAGCGCATACTCCTCCGTCACCGGCAGCGCCACCCACATGTTCGAGGCCCCGGGGGCATGGTATTGCTGCTCACCGCGCGCCTGTCGCACCGGGCCCGGGATGTAGCTCAAGAAGCCGGTCGGGCGGCCGTGCGAGGCTGCCAGACCGATCTTACAGGCGGCAATGTCCTTCCCGAACGGCGGGTGCGCAAAGGCCTCGGTGAACACGCCATCAACCACGCCCTGCTCGATGACCCAGTAGGTCAGGTTGTTGGCGACAATGAACAGCGGCTTCTCGCGGTTGTGGGCATACTCCTGGACCTTGCGGAAGAAATCCGTCGCCGTGTCGACGGTGAACCAGCGCTCCAGCTCCGGCGGCGTGCCTTCGGCGCCCAGTTCGTACTCCGTACCGGTGTGCTTGAAAGAGTACTCTCTGAACAGCGCCTTGCACGTGGGGCAGTAGCACGGCCAGGTCATCGGATTGTCGAAGAAGATGCAGTCCACGCCCCGCTGCTGGTGCTCGTCCATGAGCCCCGTGATGTACTCGAACCATGCGGGCCGGTTGTAGCAGCCGGCGTAGCGGGCGGGGTTGTTGTAGATGACCTTGTACTCGCCCTGCGGCGTCAGAATCGCGGCGTCGCGCAACTCCGGGTGCTTGGGGAAGAGCAACTCGTGGTAGATGGTGCGGCTGCAGATGTACATCATCCGGTGTGCGCCGGCATCGGTGGCAAGCTGCATCGCCTCCGGTGTGAAGCTGCCGCCCTGGATGAGCGTGAAGCCGGCCTCCAGGAGCCGCTGCACCTGTGGCTCATCCATCTTCCGGTAGTTGATCAGCCACCGGACGCTGCCGGGGTCCCCCCAGGGGAACATCTCCGTCGGCGGCTGCCAGTGCGCGACCGCGCCGGTGACGGCCATGGCTATCACTCCTGCGATGACGAGGGACCTGCGCATAGGTGGACCTGCCTTCCTCAGAGCTTGCGGTTACAGGCCGCTTCGCCACCGTCTGAGGCCGGACCTCCCGCTCCAGGCAGGGCTCCCCTGCCCCGGCGGCGAAAGGCCCCGGCGAGAGTCTGCTACTGAAGTGGAGAAGGTGGCGCGAGCCCCCGCGCGCCCGATGATCCTCCGAGCCGAGGAGAGGCGACAATGAGTAGGACAGAGTGGACCGATGCCGAGAAAGCCCAGCTTCGCGAAGACGCCATAGACCTGATCATCCCGCACTTCGCCAGCAACGCCGAGCTGTCGAAGGGCCCGAAGGTATTCGTGCGCGGCGAGGGATGCTTCGTCTGGGACCTCGACGGCAATCGCTACTTCGACTCCTTTGCCACGCTGCTGACCACTGTCTGCGGCCACGTGCGGCCCGAGGTGACACAGGCAGTCAGGGAGCAGATGGAGCTGCTCGAGTTCTTCCCCAACTACGTTGATGCTTTCACGGTGCCGCTCATCGAGCTGGCCCGCAAGCTCAAGCAGCTGATGCCCGGCGATCTGGGAGTCAGCTTCTTCGTCAACAGCGGGTCGGAGGCCAATGAAACCGCGCTGAAGATGGCTCGACAGTATCACCTCGAGCGGGGCGAGCCCCACCGGTTCAAGTTCATCGCCCGCCGCGACTCCTACCACGCCACCACGCTCGGGGCCGGCGCGGTGACGGGGCTGCGCTGGTTCCGCGAGTACTTCGAGCCGCTGATGCCCGGCGCGCTGTTTGTCAATGCCGCCCGCAGGCGGGACGTCCCCGAGGGCATGTCTGAAGCCGACTACACGGCCCACCTGCTTGCCGAGATCGAGAAGCTCATCGGCGACGAGGGCGCCCAGACGATCGCCGGTTTCATCATGGACCCGCTGCCCGGCAGCAACACCGGCTATCCGCTGCCGCCGGAGGGCTACCTGCAGGGCGTGCGCGAGCTATGCGACAGGCACGGCATCCTGCTGATCTTCGATGAGGTGCAGACCGGCTTCGGCCACACCGGCAAGTGGTTCTTCTGCGAGCATGAGGGTGTTACGCCCGACATCATGACCGTCGGCAAGGGCTTCACCGGCGGCTTCATCCCGCTCGCGGCGACGGTCACCACCCCACGGGTGGCGGAGGTCTTCCGCAGGGGGCCGGGCACGGAACTACGCTCCGGCAGCACCTACGGCGGGCACACCGTCGCCTGTGCCGCCACACTGGCCAATATCGGGATCATCGAGAGCGAGAACCTCGTCGAGAATGCCCGCCTGCAGGGCGAGTACCTCAAGAGCCGCATGGACCAGATGCGCGAGCAGCACCCGATTGTCGGCACGGCCAGCGGGATCGGTCTGCTGTGGGCGCTGCAGCTTGATGTCGACCCCAAGCTCGGTGTCGGCACCTGGATCCGCGACTGGTGCTATAGCCACGAGATGATCCTGCGTAACAACGGTGACATCCTCGTCCTCGCGCCGTCGCTGGTGCTCACCCGCGATGAGGCGGATTTCATGCTCGATCACATGGAGGAGGCCATCGTCGCGGCCCAGGAGCACTACGGGGTGGGGTAGGACGAGGTCCCTCCCCACGCGTCCCGCTTCTCTGTAGTTGACGACCCCGGTGCGTGCGCGCCGGGGTCGTGCATCTTGGCGGGGCACCCAAATGCATCACTGTCCGACACCCCAGACGCGCTGGCTCGTCCGTTGTACTCCCCTTCCGCGGCTCTCGCGCTCAGACTGCGGCAGAGGTGGCAGGACGAGGGAGTAGTCCACACGAAGGTCTGCCTCACCCTTACATATGACGAGACCAGCAGGCACGCGACACGCGTGCCTACTCCCCCCTCAGCCGGCAGTGGCGTCCACCGTCCACCGTCCACCGTCTGCCGTCTGCCATCTGCCGTCTGCCATCTGCCGTCTGCCATCTGCCGTTCGCCGTCTGCCGTTCACCGTCTGCCATCTGCCATCTGCCATCTGCCGT
>DPJP01000265.1 GCA_003542955.1 Armatimonadota bacterium
CGCTAACGCTCGCCGGGCTCTCTTCGTGCGGCCCCTCCCCGGGCCACGTCTATCCTCCTCTATTGCGACCCTACATCAGGTCCGCCACCCGTACCTGGCAGCCGCCGCGCTTGACCGACTCATATCCCGCCAGCGATATCCCCAGGCTCTTGACGCCCTCGATGTAGGGGACGCTTGTCTCGGTGTTGCCCGCTATCACCTGGTCGTACAGCTCGTAGAGAACGTACTCGGGCCAGCACTCGGCCGCCTTCATCTCACCCACTTCGTCGCCACACCAACTCGCGTTGGGCCCCTCGACGGTTACCAGCAGGCCCTCGGCCACCACCTTGAAGCCGTTGTCCCACTTACCCTGTGGGACGATCGAGCAGCTCAGCGTCCCCAGCGCGCCGGATTCGTAGCGCATCACCATCCCGGTGACATCGGGGATGTCCATCTCGTCGGCGTAGGCCAGCATCCGATCCGGTGACTCGTAGCCATCGGGGATCGGCGTCCACCGGCGGACTGTCGAGGTCATCGCAATCACAGATTCGACATCTCCCGCGAAGAAGCGCCCCAGATCGAGCATGTGGGTCGGCGACATGTTCTCGCTGCCGCCACCCTTGGCCATGAAGGGCCACCATGCCGGCGGCGGCAGGCCCGGCATATAGTAGTGCGCCTGCACCATCGCGATGGCGCGTCCCTGGAGCAATTGGCGGACTCGCTTTGTCGCCTCGGAGAAGCGGAACATGTAGCCGACCTGTGTGGCGATGCCGGACTTCTCCACGGCGGCCTGGACGCGGTTGGCAAGCTCCATACTCACCGCAACCGGTTTCTCGACGAAGAAGTGAATCCCACGCGCAGCGGCCTCCTCCTCGATCTGCCCATGTGCGAAGGGTGGCGTGCAGATGACAATCACATCCGGCTTCTGCTCATCATAGAGCTTGATGAAGTCATCGTACGCGGAGCCGCCGTACTTGTGCACGCATTCTTCCGCCCGCTCCAGCGCGACATCGGCATAGCCCACCATCTGGATGTCCTTGCGCTTGGCGGTGTTGTCCAGATGGCGTTTGGCGATACCGCCTGTACCGACGAAACCGACTTTCAGTGCCATTGCCCGTCCCTCCCTGCTGATGCTGTGGCACGTGTACTCGCGTATGCAGGGCTAGTTCCATCCGCGCAGGCAGGCACCTGCGTGGGGACGGCCGGTCACAGGCAGGCATTGCTTGTGCAGGTGACGAAAAGACACCTGCCGTTCAGGAGGAACCTCGATTGTAGACACCACCACATGCATCGGAGGAGAGAATCATGTTCCAGATGCATCTGATCAAGGATGAACACGTCGAGCAGCTGGCCGAGGGCTGTATGGATGTCCTCGAGAAAGTCGGCGCGCTGGTGCAGAATGCAGAGATGCTCAAGCTGCTCGATGACGCCGGGGCGGTCGTCGACTATGACGCCCAGCGGGTGAGATTTCCGCGGAAGATGGTCGCGGACTTCTGCGAGAAGCTGCGCGCAGAGGGGCCCTACGACATCGCCTTCGACCTGTATGGCGATGCCGAGGGCACCGGCGGCGGTGATGCGGGCGTCAGCGGAAAGAGAAGCGGTATGCGCCCCCAGCCGCGGTTCCAGCCACCCCCCATGCCCACGCTCGGCACCCAGATCGCCCAGATCTACTATGACTACGAGACCGGACAGCGGCGCCAGGGCAACCGGGGCGACCTCATCGCCCTGACCAAACTCGCCGATGTACTGCACCCCGATGTGCCCGCAGGCCATGCGCTTGTGCAGACCGAGGTCCCCGCGATGATGGAGGCGCTCGAGTCCGCGCTGGTGCTGGCCGAATATGCCCACAAGCCCGGCGAGTGCTTTGCCTGGTTCGTCGAGCAGGTGGATTACCTCAAGGAGATGGGCGAGGTCCTCGGCATCGATGACTGGTACACGTGGGGCTCGGTGTGCATCGCCCACCCGCTGCGCTTCGACAAGGCCGTCGCCGACAAGTTCATCCGTCGCGTGCGCGAGGGCTTTCCAACGGGGCTGACGGCCATGCCCATCGCCGGCTTCACCACCCCAGTCACCGCCGAGGGCTTTGTCGTGGTCTCCACCGCGGAGAATGTCGCGGCGTGGCTGATGGCACGCGTCATCAACCCCGATTGCCCCCTGAGCGGCTCAATGTGGGCCGGCAGCGTGGATATGGCTACCGGCGCGATCAGCTTCTCAGCCTTCGACGCGATGTACCTGGCCGCCGCGTCAGTCGAGTTCCAGCGCAAGTGGACGGGTATCAACATGCCCATCGGCGGAGGCGAGTACTGCGACGCCAAGGAGCCCGGTCTGTATGCCGCAATCGAGAAGGCCTACAAGTCGATGACGATAGCCGCCTTCACAGGCCAGCACCCGACCGTCGGGGAGGGCCTCCTCGAGTGCGGACGCACCATGTGCCCGGTCCAGTTGCTCATCGATCGCGACATGGCGCTCGGGGTGCTCGAGTTCGGCCGTGGCATCGACCCGACGCCGGAGAAGATCGGCATCGAGGAGATTCTCAACGTTGACTTCGGGATGAGCGCGAACCATCTGCAGTCGCTGCAGACGGCGCAGTTCTTCCGGGAGAGTCTGTGGCTGCCGAAGGTCGTCGACCGAGCAGGGTGGACCGGCGCCGCCGGCGACAAGCAGTTGCTCGACAAGACGCAGGCGACCATGAACAGGATGCTCCAGGAGTACCAGAAGCCGAAGGGCCGGGAGGACCAACTCGCACAGATGCGGCAGATCGTCGAGCGTGCGCGAAGGGAGTTGTTGGGGTAGGGCGTACCTGCCTCACCCCCCGGCCCCCTCTCCTTCCTCCGGTCTCTCCGCAGCCCCACACCGGCCGCGACGAGACACTCCGTCTTGAGAGGGGGAGCACGGCAACCACGCTGCCCCGGGCGCTTCTGAGGCCTGAGGCGGCTTGCCGTTCTCCCCCTCTGCTGACGGAGCCGCGGTGTCTGCGGCGACTGAAGGAGAGGGGGCCGGGCGGTGAGGCAAGCAGGGCGACCCGCAACGTCACACGACGCCACACAGAGGGACCGATAACAATGCCAGACCAAAGACACGTCTTCAGCTCAGGTCGGCCCGACGGCCGCTTCGTCGACATCGAGGGCTTTCTGCATGAGTATCTGAGCAATCTCGACCCGACACTGCGCTTCGACCCGCACATACCGGCTGAGCACTTCCCCGGCTGGCGCGCGCTGGTGGCGGAGAAGCTCCGCGAGCTGCTCGCGCTGCCGGAGTTCGCGGGGGAGCAGCCGGCGCCGAAGATGCTCTGGGCCGAGCCGCGCGACGGGTATGAACTCCAGAAGTGGGAGTGCTACCCGGAGCCCTACAGCGTCCTGCCATACCTGGTGCTGGTGCCCGAGGGCATCAATGCGGAGAACCCCGGGCCCGCGGTGATGTGCTTCCCGGGCAGTAACGGCACCAAGGAAGCCCTGGCGGATGAGCCCGACATCGTCCCCTGGGCGGCCGAGCGCAAGCACCCGGCCCGCAACATCATGGGCGTCCACTACGCCCGTGCGGGCATCACCGCAGTGATTGTCGACCACCCCGACCGCGGCGAGCACACCAGCAACATGTTCTCCGGCGGCCGCTACGAGATCTGCGTCCACGCGATCTGGGCCGGACGCAGCTTCGAGAGCATCTCCGTAGCGGGCAAGCTTGCGGTGCTGGACTGGATGAAAGAGCAGCCCCTCATCGACGCGGAGCGTATCGCGGTGAGCGGGCACTCCCTGGGCGCCAAGCCCGCGCTGCATCTGGGCATGCTGGACCCCTCCATCGCCGCGGTGGTCTGGAACGACTTCTTCAGCCACTGGCTGGTGCGCGAGTTGATGGTGTCGACCTTCCGCGGACACCTGGGCCACTACATCCCGGGCATGCAGCAGTGGTTCGACTACACCGACCTGGCCGCCGCGGTCGCGCCGAGACCGTTCCTGATCACCGAGGGGGGCCGCACCGAGGACATCGACCGCGCCAGCAGGGCCTGGGACATCACCGATGCGCCCGGCAACTTCAGTGTGACCTACTACCCGAAGTATGCCACAGCCGAGGGTCGCCCATACGACAATGCCCCGCTCTTCGAGGGTATGACGATGGATGAGTACTTCGAGTACGCCAATGTCGATGTCCCGGAGCACTGCTTCAAGGAGAATGTCGCCGTGCCGTGGCTGGCGCGTGTGCTGGGGGTCGAGGGCGGCTGAACGGCGGGCCTCACCCCCCTCG
>DPJP01000210.1:0-3976 GCA_003542955.1 Armatimonadota bacterium
TGAGACTTCGGTACAGCCCCGTGGCGAGGCGCCCGGCAGTGACCGGCGCACCGGCCGGGGTGAAGGTGTGCCGGGCTGCGGCAGCGAAGCCCGGCATCGGAGACAGCGTTCGACGCCGCTGCCTGAGACAACGAACGAAATGAGATGATCACTATGTGGTCCGGCACGCCAACTCGACAGGAGATGGATGCAGCGCGCGAGTGGTTCGAGAGCCACTTCGTGCAGCCGCTACAGGATACCGAAGCGGCCCTGCCGTTCTCGCTCACCTACGGCGGCGAGAGCGCATGTCCGCAGACATGGCAATGCCGGTCAGATGGTGACCAGACGTTCGTCTTCACCGACCAGCAGACCGGGCTCCGGGTGCGTGCGGATGTGATGTGTTTCGACGATTTCCCGGCCGTCGAGTGGGTCCTGCACCTGGAGAACACCGGCGACACCGATACCCCGATCATCGCCGACCTGCAGCCGCTTGACCTCGCCTGCCCGCACCTGGGGCCGAACACGGTGCTCCACTGGTCGAAGGGCAGCGACTGCGATATCGAGGACTTCGCTCCCCAACAGGCGACCTTCTACAACCAGTGGACGCGCGCCATCGGCTCTGCCCTGGGCCGCTCTTCCCATCAGGCTTTGCCGTTTTTCAACCTCGAGTCGGGCGACCACGGCATGGTCGGCGCCATCGGCTGGTCCGGCTCGTGGCAGGCTGAGTTCACCCGGGAGCAGGAGGGCTTCCGGGTCAGGGCAGGGATGCCGAGGACGCATCTGTGCCTGCACCCGCAAGAGAGCATCCGCACCCCGCGCATCCTGCTGCTGTTCTGGCAGGGGGAGCCACTGCACGGGCACAACATGCTTCGCCGGCTCATCGTGCATCATCACACCCCGCGGCCCGGCGGGCAACTGCTGCAGGCCCCGGTGTGCAACGCGGTGTGGGGTGAGAATACCGCTGCCCAACAGATCGCCAAGGCGCGTTGGTGGGTCGACAGCGAGCTGCCGCTGGAGTACTTCTGGATTGACGCCGGATGGTACGGCGACGGCGCGTTCAGGGAAGACTCGACTGTCTTCAACAGCGAGTGGGCCGGTCATGTGGGGAATTGGTGGCCCAACCGCGGACCGTACCCGGAGGGGCTCGCGCCCGTCGGCAATGCGCTTCGGGAGATGGGCCTCGGGTTCGTGCTCTGGTTCGAGCCCGAGCGCGTCCGCGAGGGTACATACTTCACGCGAGAGCATCCCGAGTGGCTGCTCGGGCCCATCGGCCCCAACTACCTGTTCAACCTGGGGCTCCCGGACGCCCGTGCGGCACTGACGGAGTTGGTCTCAGGCATCATCACGGAGGCCGGCGTGACCTGCTACCGGCAGGACTTCAACACCGACCCCGCGCCATTCTGGAATGCCGCCGACGCTCCGGACCGCGTGGGCATGGGCGAGATCCGCCATATCGAGGGCCTCTACGCGATGTGGGATGAGCTGCTCGAGCGCCATCCGGGGCTGGTCATCGACAACTGCTCCAGCGGCGGCCGACGCATCGACCTGGAGACGGTCTCCCGCAGCATTCCGCTGTGGCGCAGCGACTACCAGTGCTTCCCCGGCTTCGACCCGGTCGGCATGCAGGGGCAGACACAGGGCCTGAGCCGATGGGTGCCGCTGTCGGCGGGTGCATGTGACCGTCCGGACACATACGCGTTCCGCAGTGCGCTCAGCCCCGGCATGGTCATCACCACCAATATCTTCGAGCGCGACCCTGTCGAGTTCGCGCCGCCTGACTGGCTTCGGCGGATGATGGAGCAGCACCAGCGCGTGCGGCCGCTCATGTACGGCGACTTCTATCCGCTCCTGCCGTACTCACTCGACAACGAGGGCTGGGCGGCCTGGCAGTGGCACCGTCCCGACCTCGGCGAGGGATGCGTAGTCGCGATTCGTCGCCCGCAGAGCGCCATCGCCGGCATCGAGGCAGCTGTGCGGGGACTGGATGAAGCCGTCGCGTACGAGGTGGAAGACCTCGACAGCGGACGAGTGGAGACCGCTCAGGGGGCGGAACTGGCAGCGGGGTTCACGATCCGCATCGATGAGCGTTCCGGGACGAGGCTGCTCGTGTACCGGGAAGCATAGCGTCCGGGCCGGGTGCTCGGGCTACTGCCCTCCGCACCATCGGACGGCATTGAGCAGCAGGGCCCTCTCCGCCCCGGCAGGTGCGATATCCTCATCATCGGGTCCAAGGCCGATGGCCATCCCAGAGGCGACATATCGTCCCTTNNTACCACCACGGGGTCCTTTCCCTCCGCCCCAACGGCTACGACCGTCCCCTGTGGGCCGGGCTCGAGCGCGATGTGATCGTAGTAGCTGTGCTCACGGGCCTGCGAGAGGGCGATGCCTTCCGTAACGGGATGCTCGAGTACGGCGGCCCACAGCTCCCCACGGACCTTCTCGACGCCCCCGCGGCAGACGTCGGGCACGATCGCGGGCAGTCCGCGGTAGCCGACTGCGTCATGAGTAGCGATCAGGCCGCCGCCGCGGGCCACCCAGTCAGCCAGCAAGTGTGCCTGCTGTGGGCCGATAGCCCCGCTTACGCGCGGTTGGGGCAGGATGACCACCTGGCACTCCTCGACCAGCTCCTTCGACAGGTGCCAGACGGGCTGAGCATCGATGTCCGCTTCGCCCGCCAGTGCCTCGAGCAGCATTTTCGAACCGTAGCCGCCCTGCACAACGCCGACGCGCAGGCCACCGGTGCTGAACGTCGGCCCGCCGGTGCGCGACTGGATGGCCGAGCGTTGCTCCTCAGTGAGTGGCTGGAGTTCGGGGACAGAGAAGCTGTCCGGGACATCGACATCCAGGTACATCCGCACCGTGCCGGCGCTCGATGGCGTCACGGTGAAATCGGCGAGAATGGCGTATCGCAGGCTGAGATCAACCCGCTCCAGGGAAACTCCGTAGACGTGATCCCTGTCCTCGTTGCCGGCGAACCCCCAATGCTCGTCGACGCTGATCTCCGTGCGGTTTTCGGGGTCGTCCTTCGGGGCCGAGACGAGGGCCACCCGCCTGATGCCGAGCCCCTGCATCCCGCTTTCATAGTCGAACCGGACAATGTACTCGCCCGGGCGGGTGAGATAGTCGCCGAGCTCGTAGACCGCCCTCACGGCCCCGACCTGGCCATCCGCACTGTCCCACTTGCCAATCTGCCGCGGTCGGTACGGCTTGGCGGGGTCCTGGATGCCGAATGCACTCAGCGCGTCNNCGCGTCGGCGACAACGACGGCCGTCTGTTCGGTGCCCCGGATGGTGGCATCGAGACGCGCGGTACTCAGCCCGGGCGAGATGCCCTCGACCCACGCTTGCAGTGCCCTGACACCGCGGAAGCTCGCGTTCGTCAGTTCGCATACCTCCCGCTGCAGACTGCCACGCACCTCGTCGGAGGTGAGGTCGGCGCGTGCGAGGGTCGTCCCGATGGTGAAAAGGCTCTTGACCATGGTGACATAGGCTTGTACCAGTTGTGTCTCCTGGAGTATCTCTGGGGCAGACAGCGTTCTCGCGATGGCGAGCGCATCCGCGGTGGCGGCGAGGTCGCGATCGATGTCCTCGACGCTCTCGTAGTAGCGCCAGATGCCCTGGCCCAGGGTGGGGCGAGAGCCGCCGGCGACGCTTCTGGCCGACTGCTGGAGGATGCTCAGCCATGGCGTAGCGCCGACCCCTGATCCATAGATGCGCCAACTGATCGGTCCCAGCAACTCGACCCAGTCGCCGACTGCCTCGGGATCCCCGGTGCCACGCCGAGTGGCCCAGGCGACGGCGAACTCGCGCTCCGACCGACCGGAACGATTCCAGGACCACTCCGCGGCGGCCGTCACGTTGAAGTCGTGGAGCTGGTTGCTGGGGACGGTGTAGCCGCAGACGCAGTCGAGGCCCTTGTCCACGAACTCGCCGATCAGGTGCTTGATGAACTGCGGGCCGCTCCAGGGGCAGATCGTCCCGTATGAGGCTGTGAACTG
>DPJP01000210.1:3997-9456 GCA_003542955.1 Armatimonadota bacterium
TGTATGTGGAGCGCTCACGGCCGCCGCCGCAGTAGTAGCTCACCTGGACGTTGTCCGGCGTCGCCGCCAGCACCTTGTCGTTGTCGGGGTAGGTACCCTGTGTCAGCAGGACTCGTGCATTCAGGCGCGGGTAGTCTTCCCTGAGTATATCCAGAGCCTTGCCGACGGCCTGCACCTCGAGGGCGTGCTGAGTGACGCCCTGCTGCAACGCCGCGTCGCATGCCTCACATTCGCAGCGCCCGTGGTACTCAGACAGCCACACCATGATGTCGGTGACGCCCTCGTACGCGGCCAGCGAGCGCATCCAGTCGGCAAGCATCTCGGTCGACTTCGGCTGCGAGAAGCAGAGCGCGACTGGATCGCCTCCCGCTCCCGTGCGCGCCGCATTGCCGACGCCGACAACCCCCGGGTAGCGCTCATAGAGCCCGGTACCGTGCAGGTAGTCCAGGTGCATGATGATGGGGACGACCTTCAGCGCGCGCAGCCGACCGGCGGTGATCTTGCCCTGGTCGATCGTCGCCACGCCCCGGCCCTCGGCGTTGACCTTCATACCCGCATGCAGTTCGACGAGGTTGAGCTTCCGCGCGGCCATCCACTCGATGTCACCGGCCGCGGAGCCGCCCCACTCACCGCGCTCGGCCATGTCAGGCCAGTCCACGACGGTGGCCAGCGGGATGGTGACGCGCCCATCAGCGAATGCGCCTTGCAGCAGGTCCTGCAGCGTGCGGGCGGCGTAGTAGACACCACGCTCATCCAGCCCGGCGAGAATGAGCTTCCTCTCGCCGACCGGGACGATCACGTACGCCTGCTCGGAGTTGGGCAAACCGACGAGTTGCCTGACCTCGGGGACCACGGCAGCGCCCATGCGCCCCTGCGCATCGGCGACCCCGATGTGTATCTGGAAGCCGTCGCCGCTGAGGGCGGCTCCCGTCTGCGCATCAAAGAGAGCCTTCAGCTCCGCCGCTGCCTGTCTCTCCGCATCGCCCGCGCCGCTACGCAGGCGCAGGCCAACCTCGGCGGCCGGGAGTGTGACGTGCGCGGGAATGGCTATCTGCTTGGGCAAGGGGATGACCCTGTGCAGCCAGAGGGCCTCCTGCTGCTTGCCTGTCTTCACCGGCTGTGCGCTGCCGGCAGTGGCCGATACCAGGAGCGCGACTCCTGTCACCACGAGTAGACACACGCGTTCCATGGCGTCATCTCCTCCAGTTGCCGGCGAGTTGTCAAGTGCGAACGGGGGAGGCCTCTGGGCTGTGCCGGCTCGTGTCGGGCCGAGTTCGGGGGGCCGTGTGCCATCTAGGTTCGCCCTGTGCGCAACAACCTCCTCCGCGTGGGCGCGCACCGCCTTCGGTCCCTGGCTCACCCGGACGCAACGCTACTCGCACACAAAGGCCGCCCCTTGCGTGAGGGGCGGCCCTGATGCTGCGTATGGCGTGTGCCCGGGGGCGACTTACCCGCCCCAGACCGTTGACGCGCCGATCAGCCACGAATCGCTCGCGCCTTCATCGCCCTCATGCCACACGACGCCAAGCTTCCAGGAGCCGGCCCCGCGGGATGGTCTCGCGTTGTAGATCAGGCCGGCCGTCGGGTCCCCATCGTCGAAGCCGGCGGCCACGGTCCACTCGCCGCGCTTGCCGAAGCTGGTGCGGCCACCGATCTGAAAGACCATGTCGTTCTCGTCGGTGATGTCCTCGAGATCAAATGCCAGTGTCCACCGTCCGTAGTCCAGCGCCATGCCGATATCGTAGGTGGTCTGCACCTCGTCGGTGACGTCTCGGGCAACGATGCCCCAGGTGGCCTTGCCGGTCTGGTCACCCGTATTCAGCGTCCCCGCTATGCCGAGATCGAAGACATCCGAATCGCCAACGCCGGCGATGTCCACGTCAATCCTCTGGTAGTTGAGGCCACACGCCAGGCCCTTGCCGAGTTTCGTGCCAAAGCCGAGCCCGATCTCGGACATCCGCAGCACGTCGGTCCAACCAGCGCCCACGCCCCACGAACTGCCGGCGGGGTACCCGGACCAGCTTATGGTCCTGAGTTCGACGTCGCCGGAGCACTCGAACATGCCGGCCGCTGAATGCCTCCAACCGCTGCCGGCGGCGCCATCCGCGGAGTAGAGCCCCAGGAATGCGGGGTTCTGCAGCCACGCTTCAGCCATGCCGGGCCCGCCCACCTGGGCGCGGCCGGAGGCCGAGGTTTCCAGGTCCTGGGCCGCGCATGTGCCCAGAACAAGGACCAGTACGGCGATTACTGCCATGGTGCGCGTCATCATGTCCTCCTTGTACAACTCTCTGAGTGGGTACGGCTGAGTGAAGTGCTCCGTGGACGCGCTCGCAGCCCGCCAGGTTCAAACACTCAGTGCAGTGTCCACTTCCCCGCGGGGCACGCGGCACCTGCCCGCTCCCGCGATATTGTGAGCTCAGTTCGCGGCAGTCACACGTAAAGCCCCTTGAGCATCATGGCGGTCGCCTCGTCGAGTTGTTCCATCCGGCGGACTTCGTCGAAGAGCCCAAGGAGGTCAGATGTCTTGAGCCGGTGCTTGCGGGCACCGGTGAAGTCATGGAGAATCCGGCCACGGTGGACCATCACAAGCCGGTCACCGAGGTTCACCGCCTGTTGCATCGAGTGAGTGACCATCAGTACGGTGAGCCTCTGCTCCTCGATGATCCGGGCGGTCAGTTCGACCACCTGCTGTGCGCTGCGGGGGTCCAGTGCGGCTGTATGCTCGTCCAGTAGGAGCAGACGCGGTCGCAGCCACGTTGCCATCAGCAGTGTGAGCGCCTGCCGCTGCCCACCGGAGAGGCTGCCGATGGGGGTGTCGAGGCGGTTCTCGAGCCCCATGTTCAGGGAGCGGACGCGCTCCCGCATATCCTCGCGAACACGGGATGCCAGCGCCCAGCCCAGTCCCCTCCGCAGGCCGCGTCGCGCGGCGAGCGCGAGGTTCTCGCCGATGGTCATATCGGGCGCCGTGCCGCTGTAGGGGTCCTGGAACACCCTGCCGATGAGACGGGCGCGACGGTGCTCGGGCCAGCGTGTGATGTCGTGCCCGTCGAGGGTGATGCGGCCGCTATCCACGATGAAACTGCCGGCGACGGCGTTAAGCAGCGTCGATTTCCCGGAGCCGTTGCCGCCGATGACGACCATGAACGACCCCTCCGCCAGCTCGAAGCTTGCGCCCTGCAGCGCGTGCACCTCATTGGCCGTGCCGGAATTGAAGGTCTTCTCGAGGCTGTCGACTTCAAGCATGCTGCTGCACACCCCTCCGGCGACGTATGCGACTCAGCAGGTCCGGGACGACGAGCGCGACCAGGACGAAGACGGCCGTGATCAGTTTGAGGTCATTGGGATTGAGTCCGAAGCGCAGCGCGATGGCGACCATCAGCCTGAACAGCACCGAGCCCATCACTGCACCGGTGATGACAATGCCGAGCGCTCGCGTCCGCACCAGTGACTCGCCGATGATGATGCTCGCGAGCCCCCAGACGATCATCCCAAAGCCCATCTGCACATCGGCGAAGCCCTGGTACTGAGCGAGCAACGCCCCGGCGGCGGCGATCAGGCCGTTCGACAGCGCCAGGCCGAGGATGATCATGCCGCCCGTGTCGGCCCCCTGCGCGCGTGCCATCTGGTCGTTCTGGCCTGTCGCGCGCATCGCGGTGCCCAGATCGGTTCGCATGAACAGGTAGAGTGCCACGGAGACGATGATGACGGCCAGAACTGACAGCAAGAAGGCCGCAATGTCGCGTGACGCGACCTGCCATCCGGCGATGTTGTGGGTGTCGGCCTTGCCGACGAGAGGCTTCAGCGCCTCCGTGGCGCCGGTCACCAGCGTGTCCACCTCCATGAGCGGCACATTGCTTCTGCCCATGATGTGGAGGTTGATCGAGTAGAGCGCAGTCATAACGAGAATTCCCGCCAGCAGTCCGTGGATGCGCAGGCGGGCGTGCAGAACGCCGGTCACGGTGCCGGCGACCATCCCCATTGCCGCTCCGGCGGCGGTGGCGAGCAGCGGGTGCACGCCTTTGACCAGCAGAACCGCCGCCGTCGCCCCGCCGAGCGCGGTCGAGCCGTCGGCAGTCATGTCGGCCGTCTTGAAGATGCGGAACGAGATGTAGACCCCGAGAGCCAGCAGTGACAGGATGAGCCCGACTGTGAGCGCGCCGATCAGCAGTGTCATGCCCGGCCTCCCTCCGCTATTTCGGGCGCAAGCGGAGCTACCCACGCAACCCCGCGGGTGAAGACGCTCTCGCCGACGCCGGACACTCCGCGCAGGTCGGGGAGCAGGTGCAGCAGGCCGTCGAGGCTCTGCGTCTCGAAGAGCGTGCCGATCACCTCGCGGGGGTCCTCGAGCCTGCGCGGGAGAGCCCGGTACGAGAGTGCGGCCGCGTGGAAGTGGCCCTGCAGTGCCGTATCGCGACCCAGGGGCCGCAGGGCGCACCCGAAGGGCGGTTCTGGTCGCCAGTCCGCAAATCCGGCGACAACGGCCAGCGCGCCGCCGTGGGCCGGTTCCGATGTGAATGAAAGCCATTCGCGCACCAGTGGGTGCTCGAACGGGGCCCCGCGGACGCCTGCAGTGGGGGAGAGCTTCAGGGATGCGCCCACGAGCCCGCTCGTCTCCGCCAGGATGACAGCCGCGCAGGCGTCATCGCCCGATGCCTCGAGCAGGGCGGCGAGAAGCCGGGAGAGCGGGACTTCGGCCCCGGGCTCGGACGGCTCGAAGCTCACCAGCAATGGAGTTGACAGCTCACATGAAATTGCGTAGAGCGTCTCGACTGATGGCACGTAGTCGCCCGCGCCGACCATGAAATCCGGCGCCGCCTCGCTTCCGCCCGGCAGACAGACGGCTACTCCGGCCGCGGCGAGGAACTCCCCGAACCTGTCGTGGCAGTCGTCCCAGCCGTTGCCGAGGGCTCCGATGCCGACGGCGACCGTGGTCGGCCCGACCGTGAGCCCCGCGCAGTCGGCGCGAGTGAACTGGGCTCCGTCCAGCCGTGTAGGGTCGCCCAGCAGGATCGCCTGTGTCGGTTTCGCCGGTCCCTCGATACGCAGGCGCACGTGCTGTGTGACCACCTCCGCGACACCTGCCGGCTCAAGGACGCCGGCGGGCTGTGGCGGTGCACTGAGCATCTGGGCCAGACCCGAGAGCTCGAGCACCTCGCGCACCTGGGCCGAGGGCTCGACCACGCGCAGCGAGCCATTTAGACCGGCCAACTGCTTGGCATAGCTCAGGAGCACGCGGATGCCGGCCGAACTCAGGAACCGCACCTCGGCCATCTGCAGATCGAGCGTATGTGTTCCCGAACGAAGCAGCTCTGCCAGTTGTGCATCGAGGTGCTCCGCCCAGTAGGCGTCCAGACGGCCGCTTATGTGCAGTTCGACGCGCTCTCCGACGCGGCGCTGTGCCAGTTCCACCGTCAACTCACCACCTTGTCGGCGCGCGCGAGCACGGCCGGCGGCACGGT
>DPJP01000210.1:9535-19846 GCA_003542955.1 Armatimonadota bacterium
CTGCTCGTAGTCACGGCAGACCCCCATCACGGCTCCCTGTTCGGCAATGAAGGACGTCCCGAAGGCGAAAACGGGTACGCGCCGCCTGGTAGCGGCTTCGGAGACGGCCGGGAACGCGGCATTGGCGAGGTTGTCGGATATCTGGCAGACGGCATCGACGTGCTTGCTCAGGAGCGCGGCCATCGCGTCCGCCACCTCCGATGTCGTGGTCGCCGCAACGCTTTCGAGCCGCATCCCCCGGGCCATAACCGCTTCGGCGAGAGCATCCCTGAATATGACCGAGTTGATCTCTGAGGGCGTGTAGAGCGTCCCGACCGTGCGGGCGGCCGGCATACACTCGCGGACCAGCTTCGCCGTCCCCTCGAAGTCGGAGAACGTCGTGATGCCGGTGATATTGGGCCGGTGGCGCTCGTTGCTCTCTCCGGCCCCGGCGGCCACGCCGTCGGTGACCATGCTGAAAACGATGGGGATGTCGGCGACTTTCTGCGTGACCGCCTGCAGCACGGGAGTTGAGAGGGCCACAATCAGGTCCGGCCTGTTCGAGATCGTCTCATCCACAATTGCGAGCAGCGTCGTGGTCTCACCGTTGGCCGACCTGATCTCCGCCGTGTAGTCGCGGTTGCCGGCCAATCCCCGAGTATTGAGTTGCTCCAGGAAGCCCTCGACGGTGCTCTCGGCTACCGGGTTGTCCGTGTAGTAGATGATCGCAAGCCGCCACCCGGCGTCCCCAGCCGTGGGCGCGCGGGACTGCTGATTCGGTCCGGGCTTCTTCCCGCTCTTGTCGATGACCACCGATGCCTTTGCCCGCAATTGGTCGCTGATCTGCCAGCGCGCCTTCAGCGCCTTGAGCGTGGCCAGGTTGATGTTGAGGTCCTCGGGCACGACGTTCTCGATTCTGATCGTGGTCGGGTCGAGGCCTTTGCGGATGCGGCCGGCCATTTCCCCGACGACTACGCCGACATCGTAGTAGTTGGCTCCGAGGCCGAAGAGCGCGCCTGCTTCGGCGTGTGTGGGGGTATTGCAGAACACCGGCACGCCGGCATCCTTCGCTACGCCTGTCAGCGTGCCTATCGCCATCTCGACGGTGTTATCGCCGCCGACCCAGAACGCCTCGACATCCTTGGCTGCCAGCGCCTTGGCTGCCTCGAGGATGCCATTGGCATTGTCGATCTGGGCTTCGAGAAGCTCGATGCCCAGTTCATCGCACTTCGCGTGCGCCTTCCGTACGCAGGCCTCCGCGCAGGTCTCGGAGCTGGTCCAGACCGTGCCCACCTTCTTGAGTTCAGGTCGCATCGCGCGGGCGAGTTCGAAGCTATGTTCGACGGGCTGGAAGGTGCCGACGCCCGCAAGGTGGGCGGGATGGTCCAGCGGGTCATTCGGGCTGATGCCGACTCCAGAGCCCGCCGGATCAGTCACGCAGCCGAATACGTGCATGACGCGTCCCTGCTGATTGGCCCCCGCCATCGCCTGCAGGGCCGGCGTCGTGAGCGTGATGACCATGTCGAAGCCGCCATCGACGATGGCCTTGGCGATGGTGTTGGCCGTCGGCATGTCGGCCTGGGCATCGAACACCTGGGCCTGGTAGTCTTTGCCCTTGACGAAGCCCTCGCGCTCCAGGCCCTCATAGGCGCCGTTGAGGCAGTCGACCGTCGCAGGGCGGTCGACGAAGTAGAAGAAGGCGATCCGCGGGACATCATGCGTGGCAGTTGCGCGATGGCCGAGGTCTGAGAGCAGCAGCCCGGCCGAAGCGGCCAGGATCAGCGCCAGACCAAGCCAGAGATTCCCGATTGTGTTCCGCATCGTGGCCAGTCGTCTCCCTCGTGCTGAGCATGGGGCCGGTGTGCGCACCTGTTGGCCCATTCGCATTGCGCCACCGTGACTTGACGAGGCGCGGCATCGTCAGAACTGGCGCCCCCAGGCCGGGCCTCACCGCCGGATCGGCAGACGGGTCGGCGCCACGCCGGCAGGCGCTTGCGTGGGGTTCCCGGCGTTGGTATAATCGACCCAACTCCTCGACGCGAGACGCCGCCCAGAGGGTCGCCATGGCGAAGAGACCGCCCAATCTGACCTACGCTGTCGATGAGAACCCCCCGGCGTTGGTCAGCGCGGTGCTTGGCCTGCAACACCTGTGCGTGGTCGCGATCTCCTTCGTATTCCCGGTCGTCGTCATCAGGCAGATGGGCGGCACACACGAGCAGGCGGAGTTCATGGTCAACATGTCGATGCTGGCGGCGGGCATCGGCACCGTCATTCAGGCGTTCCCCCGCGGGCCGATCGGGTCCGGCTATCTGTGCCCGATGGTGTGTGGCCCGTCATATCTCACCGCGTCGCTCGTCGCCGCGCAGGCGGGTGGGTTGTCGCTCGTCTGCGGAATGACGGCGCTCTCCGCGCTGATCGTCGTCGGCGCCTCGAGAATCATGAACTCCCTTCGTGTGCTGTTCCCGACCGAGGTCGTTGGCCTCGTCGTGGCGATGGTTGGGATCACCGTCCTGAAGCTGTCCGTGACCAGCTTCCTCGGCCTGGACGATCAGGGGCGGCTCACCGGCGCTGAGCACCTGGTTGTCGGCGTGGTGACGCTGGCCACCATCTGCATCCTGAACGTATGGGGCCGGGGCTTCGCACGCCTCGCCTGCGTGGTCATCGGCATGGGTGTCGGCTACATCGCCTCCGCCTTCTTCGGCATGTTCACCACCGAGCACTCGGCGACAGTCGCTTTGGCGCGGTGGATCGCCTTTCCGTTCACCCACCATCCCGGCTTCTCCTTTGATGCAGCAATGATCGTGCCGTTTGTGGTTGCTGCAGTGTGCTCATTGCTCAAGAACGTCGGCGACATCACCACCTGCCAGAAGATCAACGATGCCGACTGGCAGCGTACGGATATGCCCAACGTCAGCAAGGGCATGCTCGCCGACGGCCTTGGGTGCCTGGTGGCGGGACTTGTTGGCGGGCATGGACTTTCCGGCTCATCGAGCAACATCGGGCTGTCGGTGGCGACCGGCGCAACCAGTCGCGTGGTGGCATACATCGCGGGCGGTATGCTGGTGCTGATGGCCTTCTGCCCGAAGCTCTCGTCGGTGTTCGCCATCATGCCCTCCTCGGTGATCGGCGCGGTCCTGCTGTTCGCCGTCAGCTTCATGGTCATCGCGGGTATCGAGATACTCGCCTCGCGGATGCTCGACGCGCGCAAGACGATTGTGGTGGGGCTCGCCCTCCTGGCCGGCCTGTCCGTTGACATGCTCCCGGATGTGGTTGCGCAGACGCCAAAGTGGGCCCACCCGCTGCTGCACTCGTCTCTGTCCACCGCCACTATCGTCGTCATCGTGTTGAACCTCGTGTTCCGAATTGGGATCAGGCGACGAGCGGCCACTGAGATCTCCCCGGATGACGATGCCGGACAAGCCGTTTTTGAGTTCTTCGGCGTTCACGGCGGCCGCTGGGCCGCACGGCGTGATGTCATCGAGCGGGCCCGAGCCGCTGGAGCACAGCTTGTCGAGGCAATCCGCGACCATCAACTGAGCGACGGGACGGTTCGATTTGAAGCTGCATTCGACGAGCTGAATCTGGCGGTGGATGTGTCTTACGATGGCCGCGGGCTATATCTGGCCGAGCGTCCGCCCGCCGCGGCGGAGTTGCTCGAGCGGGATGATGCATCACTCGAGCTTGCCGGCTACCTCGTCCGGCACCACTCGGACACAACATCCATCGAGTGCAGGGATGGGCATTGCCGGATACATCTGGGTTTCGCCCACGCGTAGGGAGCGATGAGGATGAACGTCACGACCCGTGACATCGACGGGACCAGTGTTGTGCGGGTGCAGGGGCGTCTGGACACGGCGACGGCGCCGTCTCTGGAGGCGACCTGCTCGGAGTTGATCGCGTCGGGCGCGACACGCATCGTGATTGAGGTGGCGCAGTTGGAGTACCTGAGCAGTGCGGGCATACGCGTGGTGCTGGCATCCGCGAAGCGGATGCAGGCCGGCGGAGGGCGGCTGACGGTGTGCGGCGCGCAGGGGATTGTGCTCGAGACGCTGCAGCTCAGCGGCATACCCGAGATCATACCCGTCTGCCCGACGCTCGACGACGCGCTGGACGAGGCCTGAGATGAGCCGCGTGCTGCTGGACAGACAATGGTCCGCGACCTTGCGTGACGTTCCTGAGATCGTCGCGTTGGTTGCAGACGCGGCCTCNNCGGAGCGCCTGCTGAAGGTTGAACTCGCGGTTGAAGAGGCGGTCGTCAACGTCTGCAGGCACGGCTACGGCGGCGAGGCCGGGTGGTTGCGGGTGCGGGTACGGGAGGATGACGGCGAGATCACCGTCGATCTGGCCGACCGGGCCGCCGAGTTCAACCCGCTGGCGCAGGCCTCGCCGGACCTCTCCGGCGACCTGACGACGCGGGCCGTCGGCGGGATGGGCATTCACCTGATCCGCAGTGTCTGCGACCGCGTTGAGTATGCTCGCGCCAACCAGGAGAACGTGTTGCGCCTGGTGTTCGAGATCTCGCCATCGTCGTGATCCGGGGGTATCGGATGGTTCGCACGTGGGGTATTGGGCTGCGGATGACGGTGTTCACTCTGCTCGGGGCCGGGCTGATCCTGGCGCTGGTCGTGGGCGTGAGCTACGTCCGCGCCCGCCGGTTGCTCGAGAGCGAACTGCGAGCCCGAGCCGAGCAGACGGCACTGGCCACGACCAATAGCATCGACACGATCCACGCCTCCGTCGAGAAGATCGTTCTGGGCAACACACCCCNNGGGGCAACACACTGGTGCTGGAGCACCGCATGCCCGATGTGCCTGAGTTGTACCGGATGCTGGAGGAGACCGTGCGGGCCAACCCCGAGATACTCGGCGCCGCCATCGCCCTCGACCCCAAGCATGAGCCGCCCGCGCCGGCCGGCTATGTGGCGCCGTATGCCTACCGAAGTGGCAGTAGCATCGCCACCAAGGATCTGGGGGAGGGCGACTACGCCTACGACACCTGGGACTGGTTCACCCGGCCCCGCAGCAGCGCGAACCCCGTCTGGAGTGAGCCGTACTTCGATGTCGGCGGGGGAGACGCACTGATGGTGACATACTCCGCCCCCGTCTTCGCCGATGGCGACCCCAACCGCTTCGTTGCCGTGGCCACGGCCGACATCTCGCTTGAATGGCTCACTGACCTGCTTGCCAGGCTTCGCCTGGGGAGCGGCTACGCTTTTGTGATCTCCCGCACCGGAGCTTTCGTCTCGCACCCGATGCACAGCATGATCATGAATGAGACCATCTTCACCGTCGCCGACCGCGAGAATGATCCGAGCATGCGCGATGTCGGGCGGCGCATGCTCGGCGGCGAGACCGGCTTCGTCCGCTACCACAGCATCATGACCGGAGAGCCGGGCTGGCTCGCCTTTGCGCCGCTGCGCCGCTCCGGCGGCTCACTGGGTCTGGTATTCACCGAGGCCGATATCATGTCGCAGGTCGCGGCGCTGAGTCACGCATCAGCTGGCTACGGCGCCGTGGGCGTTATCCTGCTGGCACTGATCATCCGGCTGATTGCGCTTTCGATCACCCGCCCCATCCAGCGCCTGGAGGCCGCCACCCGGGCGCTGGGCTCGGGCGACCTGGACACGCCGCTCCCGGCGTGCTCCGGCGATGATGAGATCAGCCGCCTCAGTCGTGCATTCGGGGCCATGCGCACGAGCCTGAAAGAGCACATCGAGCAGTTGCGGGAGACCACCGCCGCCAGGGAGCGCATTGAGAGCGAACTGCAGACCGCGCGCTCGATCCAGATGAGCCTGGTCCCGAAGACCTTTCCGCCGTTCCCGGACCGGCGGGAGTTCGACCTCTACGCTCTGCTCGAGCCTGCCCGGGAGATCGGCGGCGATTACTACGATTTCTTCATGCCCGACGATGACCACCTGTGCCTGGCCGTCTGCGATGTCTCCGGCAAGGGTATGCCCGCGGCCCTGTTCATGGCAGTCACGCGCACACTGCTCAGGGGGTTGTATGAGCCGGGTATCGGTCCCGCCTCCTGGATCGCGCGCCTCAACGGCGCGCTCGCCCAGGAGAACGACGCCGCCATGTTCGTCACGGTCTTTCTCGCCGTAGTCAACCTCAAAGATGGTGCGTGTGTGTTTGCCCGCGGCGGCCACAACCCACCCCTGCTGCTTCGCGCGGACGGGGCGGTCGAGGTGCTTCCCGCGATTGATGGGCCGGTTGTGGGCGTGATGGAAGACGCCGAGTTCGCGGAAGCCACGACCACCATTCAGCCGGGTGACACGCTGTTTGCATATACCGACGGAGTCACAGAAGCCATGGACGTCGCCGATGAGATGTTCGGCCTGGAACGCACGGCGGCCGAATTGAGCCGTGTTGAGGGCCGGTCCTGCGAGCAACTCATTCATGACATCCGAGGTGCGCTCGAGACGCATGCCGGTGGCGCCCCGCAGTCGGATGACATCACAATGCTGGCTTTGCGGCTGCTCGCAACGGTGCGATGATCCGCCGATGACGATTGACCTCGCCTACACGCCGCGCGCGAACCCGGTCAATCCGGCCGGGTGACGTCTCGCGCGCCGTCATGTACGGATAGTGCTGTGAGATGGGAGGAGGGCATCATGCGAAATCGACGTTCGGCCGTGGTCATTGGGTGTGTCGCTCTGGTGGTCGCGATAGGTGTTCTGGAGGCCGACGATGCCCACGTCGGACCGAACCTGGCGCGCAACGGCTCCATGGAACATGGACAGGGCGAGGCCGTCGACGACTGGCGCTTCTGGGGCTGGGCCCCGGAGGGCGAGCCCCGCACGGCACGTGGCGAGTGGGACCGCACCGTCGCGCGGACGGGCTCTGCATCTCTCAAGATCATCAACGACGGCCCGAAGGATGTCGGCACATGGTGCAACCGGCAGGACGACGGCTTCATCCCGGTCGAAGCGGGCAGGGTCTACACGGTCAGCGCCTGGATGATGGTCGAGTCGGTCGATACTCGACCATCCACGGCATTCCGCTGCGGCTTCTGCACCATTGGTGCGGATGGCAAGCCGGAGTACTTCCCGGCTGAGACCCGCAAGCAGATCGACCCTGCGCATGCCGCCTTCACAGAGGGCGGCGTCTGGCGACGCCTCGCCGTGGCCGCCAAGGCCCCGCAGAGCGCCACCCACATCGGTATGGACATTGATCTGATCGGCAAAGGTGTTGCGTGGATCGACGATGTCAGCGTGACGGAGGGCTATGATGTCGCCGCGTTTGGTGGGAAGACGCCGGCCCCCGGCGTCACCATTGCGCAGACGCTGGACACCGACCCAGCGGCCGCCGATACCCCGCTCTCGGTATCCGTGCAGGTGAGCAATCCGCTTGTCGTCCGCGAGTTCACCCTCGAGTGCGAGGTCATCGACTACTACTTCCGCCCGTCGGTCTTCAGGGAGACGCTGCAGATGGCGGCCGACGAGGTGCGGGACGTGGTTATCGACCTGGATGCCGCGACGCGTGAGCGGCTGTTCACCATGCGCGAGCAGTCGGGAGCCAACTCGGGGCGGATCGTCGTCGCTCTGAGTAGCGCGGGCGAGGTTGTCGCCAGGGCCGCGGGCAGCTACGCCTTCAAGAACCGAGTCAGGGAGTACGAGTCACTCCCGCCGCTGCCGGCCACGACGGAACGTATCGACGATATCTTCGCCGAGCAGAGGCTCGTCGATGTCATCAATTGCGCCGACCCCAACGACCCACACCCGTACATGGAAGGCGGGCGCGGGATGGGCTCAAAGAGCACCGGCGCGGTGCCCAACGAGGACTGGAAGGAGCTCTACCGCGAGACGCTCCCGGCGTTCACCAGCGTCGAGACCGTCTTGGGTAAGCAGTTCAGAGTCACCCATGGGTGGGGGTGGTTTGGCTACAAGTTCAACAGGCAGGGCCTCAAGCCCGGGGCCGCGTATGTTGCCGTGCTGGAGTACCCCGAGGACACCGGCCGTACCTACACGGTCTTCAATACCGGCATCTCGATCAGCCTCGTCGGGGGCTATGGCTTCCACACCGGCAGGACTCTCGGTGACCACTGGACGCGTACGCTGAACTCCGAGTACACCGACTACCCCCTGAGCGGGAAGGTCGAGCGCTGGTACAGCGTCTTCCACCTGGGAGACACGACGTGGGCCCCCGGCGATCCGTGGCAGCCGGCAGCCACCCGCGCGCAGGGCGTTGATGGCTTCTGGTTCATCGTCGGCGGCGTGGGACCGAGCCAGGACCCACTGGCCTCGGGCGCGGCGGTCAGCACAATCAAGCTCTACGAGATCACCGACATGACCGCGCTGTTTCCGAAGATCGAAGAGCCGCCGCTGGAGTTGGGCCGGCGGGAGCTGATTGTGACGGCCGAGAGCGACGGGCTCACGAAGTACCTCACAGATGAACAGGCTCAGGCGAGGTGGGCGCAGGTGCGGCTCCATGACGCGCGCTTCATGGGCCTCAGCGGCATCTCGCCCAACGGCAAGACCGATCTCAAGCCGCTGCTGAGAGTCAACGCTGAGCAGCATCTGGGACTGAAGGTATTCCCGCGCTGGATGACCGAGCGCGACTTCCTCGCGCGCATCGGCGTCCCCCCCGAGGCGCTCGCGAAGAACGCAGACGGCGAGTCGGCGGCCGTCGGGATGGCACACGTACTCGAGGAGGTCCCCGACATCCTCCATCCGGCGACGCTGCGCGATGCCCTGCGGCTGATCACGGAGGAACTGGGGCCGCGGCTGGACGATCCGGCGTTCAGCGGGTTGATGCTCTACCGACACTACGGGACCTCGATCCCCATCAGCTTCAGCGACTACGCACTCGCGTTGTATGAGAATGAGACGGGAGTCAGCATCCCCGGAAACGATGGAGCGGCACGCCGCGACTGGCTGCTTGCCAACAAGAAGAACGAGTATTACCAGTGGTGGTATGCCCAGAAGCGCGACTTCCTCCTGGCCATCCGCGACCACCTGCAGGCACTCCGGGCGGATCTGAAGCTCTACTACTTCCCGTGGCATAGTGATGATGACTACCCATTCGCCTGCGGGCGGCTGCGCTACTCTGGGTTCCCGCAGATGGACAGCATCTACGTTCCCGGCACCAACATCCTGCTCGTGCCGAGCTTCACCGTGCCGCCCGAGAAGTGGACACCCGAAGAGCAGAAGAACCCCGCACTCGCCCGGAGATACTACCGGGAGGTCATCGCTCCCGAACTGCAGGGCAAGGTCACCATCGAGGATGTGCTCTACGGGCGCTACAAGGACATGCCCGAGTTCTGGGGCGCACCGCGCAGTGGCGAACTGCCGCACCTGCTCTACCCACACCAGATGGACCTCGTGGCGATGCTGACAGAGCCCGGCGGCATGTACGCGCACAAGGTCGGCTTCAATCCGAGGCTGTTCAAGCAGGACGAGGGCTTCGTCTACTGGGCTCCCGTGCGGCATCGTTTCACCGCCGACAATCCGGAGCTGCTGGAGCTGTTCCGTACCGGCGAGGGCTCGGCGGTGGCTGTCCACATGCCGTACAACGAGGAGACCAGCCATCTCAACGTCCCCAGCATCCACGGTGCGCACGGGGTCGAGCACGGCGGGCCGTTCTGCATGATGGAGGAGGTCCTCGCGATGGCCCACAGCGACCCCACGCACATCATGGAGAGCATGTGGGAGCCGCTCAAGCGCGGCTTCCCGCAGTATGCGCGGGCCTTCGCGCAGGCTTACCGGGCGCTGCCGGCTGTGCCATCGACCGTGTTGGCCGACGCCGTCACACCTGCGGATGAAGCCATCGTGGTCCGGTCATACGAGACCGACTACGGTCACTACCTGGCTGTCATCAACCGGGCCTTCGACTACAGGGAGCGGACGGTGACATTGGCCTTCAAGCCCGCGGTCAGCGCCGTCGACCGTGTTGTCAACCTCGGCACCGGAGAGACGGTGCCGCTCCAGCAGGCTGCCGACGGCCGCATCGAGATCGAGCTGACACCTCCGACGATGTCGCTGACCAGCCTCCACGTCATCGACCGTACGCCGCGCGCGGTGGTTCGTGACGTCATCGTCTCCCCGGCTACCTTCTCACCCAACGGTGACGGCCGGCACGACACAGTCAGTATAGCCGGGCGCACGGTCGTACAGGTCACTGAAGGCCGCTGGACGGCCGATGTGCGCAACGCCGCCGGCACCACCGTTCGCCGCTTCGAGGGCGACGTCCCCGGTGTCGAGTTCACATGGGATGGCACCGATCAGGCCGGCGCACGCTGCCCTGATGGCGAGTACGACATACGCCTGAGCGTGAGCGCATTCCCGGGTATCGCCTACAGCAAGCGGGTGTTCGTCGATACCACGCCACCACA
>DPJP01000012.1 GCA_003542955.1 Armatimonadota bacterium
AACCGAGAGGGGTCATATCGCGAATCTTGAGTTCCCTGCATCACAGAGCGCACCCTACCACGCGAATGCGGAACTCAAGATTCGGGATGTGACCCCGGTCGCCTCCGAGGCGGCTGTAACCCTCCTCACCCGCCTCAACCGGGCCATCGAATCCGATCCCGCCCGCGCGGCAACCTACACCGACCGCTTCCGTGAACTCGCCGATGCGCTCAAGCCCCTCGCCGCGCAGACTGATACGCCCGGCGCCGCCGCCGCGGCGCTGTGGATGCTCAGCGAGTGCCACCGCGCGCAGGGGCAATTCCGGGCCGCCGATGCAGCATTCGACGCCTATCTCGCCGCCCTGCGCAATGTCTACAACCATTCGGAGTTGCCCGATGCCTATGCCGCCGTCGCGCGCAGCCTGATCGGCCCGACGCCGAACGGCTCGCCGACCGTGACCGAGCTGATCCGCTCTCACACCTTCGCCGATGGCACCCACCCGGCCGACAGGGCCTGGCAGGCCTGCCTTGCCGCCCTCGCCGACCTGCATGCCGCCGCGCCCCAGGAGTATGAGGCAGCGCTCTGCGCAACTGTGAAGGACTCCGGCATCCGCTGCACGCCATGCGCAAAGCGCCTTGCCTATGCCACACTCGAGCAGCAGTTCCCGGCTGCCGCGAGCCGCCCCGACGTGGCCTCCGCCGCGGCGAAGGCCTTCGCCCGCAGCGATACCGAGAAGGCCACGGCGCTGCTCACCGGCGCCCTTGCCGCCTCGCCATCGGACGCAGAGAAGCCCTCCATCCTCTTCAACCTGCTGATGGAGCAGAGCAAATCCGTTGACACACTCGAGCAGGCGCAGGCGACATACGACCAGCTTGCGCCCTTCGGCTCGGACCGCAAGTACGCGAGCCTTACCAAGACCGGCCTCTGGCACCTTGCCGACCTCTACCACCGCGCCGGCAAGCCGGAGACGGCCCTGGCGCTGGTTCAGCAGTACGTAAGCACCTACGGAAGCGACGATTTCATCGACCGGTTGTCGGCGAGAGTGCGTGCGGAGAAGCCCTGATATCGTGTGCGGCACTGGAGCCGCACTTGCCGGAGTCAATCACCCGATTCACCCGGAGGCGAATTCGATGCGCAATCGAATGCTGGTTCTGAGCTTCGCCCTACTGCTCGTAGTGATGTGCGCGGGGACAGCCGAAGCGTCGCCGCCAAAGAATATGAAGGTGACAATTGAGGGACCAGATCAGGGGTGGGTTGACGACGCTCTCGGATACTCCGCCACGGTGACATACGAACTTGATCCTGAGACGCTGAAAGAGATTGAGGACGGGGTAGCGTCGGTCGAGGTCAAGTATTCATGGTCCTACGGCCCCGCAAGCCTGGTAGGTGGCGCAGCGGACAGTCCGTCGATCGTGATCATGTACGATTACGGGAACGGGGGCGCCACTCACACGGTGTCGGTCACGGTCACCGTCACGGTGACCTACAAGAACGGCAGTTCCGACTCGGCATCGGCGAGCGCCTCGAAGGAGGTGAAAGTCAAGCGCCCCGAGCTGGCCGCACTCGAGCTTGAGTACGAATCGGTGTGCGCGGGCGGACGGCCCAATGCGTACCACCGAACGTGGATACTCGGGCACGTCACCGACGGCTTTGGCGCGCCGGCCCCAGGCTTCACGGTCGACTTCAGTATTGACGAAGAGCACGAGAACTACCGCTACGTCTACGTCCCCGCCGTACTCAGTGATATCCAGGACGTGTCGGATAACAACGGTATCGTCAAGGCGCTCCTGACCTCCCCCGACCAGGAGGGCGAGGTCAAGGTCGTGGCTCAGGGCGACTGGCCCGCCGACCCCGTCGATTGCATCGTCGATGTCGGCATGCCCGACGAGTGGGAATGGGACCCCGAGGACCAGATCGCCATCGGTCTGGGGCAGAGCGCCGTACTCACCGAGGTACTCGGCTACGAGGGCGACCCGCTGCCGGGCCACACGATTTCGTGGGAGATCGTCGAAGTCTACGATGAGGATGGCAACTACGTCGAGAACCCCACCGGTCTCGCCTACGGCTACGATCCCGCCGACAGTGTAACCAACGGCTACGGAGAGGCGACGGGCACCTACAATGCGGGGGCCGCATGCGGCTACATCACGATACGTGCCACCGATGTCACCTGCTACTACGCCGATGGGAGCGACTTCGAGCTGGGCGACTTCAGCATCATCGTCTCTCGCATCGACTACCTGGAAGTGCTCGACGCCTACCACGTGTCAGACGCGACCTACGTCAACAGCATCATGCCCGGGGCGATCATTACGGTTCGGGCGATCATGAAGCCATACATATCGGCGGAGCAGGCAGAGGGCAACATCCAGTGGACCGGCACGGGCGAGGCCGGTGGCGACTGCCTGGAACGGGTTGTCTCGCGTGGGAACTCGGGTACCTACACGGTCAGCGCATCGTTCGGGCAGTCTTCCGATTGTGTGTACATCAAGGTGTGTGAGATCACCTACATCTCGGTGCTCTCGGGCGCGGCCGACATCGACGACGACAATGCCGCCACCGCGGTCGATCCCGATGACACGGCCGGCGTCATCCTCAAAGCGCACCTGTCCCCGATGCTGGTCACGGTGCCACCGCAACTGCTGCTGTGGTCCGGCGGAGAGGACGGCGGGGAGCCGGAGCGGCGGAAGGTGAAGAAGAACACCCCGCGAAGTGAGTACATAACCTGTCGGTGTGGCGCAAGCTCCGATGACATCACCGTATGGATCATCGACGCCGACCTCGGCATAGCGGGTGTGGCGGACGAAGACGAGGACACGACGCCCGGGATCTGCTATGTCAACTCTGATGATGACAACAACAACAGCACCGATGACCGCAACGACACATCCGTCTCCGGAGAGAACGACCTCATCCCGGTGGCCCTCAGCATCACCCCGAAAAACGTGCCGGAGGGGGTCTTCTCCGTGAGCGCCAGCAGCGGGCTTGCGTTGTGGACTACCCCCACCAAAGGCACGGCCTGGAGTGGCTCGGTCAACCTCGCCAGCGCGGCGCTGCCGACGCAGCTATGGGTCGAAGGCCTGTCGGTCAGCGACAATCCCGGTGACAAGAGCATCTCGATGGAGTACAACTGGTCGACCGTCCATCTGGAGGATGACGTGCTTGTCACTGTACTTCCTCGCCACGGCCCCTCGGAGGCGGCGCTGAAGGTGTTTAGGGATCTGAACGGGGGCGAACCGGCCAATGAGATCAGCGGCACGGTCGGTGGGACCGTCTATCCAGTGCTGTATGTCACCATCGGCGCGGGAGAGCGCTGCACGACCGGCTCGGTCACGCTGCGCATCAGGGATGAGTACTCCGGCTACTTCGCCGGCACCAACACCAAGGAGGATATCTCGATCAGCCTGTCCTCGTCATCCGGGTGGAAGACCTACAACGGCACGAGTTGGGTGGATGCGCAGCTTGGACCATCCAGCACCGACAACAAGGAAGGCGCCACCCCGCTGCGGTACCGCTATGTTGTGACAGCAGGCTGGGAGACGCACAAGAAGCCGCTGGGCAACAACGGCCGGCACAGCGTCGCGACGACATCGCAGATTGAGTTCGAGGAGTGGGTCGTCGGCGACGGCTGGACGAATGAGTACCCGTGCGGACCGGTCGCGAAGTCGGTGACGACGGAGAATGTGTGTGTCAACCAGAGCAGTATCGCAACCTCAAACGGGACCTGCGACTACTTCAAATGGGACCCCCTGAGCGAGGACTTGGACAACCCGCATATCACTTTCACCATCGACGACGCGGACCCGCACGACTATTACTGCATCATCCGCTTCCGAGAGACCATCGGAGAGGGTACGTGGGATTGGGACAGTGGCTGGTCGTCGATGCGCTACAAGCCGACGACACCATCGAACCGCAGCATCGACATCGACCTCACCGTACCTGACTATCAGGGCAAGTGCCTCAACGAGAACGATCATGAGTGGGGAACGTACACCTTCGACGTGCAGGTGCTCGAGTACGCGACTGGCGTTCAGCCGACGCTCTGGACGGAAGCCGAGGCGCTCGACAGCAGCTTCATGAAGCGCTATCGGTTCGGCTACTACCTGTGGGTGCCGAAGGACCTCCCGTCTCCGTACGGCGACAAGCCCGGACATGATGTGTGGACAGAGACTCCAGAGAGCGGGGACACGCAATTCCGGGGGTACTACTGCCTGGAGAGCGCTTGGAGTTCCGGCCAGGAGGCGCAGGTGCCGCGCGGCGACGATGTCTGCATTGTGGTCGTGGACCCGGAACTCAATGAGAGGGCAACGAGAACCGGCCCGTCGGTCCCCGAGACACTCGGTGAGAACTACGGCACCGTAGACAGCGACCAGAATCAGAAGCTTGATGGACTGCTGCTGTACACGTTCGGGGGCAGTTACCCGGAAGGCACATGGCGTGGCATCTTCACCGCGGCGGACAATGGCGGCCTCCGCAGCCCAGAGTGGCGCAGCCACACGCCGCTGAGGATGATAACGGCGAATGCTCAGGCCAGGCCCCCCAGATATGTAGAGTACATCACCGGGAGCTATGCGGGCACGGATTGGTACGGGGCATGGGTAAGACCCAATGGAACGAAGACGTGGACCGTGTACCTGAAACCGAAAGCCTATGTGAACACCTTCGTCGAGACGGAGTTCGACAAGCACGACGGGATGACGCGTGCCGTCGCGGGGACGAATGGCGGCTTCTTTACCGGTGATGCGCCGATTGGGTACGTGGGAGTAGGTCCCGCTCAGTGGGTGGGCAACCCCAACGCGGTGCGTCGCTGGGGCTTCGGCCTCACCGACGACAGCTGGACGGGTGGCCCCAGCACGTGCGTCAGACAGGACGCCCCAATGCCTGGCGACCCCGACAAGTACTACCGCCACCCGGATGTGCATGCGCACAGGGCAGGGCTGTCCTGCGTTGGCTGTCTCATCGAGGGCTTCCAGCAACTGGGGAGCGAATCCTCAGGTGACACCAGCGCAGTCCATTGGACCGTTAAGGACGCCCGGACATGCGTCGGCTGGACAGCGCCTGGTGACGTGTTCCTCATTATTGGCGACGATAGGACGGGCCCGGGCTGGGATTGGCAGAATATGCGTAGCTTCTTCACGAGCGCGCTGCCTGCCTACATGCGTGACGAGTTCGGGTATGGAAGCGTCGTCATCTGGAATGCGATGGCTCTGGATGGCGGAACGAGTACTGGGTTCAGGTACATGTACAGCGACTGGCGTGGTGTGGACACCGAATACCACAACGGCACCAACAGCGGACGGGCCGTCATCTCGGGCGTGCTGGGGATGTCACGACCTCGGTGACGGTGTCAGCGGCCGATAGTCCGATACCACGTGGCCCGCGCGCACTCCACACGCCCGGGCCACGCTTCAGACAGAACGCTGCGTGGACACGCCACCTGCGAGGAGATACCACCGTGCCGAACATATCTCGAGCACGCCCCGGCAGGTGCTGGGCGCATCTGTTGACGGTGGCTACAGGCATGCTGATGGTTGTGAGTGGATGTCGTGGTGAGGGTGTGGGGGTATCGCTGGTGCCTTGGCTTCAGCTTCCCGCGCCCAACGTGGAACGGATCGCTCTTAGCACGTCAGGGAATCTGGTGGCCGTCCACGAGAGGTATCCCGGGCGGCTGCGCGTCTGGGAACTGCAGCCGGATGCGACGCTGGGCCAATTGCGCTTCGACTCCATACCCGCCCAGTGCTTGGTCCGCACGCTGGTCTGGAGCGAAGAAACCCTCGTGATGGCGCGAATCGACGGGGTCATCGATGTGGACGAGCTGGACGCCATGCCTCACGATGACATGCTCGCTCTCATCCGGGAGCAATCCTGGGTTGTGGCATGGGACCCTCGGACGGGCCGAGAGACGGCACGGCAACCGGGGAGCCCATTAGCTCTCTTCGCCAACCCAGTCGATGGCCGCGTGCTGGCATTGGACGACACCGAAGAGCGCCTCTGGGTTAACGTAACCACGTACTCGGTGCCGGAGTTGACGACGCAGAGCAAGAGCATATGGGAGTTGCGCGAACCACTCGCAGGGGCCTTCGAGCTGGCGCTCTGGCCACTCGCTTTCGACGTGACAGGCCAGACTCTCTATGCACTCACATGCGTGCCGTCGGAGGCCACAGAGCGAAGGCCACCGGACAGAGGCACCCGTGTCGCTATCATCACCGTGGATGCTTCGGGCACTGTGACTTGGCTCAACGCGACACCGGCGCTACAGCTCTTCCCACGGGGCGACTGGGCTCTAGCGCAGCCCCGCACATTGGTCGTGTCCGGGCTCGCCCCAACGCCTATTCGCGGGGGGGCCGCGTTGGCTTGCATCGTGAGGGGGCCCACGCCAGCCCGCCACCGCCTGGTCTTCTTCAACCCGGATGGTGTTGTCTACGAGCACGAGTTCCCGGCGAACTGGCGCGGCGCTCCGAAGAGCATTGCGCCGCGCCCGGAAGCGACGCAGATCGTCTCGATCACACCAGACGGGAACAACCTGATCGTCCAAGAGAAATCGGCGAGCTACGACCGCGGGNNGCGGGCGCGCGCTCTGGCTATGGCACTACGCGGACGACACGCTGCAGCCACTGCCGCCCACCCCCCCGATCACCGCCGTGTTCGGGTGGGCGGGCGATCGTCTCCTGGTCGAGACGAGGATGGACTCGGTGAATGCAGACGGACAACCGACGATCACCTATGACTACGGTGCTCTGGTCTTTGCGGAACCCGATGCCAAATGAGTCGCGGCGCAGCAGCCTCGGCACGCCACTGGATGGACGCCGGGGCACTGAGCATCGAGCGTGTTTCGTGAGAGCGGCAAGCATGCCTTCGATGCCGCCAACGAGATCATCCCGCAGTGG
>DPJP01000505.1 GCA_003542955.1 Armatimonadota bacterium
GCCCGCACCGCCCCCGCCGCCTGCCGGCGGTTAGGGTCGAGTGGCACCAACCGGTGGCAGACCAGCAACAGTCTTCCCGGTCTGCACACCAACAGAGCCGGCCTGAATTCCAGGGCTTCGGCTCCAAGGCAGAACAAAACCCCGGAGGTCTTCTCCGGGGTTTCTTTTCCTCTTCGGCATCCGCTCAGAGCGGCTCAGAACGAGTCGTCGAGCAGCTGCGGGGCAAACGGCTCGAGGTAGTCCCGCCAGGCCTCGTTACGCAGCGCGGCCCTGAAGGTGGCGAAGTTGAGGTAGGGGATGAAGCGCGGTCGGCGCGGCCGACTGAACAGCTTCATTCCCGCCTCTCGCGGCGTCCGGCTGCCCTTCTTGTTGTTGCACCGGCGGCAACTGGTGACCAGGTTCTCCCAGGTGTGCGGACCACCGCGCTCGCGCGGAATCACGTGGTCGATGGTCAGGTCGCGCTCGTGGCTCCCGCAGTACTGGCAGCGATGGTCGTCACGGGCGAGGATTGCCCTCCGAGACAGCTTCACCGTCGGCAGCGGCCGCGAGATGTAGTCGCGCAGTCGAACCACGCTTGGCAGGCGGATCTCCGTCGACGGTGACCGCAGCAGCTTGCCGTTGTTCTCCACCGCGTGGGCCTTCCCCGTGTAGACAAGCGCGACCGCGCGCTGCCAGTCGCAGATGTGCAGCGGTTCGTAGTTCTGATTGAGTACCAGCACTCTCCCGTCCATTTGTGAGCCTGACCCTTCGACCCAGCCGGTATCGCTATGATCCGCGGACCAAAAAGCCCACCGCGAGGGCGGTGGGCTCATCCGGGCACTGACAGCGCGACCCCCAGCCGTAGCCGGCGGACCGCGCACCGTATCCGGAAGTGCACCGTCTGATCCTTCACGCACGTGCTATGTAGAATCTGCGACCTGCTCATGATAGAGACTCTCAGTGTTCCAGGCACTCCGAAGACGCGAGTGCCCAGTATCACGCTCATCGGAATATTAGCAGAGCAGCACCGATTGTGTCAAGCCAATGTCGAGTGCCGCGCGCTGCCGACGGATGCCGCCCTACTCGTTGTCCCGCTGAGTCCACGGGCTCAGTTGCTCCGCCAGTTGCGCAATGCTGTCGCCGGCGATCGCTGCACGCAGCCGCTCCATCAGTTCCACGTAGAAGCGCACGTTGTGCAGGCTCAGCAACTGCCACCCGGCCGCCTCCTCGGCTCGATGCAGATGGTGGAGGTACGCGCGCGAGTACCGGCGGCAGGCCGGGCAGGAGCAGTTGGGGTCAAGCGGTCTCTCGTCGGTGACGAACTCCCGCCGCCCGATGTTGAGCGGCCCCTGCCAGGTCATCAGGCTCCCGTGACGGGCGTTGCGGGTCGGCAGCACGCAGTCAAAGAGGTCTACCCCGCGGCGCGCGCACTCGACAATGTCCATCGGCGTGCCCACGCCCATCACATAGCGCGGCGCGTCGACGGGCAGGTGCGGCATTACCGCCTCCAGCGCCGCCAGCATCTCCTGCCTGCTCTCACCCACGGACAACCCGCCGACGGCGTAGCCGTCGAAGCCGATATCGACGGTCATCTGAGCACTGCTGGCCCGCAACTCCGAGTAGACTCCGCCCTGCACGATGCCGAACAGCGCCTGGTCCTCTCGGCCATGCGCGTGCTTGCAGCGCATCGCCCAGCGGGCCGTGCGCCCAAGCGAGTCGGCGACATACGCGCGCTCGGCCGGGTAGGCCACGCATTCATCGAGCACCATCGCCACGTCACTGCCCAGTTGGTTCTGGATACGGATCGAGACCTCCGGCGTGAGCTGCAGCAGTTCGCCGCTCAGGTGCGAGCGGAAGGCGAAGCCCTCCTCGCTGATGCCGGAGTTGCCGCCGATCGAGAAGGCCTGGAAGCCGCCGCTGTCGGTCATCAGCGCGCCGGGCCACGACATGTACTCGTGCAGCCCGCCCATCACCCCGATGATGTCGGCCCCCGGCCGCTGCCACAGGTGGTAGGCGTTGCAGATCATCACCTCGATGCCCAGGCCGGCCACCAGATGCGGGGGGCACGCACGCACCACGGCATGACTCGCGCAGGGCATGAAGGCCGGCGTCGAGATCGTCGCGTGAGCCAGCTCGAGCCTCCCCGCCCGCGCGCCATCACCCGTCGTATGCTCGATAGTCAGTCGCACCCGCACGCCTCCATCCTCAGATAATCAGCATGCAATCGCCATAGCTGTAGAAGCGGTAGCCGTGCGCGATCGCGACGCGATAGGCATCCAGAACGCGCTCACGGCCGATGAACGCCGCCACCATCACAATCAGGCTCGAGCGCGGCAGGTGGAAGTTCGTCAGCATCCCGTCGATGGCCCTGAAGCGGTACCCGGGGCTGATGTAGATGCCCGTTTCGCCCGCTCCCGGCACTATGCGGCCGCTCTCATCCGCGCAGCTCTCCAGCGTCCTCACTGCCGTCGTCCCGACGGCCACCACGCGGCCTCCGGCGTCCCGGCGCGCATTGACGCGCTCGGCCACCTCGGCAGCTACATGGTACTGCTCAGTGTGCATAGTGTGGTCCTCGATACGCTCGGCCGAGATGGGGGAGAACGTGCCCAGCCCCACATGGAGCGTCAGGAAGACGCACTCGACACCGGCATCGGCCAGCTCGTCGAGCACGGACTGAGTGAAGTGCAGCCCCGCCGTCGGCGCCGCAACGGCTCCCGGCGCCCTGGCATACACGGTCTGGTACCGCTCGCGATCGGCCGGCAGCGCGCTCTCGCGGCGGATGTAGGGCGGCAGCGGGGTAATGCCGACCTCGGCGAGGACCTCCTCGAGCAGCCCGGCATAGTTCAGTTCGACTCTGGTCCTGCCCATGACCGGCGTGTCGAGAATCTTCGCTGTCAGCGCCGCACCGAACTCGACGCGCGTCCCCGCCGGCGTGCGCCTGGCCGGACGCACGAGCGCCTCCCAGACATCCGGCTGCACGCCCAGGCGCTTGAGCAGAAACACCTCCGCCTGCCCACCTGTCGGTCGGCGCCCCAGCAACCGCGCCGGCAACACGCGGGTATCGTTGAGCACCAGGCAGTCACCGGCTCGCAACAGCCCGGGCAGTTGCGCAAAGCCCAGGTGCGCATACGGGCCACCGTCGCGCGGGACGAGCAGCATGCGCGAGTCCCCGCGCGTCCGCGGTGGGTGCTGGGCGATGGCCTCAGGGGGCAGGTCGTAGTCGAAAAGCGAAGTATCCACGGGCACAGACTAAACCAACGCCCCGCGGCAGTCAACCCCGCGCAGGTCCCGGCCCGATGGGCAGGGAATTGCCCCGCAATTCCGCACAGAAAGGTGATGGGAACGTTGGCACAACTCAAGGCCGGAGCAGCGGCTCTGGATATCACGCCCCCGGTCGGGGTGGACCTCTGTGGCTACGGCGGACGCTCCGGGCCGAGCACCGGCGTGCACGATCAGCTCTACGCCAAGGCGCTGTACCTGGAAGCAGATGGGCGCGCACTCGTGATCACCGCCGACATCATCGGCCTCGACTACGAATCCGTTCGTAGCGTCAGGGAGCAGATCGGCGGGGANNGACAGGGCTGTCGCCCGCTCAGATCATGATCGGCTGCAGCCACACGCATTCGGGCCCCGGCACGCCATGCCTGCCGACGCTGGGCAAGACCGACGAACACTACTTTCCCGTGCTGCTGCGCAAGCTCGCCGCCGTGGGTGAGTTGGCCCTCACGCGCGCGGCCGATGCGTGGGTCGGGCACAATCGCGAGAGCGCCGACGTCGGCATCAACCGCCGCCAGTCGTGGGGCACCGAGCCCGGCGACGGAACCCCGCGCGGCCCGCACATCGACTATGTGGACGTGCTCGCGATCAACGGCGTCGACGGCCCGCTCGCGCGCCTCTTCGTCCATCCCGCGCACGGCGTCACCCTCGGCGGGGACAATCTGCTGATCTCGGCCGACTGGATGGGGTACGCGCAGTCATACATCGAGCGTCTGGACCCCGGGGTCGTGGCGCTCTTCGGCCAGGGATGTTGTGGGAACATCAACAGCGAGCCGCGCGGCAGCTTCGAGATCGCCCACGCGCAGGGGCGCTCGGTCGCCGGCGCGGTGCTCAAGGCCGCCGAGTTGGCCCACTACACCCGCGAGAGCACCGTGTCGACGGCCAGGGCGAGCTACTCGCTGCCTTGCTTTGATCCGCCCCCCGTCGCCGAAGCCGAGGCAATCCTCGCCGACGCTCAGAAGCAGCTCCGGGAGCAGACCGACGCCACCTACGGCACGCGCATGTACCTCGAGGGCATGGTCACGTGGGCGCGGTGGCTGCTCGAGCAGGCGGCTGTCGGAGCGACAGGGCTGCAGATCGCCTATGAGACGCAGGGCATCCGCGT
>DPJP01000213.1:0-162 GCA_003542955.1 Armatimonadota bacterium
CATGAGCACTATGAGGATCAGGAAGTTGACGATCTGAGCGACAAATGTGAACCACTGGTCCATCTGGATGGCTCCCGTCCGGTACTCGCTTTCAGCAACTGCCAACACTGGCATCCGCGGCTGCAACACCTGCGCGGGCGTGCCTTCAACCGATGCCGGCCC
>DPJP01000213.1:267-401 GCA_003542955.1 Armatimonadota bacterium
GATGGTCGACCCTACCCGGCGGCATCCTTGAAATGCGCCCAGAAGGGATTGGCGAACAACACGATCATCGCCACGACAAAGCAGTAGATTGCCGTCGACTCGATCATCGCCAGGCCCACGAACAGAGTCCGCGT
>DPJP01000213.1:461-13856 GCA_003542955.1 Armatimonadota bacterium
GCTGCTGGGCAATGGAGCGAAGCGCCTCGGCGACCGCGCGCCCCTCCCCCAGCGCGGGCCCCACCGAGCCGATCGCGATCGTCACCCCCGCAGTGATGATCGAGGCCGTCGCTATTATCGTCAGGGCATCCAACTCAATCAGCTCCTTGGACTTCAGGTAAGCTCTGCGAATGCGCGCGGGTAGCCGACGCGATGTAGACAATCGCCAGCACCGCGAAGATGTACGCCTGCACAAGGCCTGNNGGCCTGTCAGCAGCCCCAGCACCTGCATCACGGCAGGGACGAACAGCGGCGTCACCAGCAGCAGAATCATCGCGATCATCGAGCCGCTCATGATGTTCCCGAACAGGCGGACCATCAGCGCGAGCGTCCGCGACAGCTCCCCGATGATGTTGAACGGCAGCATCAGCGGCGATGGCCGCAGGTACTCCATCAGGTAGTTGCGGAGCCCCTGCTTCGATATGCCGAAGTACGGCACCGCGACCGCCACGCACAGCGCCAGCGCACCGGTGGTCGACAGCGACCCCGTGGGGGGCTCATAGAACGGCACGATTGCCAGCACATTCGAGACGGCAATGTAGACGAACAGCGTGCCGACGAACGGCAGATACTGGTCGGGGTCCTGCTGGGTGATCTCGCGAATCTGGCTCCGCATCGCCCCGACGAGCACCTCGAGCAGATTCTGCCCTCGCGAGATCGATACATCCGGGCTGATCCGGCGCGTAATCAGCCACGAGCCGACCACGCAGATGCCCATGACTAGCCAACCGAACACCAGCGTCGCGTTCAGCTTGACGAAGCCCAGGTCGAACAGGATATGGCTGTCAGGAGTGATGTCCATGGTCACAGCTCTCTTCTGCGCCACATGCCCCGGTCGATGGCCCTGCCGCCGACAGGCTCCGGCTCATCGCGATCCTCACGCCGAGCATGCCGACGACAATCAGCACCAACCTGATCATCGAGCCCTGCCCGAGCAGGTACATGGCGCCGACGGCCACGCCGAGCCGCACGAAGTAGCTCAGGCCCATCAGCGCCGGATTCGCCCGCCCGTCCATAATCCGCTGACAGGTCCACCAGAGCCCGCCCCAGTAGAACACCCCCAGGGCAATCCCGGCTACCAGCATGCCGACATATACGGTGATCTCACTCATCGGCGTCCGACCCCGATCCGGGCGGCGCTTCGGCCCCCGCGTTGTCCGTGCCGTCTGCGTCGCGAGGCATCTCGTCCGGCCCGGGCCGCTCGCGGTTTACCCAGTACCACGCGTTCAGGCAGCCGATGACCACCCCGGCGAACAGCAGCATCAGTGTGTAGGACCAGCTCGCCGGGTAGTGCGCATCAAGATACACGCCCAATAGCGTCAGCGCGATTGTCGGAATCGCCACCGACCAGCCGACGACGCCGAACGTGCCCAGCCCAAACCAGACGACGTTCTCACGCCGGGCGCGCGCGCGCAGACGCCTACGCTCCTTCGCCCCGACCGACTCGAGCCACTCGCCGTCGTGGGAGTCCGAGCCCGTGGGCCGGCGTCTTCTCTTCTCGTCGTTGTCGTCCATCGTTACTGCCTCAGCTCGATGAAGCGGCGGACGATATTGACCTCCAGCCGTGCAAGCGCACTCCTGGCAACGCGGTCACGGTCCTCCGCCGCGTTCGCCAACTCCATCACAGTTTCCCTGAGCGCCCCGAGCTCGCGGCCCTCGTATGCCCCGGCCGTTGACACGAGCACCTCGTCGGCCCGTTTGACCAGAATGCCGTGGTCCACCGCCAGCAGCCGCTCCGTCCCATCCGGTGTCACGAAGGACAGGATGCCCGGCGCCAGCGCGGTGACGAAGTCCACATGGCGCGGCAAAAGCGTGAACNNTGAACGAGCCGTTGGCCGCCTCCCCGGTGACCTTCCTCACATCCTCATCAATGACCGTCTCCGCGGGCGCCAGTATCTTCAGGCGCATTACTCCTCCGCACCTTCCTTGGTCGCCTCATCAACCGTCCCTATCATGTACAGCGCGCTCTCGGGCAGGTCGCTGAACTCATCGCTCAGGATGCGTTCGCACCCGTCGAGCGCGTCATCGAGTTCGACCATGGCGCCCTTGAGGTTGGTAAACTGCTCGGTGGTGTAGAACGGCTGCGTCATGAAACGCTCCAGCCGCCGGGCCCGCCGCACCACACGCTGGTCCTCCTGTGACAGTTCCTCGAGCCCGAGCATCGCGATGATGTCCTTGAGGTCCTCATACTGCGCCAGCGTCGCGCGCACCTCCGAGGCAATGTGGTAGTGCCGCGGGCCGACCACCTGCGGCGTCATCAGGCTCGAGGCCGACCGCAGCAGGTCGACGGCAGGGTAGAGGCCCTCCGAGGCACGCTTGCGGGAGAGGAAAACCGAGGCCGACAGGTGCGAGAACGTGTGTACGGCCGCTGGATCGGTGAAGTCATCCGCCGGGACGTATACCGCCTGGATCGAGGTGATCGCGCCCGTCTCCGTGTTGCAGATACGCTCCTCGAGCTGCGCAAGGTCGGTCTGGAGTGTCGGCTGATAGCCCACTCGCGAGGGCAACTGCCCCATCAGCCCGGATACCTCCTGCCCGGCCTGAACAAAGCGGAAGATGTTGTCGATGAGCAGCAGCACGTCCTGCCTGGCCTCATCGCGGAACCACTCGGCCATCGTCAACGCCGAATGACCGACCCGGAAGCGCGCGCCCGGTGGCTCATTCATCTGGCCGAACACGAGCACCGTGTTGCTCAGTACCCCGGACTCGTCGAGTTCGCGGTACAACTCCTCGGCCTCCCGACAGCGCTCGCCGATGCCGCAGAACACCGAGACCCCCTCGTGCCGGCCGACGATGTTGTTGATCATCTCCATGACCAATACCGTCTTGCCCACGCCGGCCCCGCCGAACAGCCCTGCCTTGCCACCACGTTCCAACGGGCACAGCACGTCGACGGCCTTGATCCCGGTCGTGAAGATGTCCATCGTCGTCGACTGCTGCGCGAGCGGGACGGGCCGCCGGTGGATAGGCCGACGCTCGACGCCGTCAGGGGGCTCCGCGCCGTCTATCGTCTCACCGAAGACGTTCAGAACGCGCCCTAACAACCGGCGGCCGACCGGCACCGTCAACGGCTCGCCGGTATCGTGGATCGGGCCGCCGCGCGCCAGGCCCTGCGTCGGCGTCAAAGCGATGCCGCGCACCGAATGCTCATCGAGGTGGGTCATCACCTCGATGACCACATCCATCCGCGCGCCCGCCACAAGACGGCTGTGCAATGCCGGCGGGCGCCCGGGGAAACGGGCGTCGATGACGCTACCCCGGGCGCGCAGAATCGTTCCCGTGGCTCTGAACGCGCTCCCGGCTTGCTCTTCTGCCGACTTGTCTGTAGCCATATCTGCGATCCGGTGACCTCCCTGATTCGCCCGCACTGGGATATGCACAGCCGGGCACACGCATTATAGCACGGAGGGCGGTCGCCGTGGGAGGCAGTCGGCGTATCAGTCTCTCGCGCGGCCCCGGGCGATCCGCCGCACCCGCGCGCTCCGTCCCGTCCCCTCGGCGTCGCTATTGGGGCCGCCAGAGGTGCAGAGAGGTCCTCTACCGGTGGAGAGCGAACCGCGCCACTCGAATCCACTCACAGGAGGGACCACAGATGCCGCTTGTCGATATGCCGCTCGAGCAGTTACAGACCTACCAGGGACGCAACCCGCGCCCCGCCGACCATGACGAGTACTGGGACCGTGCGCTCGCCGAGATGCGCGCGGTGGACCCGGCGCTCGAGTTGGCGCCGGCGGAGTTCGCCGTGCCCGGCGCGGAGTGCTTCGACCTCTACTTCACCGGGGTGCGCGGCGCGCGCATTCACGCGAAGTACCTCCGCCCCGCGCAGGCTTCCGCCCCACACCCGGCCGTCGTCATGTTCCACGGCTACTCCGGCAGCGCCGGTGAGTGGTTCGACAAGCTCTCCTACGTCGCGATGGGCTACTCGATTGCCGCGCTCGACTGCCGCGGCCAGGGCGGCAGCTCGCAGGATGTCGGCGGAGTGGTCGGCAACACCTATCGCGGCCACATCATCCGCGGCCTCGACGATGCGCCCGAGAAGCTGCTCTTCCGTGACATCTACCTCGACACCGCGCAGTTGGCCGGAATCGTGATGAGCCTGCCGGAGGTAGATGCAGCGCGCGTGGCAGCCGTCAGGGGCTCGCAGGGCGGCGGCCTGACACTGGCCTGTGCCGCGCTCGAGCCCCGCATCCGCAAGGCGGCGCCGACCTACCCATTCCTGTGTGACTACCAGCGCGTCTGGGAGATGGACCTCGCCACCGGGGCGTATGAGGAACTCAAGACCTACTTCCGCCAGTTCGACCCCCGGCACGAGCGCGAGCAGGAGATATTCACGAAGCTGGGTTACATCGACTGCCAGCACCTGGCGCCCCGCATCCGCGCCGAGGTGCTCATGGGCGTCGGCCTGATGGACACCATCTGCCCGCCGTCGACACAGTATGCCGCCTACAACAAGATCACATCGCCGAAGCGCACGGTCATCTACCCGGACTTCGGCCACGAGGGCCTGCCGGGCTTCCACGACAGGGTCTTCGGGTTCCTCTGCGACTGGTAATACGCCCGACGTCTGCCTGGTAATGGGCTTGTGCAGGGGAGCAGCGGCGCCGCACCGGCTGCGAGTGAGGCCGGCCCAACACGCTCCTGCTCCCCGCACGGCAGGACTCCCACTCCCTCACAGCGAACACGTGCCCGAGACCTGCCGCGGTGTCATGTGGATGATGGGGAGGCGGAGTCCGTGGCTATGCGCATCACTCGTCTGCATCGGCTGTGTGCCCTCGTCGTCGGAGCGCTTGTGCTCCTGAGCCTGGCCGGCTGTCATGGAGGCGCACGGGACGGCGTGCTTCCCTCGCGAACCCCTGACCCTGCCTGCGCACCGTGCCAGGCCGGCCTCCGCGGGGACCTCAACGGCAGCGGCACACCCGATATCACCGATGCCGTCGGCATTCTGCGCATCATCGTCGGGCTTGACCCGGCTAACGCTCTCGCCGACTGCGACTGCGACGGGGCCACCGGCATCACCGACGCCATCGCCCTGCTCCGATGCCTTGTCGGCTTCGACCCGTGGCCGATCACCTGCGGTCCCGCCCTTGGAGACGAGATGACCGGCTCGGACGGTCAGACACTCGTCGGCGTGCCCCGTGGCAGCTTCATGATGGGCAGCGAAGAGGGTTTCGATGACGAGCAGCCCGTCCATCAGGTGACGCTCGACGCCTTCTGGATCAGTCGGTGCGAGGTCACCAACGACCAGTACGCTGCATTCCTCAACTCCGCGCTGCCTGCCGATGTGTCCTCATGGCTGGGTATAGCGGACCCATCATGCGGGATCGAGCAGGCCGGGGCCACCTACCAATCCAGGGCGCAACTCGGACAGCACCCGGTCCTGGCGGTTACCTGGCATGGGGCCGAGGCGTACTGCGCCTACTACGGCTACGCGTTGCCGACGGAAGCGCAGTGGGAGTATGCCGCCGCCGGCCCGAACGCCAACAGGTATCCGTGGGGGAGCACGTGGGACGGCAGCAAGTGCTGCTGGGATGGCAACACCGGCCCCTTCGAGCAGACGTTTCCCGTCGGCAGCTTCCCCGCGGGACAGAGCTGGTGCGGCGCGCTGGATATGGTCGGCAATGTGTGGGAGTGGTGTGCCGACTTCTACGGCGAGACCTACTACGGCATCAGCCCGGGGATGAACCCAACCGGACCCGCCGACGGCGAGTACCGAGTGCTCCGGGGCGTCTGCTGGTACAACGAGCACGACGCGGAGCAGGACCGCTTCCGGTGCGCCTATCGCGATCTGGACGATCCAGCGCTCATCAACGACGGCTTCGGCTTCCGCTGCGTCCGACCCGCTCGATGAACGAGCGCGAAAGCCCAGGGTCTTACACACGGATGACGATCCGCGCACTCATCCGGGGCGTCCTTCCGCCGCATTGACCTTGATGGCCGCAGTTCATGCGTGCTCGATGCACGCCATACGGGCGAACAGGAGGAAGCCCCGGCGCGGGCAGGGAACAGGAGGGCGAGGCCTGTGAGCCAGCGTGCGCCGGGCAGGCATGTGGAGCAGGTGCGTGCACCTGCGAGCATCAGTCTGATACGTGAGGTTTCATATCCATGCGCATTACTCGGTTTCACCGTCTGTGTGCCCTTGTCGTCACATTCGCCTTTGCCCTTAACATCATTGGCTGTGCGGGGAGCTGGTTCAGTTCCGGCCGGGAGAAGGCTGCCGCAAATGCCGGTGGTGTAGACACGGCGGCGGACAACTACCTCGGCGACGTGGATGGTGACGGCGCACCGTCAGTGGCCGACGCCATTGCTATCCTGCGGATCGTCGTCGGGCTTGACCCTGCCCGTGAGCTGGCCGATTGCGATGGCGACGGCGCCGCGGGTGTAGCGGATGCCATCGCCGTTCTCCGCTGTGTCGTCGGCCTGGCGGCATGGCCGATCGGGCGCCTCCACGCCATCTCCGTAGACCTCCCGGCCGGGGGACCCGCACACAGCGACATTGGTGTTGTCGTCGGCGGCCAGACCGTCGTGCAGCCGGATGCGGGTGGTACCGTCTCCGCCGCCCTCGCAGGTGATGCAACCTGCACGTTGTTCGCGATAGATGCGACCACCGATGAGGCGATGCTGCTCGCCGTTGTGCCCCCGAGTGTGTCGACGTCACAGGCCGCCGCCCCAACGCAACTGAGTGCCTCAACGACGGTCAACGCGCTGCTGTTCTTCCGCCTTGGCGGGTGGATGCTCCCCCAGGATCGGCAGGCGGCGCTGCTCGACCTCTTCCAGCGTCTGCCCCAGGTGCAAGCGTTCGTCACCGAGTTTGATGCCGCGTACGAAGCCAACGGACGCGCCCTGCGCTCGATGGAGACCGACGCCGCGCTCCAGGCCGCCTTCCAGGACGCCCTGGATGCCGCCTCGGCCGCCTTCGACGCGTCCTCGCTCGCCGACGACCTGCGAGCCGTCCTCGGCGTAGTTGCCGCCGACGCGCTTGCCGCCACTCCGCAGGACCTGAGCGCTAACCCCTGGAGCGCGGAGGGTGTAGACCTCAGCTTCAACGANNAACGGCTACCGCCACGAACAACAAAGCGCTCTACCGCTGGGCCGAGGTCACAGACTCCGCGAGTACGCTGCTGGGCTGGAACGTTCTGCCGGCGCGGTCATGGCCGTTCTCCGCCCCCCGTACCGTTCTGCGGCCCAATCCCCTGCCGGCAAACGGCCCCCACACTCTCCATGTTACCGGCGGGCTGGCAGACTATGACGGTAACCTCGACTTCAAGCACGTGATCCCGGTGGGGATGACGGCCTCCATCCGCATCATCATCCCGTTGATCTCCTGCATCGTCGGTGTGCAGAGCGTGAGCGGAGTAGACGGCATCGGCGATCTCTTCGATTTCGGCGAGTACGATACCGGCCATCCACTTGTGGACTGGGCCCTGACGACTCTCGTCTGGGACGCACGCGATCCGGCGTCACCGGGAAAGCCCGTCCCGGACCTGATTCAGCGGCTCTCGACGGGCATCGCGAACGGTCGTGTGGATGTCGTCAGAGTGCTCACCGACTGGACGCTGCAGAAGCTGTTGCCGGCCATCGCGCTGCATGTTCACACCCTCGCAGCCGCCGTTTTCGCCGAGTTCGGTGGTCAGGTCGCGCTCAGCGTCATCATCCACGCAGTCGGCGTGTTTACGGCCCCCTGGGTACTGGCCGTCATAAAGGCCGCCACGATTGCCCAGGCCGTCATCGCCATCGCGCCTGCTCTGTGGGACTTGTGTGCCGTGCGCTGGGATGCGACCTTCGCCATATACAATAGCGGCGGAGGTGGGCCCGACCCGTTCAGAGTCACATTGACCTGGGATCTGGATAATGACATCGATCTGCATGTCTTCACATCCGGCGCTCACTCATTCTACGCCAACCAGACGATTGCCGCCGGTTCGCTTGACCATGACGACCTTGACGGCTATGGCCCGGAGCACTTCACTACGGTCTCGCACATTCCCGGCACCTACTATGTCGCGGTCAACTACTACTCGGACCCCCGGCCCGACTACAGCAACTACGGTCGTGGGCGCACGACTACGGCTTACGTTCGTGTGGATACCCCCTCCGGGGTCAGTAGCTACGCGTTCACGCTGCGCGAACCCAACGGCAATAGCGGCTACCCGGTGCGCTGGAACACGTGGTCATGGCGGCGCGTATGCAGGATTGTGGTCGGCTGGAGTGGCTCGGTGACCGTAGCCCCCGACGACGGGAGTACCGCCCTGGGCTATGACGGCACATGGCTCTACTACAGCACCGTGGGACGCTATGCCTATCCGCGCGCCCTCAAGCCCTACGAGGTTGACGGCATCGCCATGGATGCAACATCACGCCGATACATCGAGGCCATCTCCGGTGGACGATGACCGTGGAAGCATGACGCCGCGGCGGGTGCGCGCGGCCGTTGCCGGTCTGCTCTGCGGTGTCCTGGGTGGCCTGTTGCCCTTTGTTGACGGGGGCAGATCGACGGAGGGGTTCGGCCTCTTCATCGCGGCGGCGGGCATCACCGGGCTGGTGGCCCTCCCCGCATGGCGCAGGCCCTCTCTGGTTGAGTTCGCCGTCGGCGGAGTTGTCTTCCTGGCCTGGGCATGGCTGCCATGGAGCCCCTGTCCGTACGCAGGCTTCCGTGCGGCCCTCTACGTCACTGCCGCGGCAATCCTGTTTCTCGCCCTGCCCGTCGTCCTTGCCGACCAGCGGGGACGCGTACTGCTTGCGGCGGGGCTCCTCGCAGGCATCCTGGCGTCTCTTCGGCACGTCTACCCGCAGTTGTACACCGAAGGTGGCGTCCCCGACCACTGGGTCGACCCGGAGTTCGCCGGCGTCCTGCCCTTCCGGGTCAGCGGACCCATGCAGAACCCCAACACATTCGCCGCCTACATGGCGCTGTCGCTTCCCCTCCTGGCCGGCGCGGCGCTCTGCTGCCGCCGTGGCCTCGCGCTCGTGATGTCGCTGGCTGCCGCTGCCGCCACGGCCGGCCTGATTCTCACCTTCTCCCGCGCCGCCTGGCTGGGCGCAACGGTGGGGATCGCGGTCGTCATCGGCTACGCCGTATGCACGTACCCGGTGCGTCTGGTTCGCCTGACACCGATCCCGGCTGCAGTCCTGCTATGCGCGTTGCTCTACGGCCCCGCAATGGTCTTTCGCGGCACGACGGCGCCTTCGATGGAGCAGGGCACCCTGCAGCACCGGCTCTTCATGTGGAAGGCCGGCGTCAGCATGTGGCGCGGCGGACCGCTGCTCGGACGCGGTCCGGGCGCGTATGAGGTCCTCTACAGCGCATACCGCCCTCGACAGCCTGTGAAGAGCTACGCGCTGCTCTCTGAGCCCGGTAGTGCCCACAGCGATTACATCCAGTTGCTCAGCGAAGGAGGGGCAACTGCGGGACTTCTCCTCGCTCTGGGCCTGTATGGGCTCTCTCGCGATGCGCGACAGGCCGCCTGCGCCGGCAGACACGGCGCGTTACTGGCGGGTGCGGCGGGCATCGCCCTGTGCGCCGCGGCCGGTGGGCTTTTCCAGAGCAACCTGAAGACACCCCTGTNNCCCTGTGTCTGCTGCTGCTCCTGGTCGGCCTTGCGCTGCTCAGGCCCGCCTCGTCCGTGGCCCAGATGCCGGAGCGCCGCCCGCAACCGGCCTGGTCCATCGCCTGGCTGAGTCTGTGCCTGCTCACTGCCGTTGGCGGCCCGTTGCTGACGTCCTCCGAGCTTGCACTCCATCGCGCGATCTCCGAGGGCCTTAATAACCGCTTCGCTGACGCCCGCGCAATCCTGAAGACCGCTAACCCCGTTGCCCGCTGGGATGCCCGCTTCCATTGTCTCCAGGGGGACATGGCATCCTCCGAGCACCTGCGCACCGGCGACACACAGGCCCTGTTGGCGGCGGAGGGCTTCTACCGTCAGGCGATCCCGCTGGACCCGTATGGCGCGGTGCTGCGGGCAAAGCTCGCGGATGTGCTCGAACGTCGAGGCCGCCTGGAGGATGCGCTCGAGGCCTACCTCCAGGCATGTGAACTCGACTACTACCGCGCGACATACCATCTCGAGGCAGGCCGGCTGGCCTTGGCCCTGCGCCGCGGCGAACTCGGCAGAGGCCATCTGCGCACCTCGCTCGAGCTTCTCCCGCCCTGGATTGACCTTACCCGCCGCCGCCAGGGCGCCGATGCTCTCGGCGTACAGGTCCTCGAGGCCGCAGAGAAGGATGCCCGTGCCATGCTGGGGGATGAGTAGGCCTCCCCACGGCCCCGCGGACCGCCCACCCAGTGCGGAGCGTCCGGGCGAGGGAGGGGACCCGCGCCCGCTCCGGGAACATGCACGCTACAGTACCGAGCCCAGAGGATGGAGATCGCCCCATGGCCCGGCTTCGCAACCTCGATCTCATGCTGTTCCTGGCTGCACTCAGTGTTGTGGGAGGTCTCGCCGGTTGTCACGGTGGAGGGGAGGGCGCCGTTGTCCCGGCCGCCGCCGAACCGCCTCCGGTGAGCGCTTCGCAGATTGTCCTCCGGGGCGATCTCAACGGCAACGGCCTGCCGGATGTCGCGGATGCCATCGGCATACTGCGTATCGTTGTCGGCCTTGATCCGGCCAACGATCTCGCCGACTGCGACGGAGACGGGAACACGGGTATCGCCGATGCGATCGCACTTCTGCGCTGTGTGGTCGGCCTCGATGACTGGCCCGTCGGCTCGGTGAGCGGGACTATAGGGCCCGACGGGGGCACGATTGCGGCGAAGGACGGCAGCGTCCGGCTCGAGGTGCCTGCTGCCACGCTGTGGTGGGACACAACGTTCACCATACTCGCTTCGCCAGAATGCCCGGCCGATGAGCGACTGGTGCCGGGCACATGTTATGAGTTCTTCCCGGACGAAACACGGTTCTATACGCCGGCGCGGTTGACTATCTCCTATGGCGGCGCCGTTCTGCCGCCCGGCGCGACGGAGGCAGACCTGGCCATTCATAAGGTGATTGGTGACGCCTGGTACATGGTCGCCGACTCCGTCGTGGACCCCGATGCGAACACGGTTACCGCGCCCATCGGGAGCCTCAGCACCTACGCCGTTGCCGCCGCGGCCCGTGGCCCAATCAACGTCTCCGAGTACATGCCGCTCAATGTCGGAGCCGAGTGGACCTACAGGCACTATGACGGCTACTACAGCACCAGGCGGGCGACGAGCACCGTCATGATCGGGGGGGCTGAGGTGACTGTCATCGAGGACTTCTACGGCGCCTCCACTACCCCCACAGGCGAGAAGTGGCGATGGGCCTCGGGGCCTGATGGCTGGCAGATCTACGGCAAGACGCACTACGACGGCTCGGGCGAGAACTACTCCCCTCCGCTCACTGTGCCTAACGGGCTCGGCGACGGTTCACGGGGTGTGCAGACGACGGGGGGCGTTACCTTCACCTGGGAGATCGAGTTGGTGGGCGAGTACTCGGCGCAGTTCCCCGACACAATCCGCGTGCGCTTCAGGTATGAGGGGCAGACCGAGTCCTTCGTGCTGGGGCGGGGCATCGGCGTCGTCTATGAAGGCGGGCACACATTGCAGTCGTGGTCGCTATAGCCCTATCTACGACTGCCCGAGTGCCGAGTCGTGCCCTGCGCTCGCAAAGCAGGTAGACCGGCGCCGCGCAGCGAATACCGCGCTCGCGCATCCAACCCACACCATGGAGTGCCGCCGATGGCCTCGACGCGAAAACGCGGTACCGTGCTGCCCGTGGTCAGTCTGGTGCTCGCTGCAGGTCTCGTCGGCTGTCACGGCGGTGGACAGGGCGGCACGGCCCCGAACGCAGCCCCGCAAAGCACCGTGCGGGCCGCGCAGGCCGGCCTCCACGGCGACCTCAACGGCAGCGGTACGCCTGATATCACCGACGCCGTCGGCATCCTGCGGATTATCGTCGGGCTGGACCCGGCCAACGCTATCGCCGACTGCGACTGTGACGGCGCCACCGGCATCACAGACGCCATCGCCCTGCTCCGCTGCCTGGTCGGCTTCGACCCGTGGCCGATCACCTGTGGTCCGGCCCCCGGAGACCAGATGACCGGTCCGGACGGCCAGACGCTCGTCTGGGTTCCCCCCGGCAGCTTCATGATGGGGAGTGAGGAAGGCTACAACCACGAGAAGCCCGTGCACCAGGTCACGCTCGACGGTTTCTGGGTCGGGCAGTGCGAGGTCACTAACGACCTGTATGCGGGCTTCCTCAATGAGGCCAGACCCGCCGACGTTACCGGCTGGCTGAGGACGTCTCATCCCTACTGCGGAGTGGAGTACGTCGAGGGCGTCTACCGCGCGAAGGACTCGCTCGGCGCTTACCCCGTGGTTCTCGTCTCCTGGTACGGGGCCGTGGCCTACTGCGAGCACTACGGCTACGCTCTGCCCACGGAGGCGCAGTGGGAGTATGCCGCTGCCGGCCCGGATGCGCGCAGGTACCCGTGGGGCGCCGACTGGGACGAGGCCAAGTGCTGCAACAACAACAACACGGGGCCATACGACATGACATTCCCGGTGGGGAGCTTTCCGGATGGGGTCAGCTGGTGCGGCGCGCTGGATATGGCCGGCAATGTCGGTGAGTGGTGTGCCGACTGGTATGCCTGGGACTACTACGAAGAGAGCCCTTCGCTGAATCCCCCGGGGGCCGCCGACGGCTACACCAGAGCGCTGCGCGGTAACTCGTACTACGACAGCCGCGGAGCCGACTTCCGCTGCGCCTGCCGCAAGAACTTCGTCCCGGAAAGCCAGTTCGATTACCACGGTTTCCGGTGCGCCTGGAACGGATGACGGGGAGGCCTGCCACCTCACGGCCCTGGCGCACCTCGCGCGTACTGGCTGGCCCGATGGGCCGGACGAGAGGCGAAGTGACAGGGCTGCCCCCCGGGCGAAGCGCTCTTACTTGCGGGTACCCTCTCTGGGCTCACACTCGCAGATCTGCTCATGCGTCAACTCATGGAATGCGTCTGAGCAGTTCGAAAGGTGATGGGAACGGCCCGCACGGAAGTACGCGGTCTCCACTGTCTTGCCCAGGTCGCCAACGGCCTCGAGGGCACAGGCGAAATCGCCATCTCCGGACACGAGTATCGCCACGTCGTAGTTGTCGCGTAGGCATGCTGAAGCATGTGGACCACGATCTGGGCATCGACGCCCTTCTCGACCCAGACGTTCCCCCTCGCCTCCAGACGTCCGAGCACAAGGCGGACCTTCTCCATACGCTTCACGGCATCGAAGAACTGCTGCTGTTCGCGATAGGCTTGAGGATCACTTCTCTGGTCCCTGGAAGCGTTGTAGTAGTAGACCCGAATCAGATCGCGGTCGTCGCCCGCCAGTGTAAACGGCGGGGTAAAGTG
>DPJP01000204.1 GCA_003542955.1 Armatimonadota bacterium
TGCTGCAGCTCAAGATTCCGCCCGGGCAGCCGGTGGTCTTCTTCTGCCACCACCCACTCGACGGCAAGGAGTTCGCCGGCGCCTGGGAGCGGGCGCGCCTGCTCGACATTCTCCAGCGGCTGAACACGGTGCTCGTGCTCGTCGGCCACGGGCACGGCGTGCGGGCATGGCAGGTCGAGGGGCTTGATATGGTGATGGGNNCTTTCGGCAAGCGACCCGGCTTCGGCATTGTGTCGATCCAGGGCGGCGTGTTGCGTGTGTGCCACCAGTACGCTGACGGCGAGGTCGTTCCCCTGCTGGAGAAGACCATCCCGGAAGGGGGACCGCCGGTCCAGCTATGGCCCGAGATGGTCATGGATGGACAGGTGTTGCGAGGCGGGGAGCAGGTGAGGTGTTCGCTGTCGACCCGCGGAACGGCGGCGGTCGTCGCGGCGCGGTGGACCATCGACGGGGAGCAGAGCGGCGAGATGGCGCCGGCAGGCGGGCGCTGGGAGACGTTTCTGGCGACGGGTGACCTCGAGCCGGGGGCGCACGTGTTGCGCTTTGAGGCCACGGACGCGACGGGGCGAGTCGCGAGCCGGACCATCCAGTTCTGGGTCGACCGCGGCGACACGCAGCTGGTATCGGTTGCACGCCACTCTGCCTCGAGCCGCTCCGGGCCCGCCATCGCGCCGGACGGCCGCATCTACCTTGGCTTCGCCAACGGTAACGTCACGTGCTACGCGCCCGGGACCGGGACGGCCCTGTGGACACAGGGGAAGGCCGGAGCCGGTATCCACGGTGGCCTCGGCGTGGACGCGGAGACAGGCAGTATCTACTGCGGGGGAGAGAACGGACATCTCTACGCGTACGCAGCCGAGAACGCGCGCCGCGGCGATTTCGACGCCGGATCGCCGACATACGCGGAGCCGCTGGTGGTGGGCGACTACGTTATCGTCGCAACCGCCGATGGGGAGATCATAGCGCTCGAGAAGGTGCGCATGCACGACGTGCTGTGGCGGTGTGATGCGCCGGAGTACGCAATCGAGGCGGGGATGTGCGCTAGTGAGACAGCAGTCTATGCGGGCTCATGGGATGGGCACGTGTACTCGATCGACATCGCGACGGGGGCGGTGAACTGGCGGGTGCGCAGCGCGGGGAGCGATCGCGATGCCGCGCCGCGCTACTACAGCCCGGCCGACTGCGCGCCGGTGCTGGTCGGGACGCGGCTGTTCGTGGCCGATCGGGCCTACAAACTTACCATGCTGGATGCGCTGACGGGGGAACGCCTCGGCACCATGGAGAAATGCGTTGCGGTGGGGCCGTCGCCGGATGGGCGATCTGTATACGTTCGGCATACCGACAATCGGGTGAGCAAGCTCAATGCGGAGGGCGTTGTGGTGTGGACCACAGTGGCGCCGACGGGCGCGATCCCGGCGGCCCCGACATGCGCGCACGGGCGGGTGCTGGTGGCATCGAACCTCGGCCTCGTGAGCATGCTTGACGCCGAGAGCGGGGGGCTGTTATGGAGCTACCGCGCGTTCAGAGACAGCTTTGTGTTCGGTTCACCGGCGTATGACGGCCGGTATGTGTACGCAGTCGATGCGGCGGGTCGGATGGTCGTGCTGCAGCCGTCGGCAGAGGTGACGGGGTAAGCGGCTCGCCGGGCCGGCGGGGATGAGCCATCTCATGAGGGGTGATGCTTCGTGTTCAGATATGCCGTTGCACTGCTGGTTGGGGCACTCGCCGCGGTGTGCTGTGCGCAGGAGGGCCTTGTGCTGCACTACTCATGCGATGAGGGGCAGGGGGACGTGGTTGCGGACGACAGCGGCCGCGGCAATGCAGGCCGGGTGATCGACGCCGCCTGGATCAGGCACGGCGCCGGGAGCGCGCTGGCATTCGCGGGCGGTGATGCTCGCGTTGACTGCGGCAACGGCCCGAGCCTGGACCTCCGGGAGGCCCTGACGCTGTCTGCCTGCGTGAGGTCCGACGGCCGGCAGACACGCGAGGCCGCGCTGATCCTCAAAGACCCCGAGAGCTACGGGCTCACGCTCTATCTGGACGGGAACATCTACTTCTATGTTGGCGGCGGGGGCCACAACCTCAAGGTGCCCTTCCCGGTCGCTGAAGGCGAGCCCGGTTTCCACCACATCGCTGCAACGTGCGACGGGGAGACAATGCGGCTCTACATCGACGGTCGGCCGGCGGGGCAGCGGCCGCAGGAGCTGCCGCTCAAGGCCGGCGGCAACCTCTACCTGGGTAGGGGAACCGATCCCGGCACGAGCCTGCAGGGCGCGCTGGACGAGGTGCGCGTCTACAACCGCGCGCTGTCGGAGACGGAGATTCGCGCTGAGTACAGGGCGCTCTCGGGGGCCGGTCTGGTCGACGGCGAGCCGTTGCCGCCGGAGCCGTGGGCGCTCACGGCTCCGATCGAGGGTATCAAGCAGTTTGAGACGCTCACGGTGACGAACGGTCGGACGCCGGTCTCGGGTTCGGTGAGCTTTCCTGCCGTTGTGAAGAGGCCTGACAGTCGCGTCGTTCTGCGCTTCGAGTCACGCCTTGCCGGCTACACCCCCGGAGGGTGGAACTGGTTCGCGGGGCTGCAACTCAACGGGAAGCCGGTGTTTGGTTTCACCGCCAACGGTACGCCGCGGCTGGTCAATCGCAAGCCGGAGATCACGGTCGACGAGGGACGCCCCTATAACATGTCATGGTGGGGACAGGTGGGCGGGCTGCAGACCTCGCTGTTGACCTTCTTCGGTCCGGGTGGGGGAATGCTGGACGAGCGGGTGCTCAGCGACCGCCAGGAGCTTTACTGGCATATCGTGGACATCACCGACCTGGTGAACTACAGGGAGATCGGCCTTGACGAACGTGTGGTCAGCGATGAGCCCAATACACTCGAGGTGACCAACAACGTGCTGTACCAGTATGTGCAGGACCGCGAGATCAACCTCGTCCTGGAAGGTCTCACGGTGGGCTACCTGCCGGAGGATATCTGGCGCGAGAGGGTGGGGGAGTTCACCACCCGCGTTGAACCCCTCAGCAGTCCCGCAGCGCGTCTGCAGGGGACCGGTTTCGAGTTGCAGGTGGGGGCCGGCGGCTCGATGCAGGTCGTCTCCGGCGAGCAGGTGTTCGCGATCACCAGCAGCTTCTCTCACCCGGGCGAGCAGATCGGCTACAACCTGCTCGCCGAGGCAGCCGGGGACAATCAGGAGCCCGGGTGGCAGCCGGAGATACTGGAGGGCTCGGCCAATGAGGTGCGGCTGCGGGCGACCGGCGAGAGCTATGCGCTGGAGCGCTCGATCCGGATCGAGGGTGAGCGCATCCGCGTGAGCGATCGGCTGAAAAACCTCAGCGACCGGCCGACCGGCATCATCGTCAAGCACCTGCTGGCGGCACCCGAAGCGTTCGCGTCATGCCTGCTCGGGGGGGCGCCGGACCTCATGGCCCCGGGGCGGACGGAGAACCCGACTATCTTCGCGCGTGCGCAGGGCGGCGGGCTGGGCGTGTTTCTGGAGGACACGGTGTTGCGTCTGCAGTGCACGATGGCGACCTCGCCCAACACGGCGTCGGCGCAGGTTGAGCACTTCTGCCTCGACGGCGGCGAGGAGTACACGGCCGACTGGCTGCTCTACCNNGCGTACGCGGAGACATCGGGGTCGACTACACGATCCTCGGCCCGTGGTCGTTCTTCCACGTGCAGACGCATCGCAACCTGGTTCAGAATCCCGATGCGCTCAAGGCCTACCTGGAGCGGAAGAACCTCGGTGTGGTTGCGGTCATGCCCTGGCTCGACTACGACAACATGAATCTCGTGACCGGCGAGTTGACTACCCGCGATGAGTACAAGCAGATGATGCAGGAGGCGGCCGCGGCCTTCCGCGCGGTGAAGCCCGACATCAAGCTGATCGGCTGCATCGAGAGCTTCCCCGCGCAGCTCTCTCTCGATGATGCCCAGACGCTCGTGGACCGCATCCCCGGCAGCGTGAAGACGGGCTGGGTGTCGATCGCTCCCGAGCTGCTCGATGGCCTCGAGAGTCTGCCCCCGGATCGCGTAGCGTGCGCCCTGCGGGATCGTGAAGGCCGGGTGCTTGTGGAGAGCTACCGCCGGGCCGGATTCGACGGCGTCAGCCACGCGATGGTGGCGCTTGTCACGTACCCGACGCTTGAGAACGCTCAGCACGCGACGCTGATGGAGCAGGCGCGATTCCTGATGGAGGAGTGCGGCCTGGACGGGCTCTATATCGACTGCTTCAGCTTCTCCTACGATGGCGCCGGGGCAATCCTGCGCTACTCGGATGAGGGGTGGGATGGCAGGACGTGCGACATCGACCCACAGACGGGCGCGGTCGTGCTGAGGTATGTCGATGCGGGACTGGCCGGAGCCGATGCACGGGCGGCGCTGATCAACTACGTGCTCGAGCGCGGCGGGGTGTTCGTCGGCAACTCGTATGCTTCGGTGAAGCAGACGCAGTCGCTCGGGGCGTTCCGCTTCTCGGAGTCGGAGTACAACTTCGACCCGCTGGCCATCGGCGAGGGCGAGAAGCCGCCGCTGTTCTACCGCATGACGGGAAGCCACCTGGGGTCGCCAATCGGGCTGGGCTACCGGCCGGACCGACTGGGGCAGGCCGGCACTGACAGCTACGCGAGAGTGATGATGAAGACGATCATCACCTACCTGCGCCACGGGGCGCTGACCTATCACTACCAGACGGAGATTCCTGAGACGGGGCCAGGGGCGGGCGAGTACGGACCCTTCAACCACATGTTCCCGATGACGATTGAGCGCATCGGAGAGGGCTTCGTGGAGGGCAGGGAGCGAGTCGTTACGGCGGTGTCGGGCACATTCCATAGAGCCGGCGAGCGCAGGCCGGAGGTGCTGATGTTCGATGTCACCGGGCGGGCCATCGCCCCAAGGGCGGACGTGAAGCAGGTGGCAGGTGGCTGGGATGTGGAGCTGGCCCTGCAAGACTGGGAAAACGTGGCTGTAATCGAGTAGCGCGGAAAGTCCCTCGCGAAAAGAGGAGGTCCGACAATGCCACAGGATGTGGAGTGGGATACGGACAAGATCGACGAGATGGCGCTGGCAGTGATGTTCTTCTCGATGTTCGACGAGAAGCTGTTCGACGACACATACTACGCTCGTATGTGGAAAGGGCTCTCGTGGGCCATCACCGACAGGATGCACGAGAAGGGGTGGATCGCGGACCCCAGGAGCAAGAACAAGTCGGTGGTTGTGTCGGAGGAGGGGCGGAAGCTCGCCGAGGAGTTGGCGGTGAAGTACTTCGCCAGGAAGTGAGCGTACTGGGCCGTGCGGAGGTGGAGGGCCGTCGTGATGACGGCCCTCCGTCGGGTGCGCCACGCGCTAACTGCAGAGCTCCTGAGACTGCCGGGGTTTGATGCGATGAGCCCCTGTGGGAGCAGGGCTCGCGTGTAGAGTCTCTGGGGAGGTAGATGTCCAGATTCCGCGTTACGCAGGGCTCCCAGGACAACGGCCGGGGTCAGGTCTTCACAATTCACTTTTGCCTGTGGACAGCTGGAATCCGCCCCGGGCTGAGCAAAACTGAATTCTGAAGACCTGACCCCGGCCGCCCCACAAGGGCTTCCGAGGCGCCGGAAATGGCCATCGCTGCGGAGACCCGTATCGGGAGTCCTGAACTGAGCGCCACAGGCGGTTGGCTACACCGCCTCCATCGTCGAGGGCGGCTTGGTGGTGATGCTGTAGGTGACGCTCACGACGCCGGGGACTTCACTGGTGAGCAGGGCGGCCAGCGCCTCGAGCGTTTCCCAGGGGAGCCTGGTGGGTGTGGCGGTGCGGGCGTCGACGCTATCCCAGCAGCGCAACTCGATCTGCATGCCGAAATCACGCTCCCCGTCACGCATGCCGGTAACGCGGTCTTCATGCAATATGGCCATATACTGGAAGGCCCCGCAGCCGGCCAACTCCCGCTCGACGATGCTCGTGCACTGCCGGATGGTGTCCAGCCGCTCGCGAGTCGCCTCTCCGATGATGCGGGCCGCGAGCGCGGGCCCCGGAAACGGCATGCGATTGTAGATCTCCTCCGGCAACCCCGCGGCCTGTGCGACCTTGCGGACTCCGTCCTTGCGCAGTTGCACGAGCGGCTCGATGATCTCGTAGCCGAACGCCTCCGATGGATCAATCCCCAACTGCTCGAAGACGTTGTGCTGGCGCTTGATGCCGGCGACTGTCTCATCGACGTCGGTGAGAATGGTCCCCTGCAGGAGGAACCTCGCGCCGCTTTCGCGGACGAGGCGGCCAAAGACATGCTTGTAGAAGGTCTGCGTGACTGCCTCGCGCTTCTCCTCAGGGTCGGTGATGCCGGCGAGGGCGGCGAGGAACTCCTCGCGGGCGTCGATGATATCAATGTGGACGCCGAGGGCGGCGAAGATAGCCGCGATGCGCTCCGGCTCGCCCTCGCGCATGAGCGCGTTGTCGACGAAGTACGTCTTGAGCCTGTCGCCGAGGGCTCTGTGCCCGAGCATCGTCACCGCGGATGAGTCCACGCCGCCAGACAGCGCGTTGATGGCCACTCCGTCGCCGACGCGCTCGGCAATCGCCGCTGCCTGCTCGGTGATGAACTGCTGAGGATCGAGCTGGTCCGCCGGGATCTCCCTGATTGCCATGGGGTTCGCACACCTCCGAAGTCGGATGCCTGCCGCGGGGCAGTTCCACGTCAGGGTACGGCAGGCCTGCATGAAAGGGTACGGCAGACGGGGAGAAACCGCGGATGACGCCGATGACGCGGATGAAGACAACAGCAACGGCGGACGGCGGATGAACCACGGAAGACACGGAAGACACGGAAGACACGGAAAGGAACGACAACGGCAGTTTGACTACGAAATACGCGAAAGACGCGAAAGGACGGCAGACGGCTGGAAACCGCGAATAGCGCGAATGACGCGAATGCGAGCAACGGCCGAAGACGAACGGTGGCACTGTACGATACACGCAAAGGAGAGCAACGGCTGACGAAGTGCCGTTAGGCTATCGGCCGTTCCTCTTCGGGTGTTTGGTGGTGGATGAGCGTTTTCGCCGTTGTCCGTTGGCCGTCCATTCGCGCTATTCGCGTCATTCGCGGTTCCACAGGCCGTGCCGCTACAGTGGGGCGTCACACCAGTTCTCGGGCTTCTTGTCGACCAGGTTGATGGCGATGTGCTTGACCTCGGTGTACTGTGAGATGCACTCGAAGCCGTTCTCCCGGCCGATGCCGCTCAGCTTGTAGCCGCCGTGCGGGGCCTTGAAGTCCTCGCCAATCCACTCATTGACGAACACGCCACCCGCCTCGAGCCGCGTCGCGGTACGAATTGCCTTCGTCGTGTCATTGCACCAGACGGCAGCAGCCAGGCCGAAGGGGCTGTCGTTGGCCTGTGCAATCACTTCATCCTCGTCAGTCCACTTGATGGCAGAGAGCACCGGGCCGAATATCTCCTCCTGGGCGATGCGCATGTCGTTGGTGACATCCGCAAAGAGTGTGGGCAGGTAGAAACAGCCCTTCTGCAGCGCGGGGTCGTCGGGACGGGCGCCGCCGACGACCAGGCGCGCCTCCTGCTTGCCTATTGCGACGTAGCGCTCGACGATGCGGAGCTGGTCGGCGGAGACCAGCGGGCCCATCTGCGTCCGCGGGTCGAGCGTGTCGCCGAGTCTGACGGCGGCGAAACGCTCCGCAAGGCGGGCGACAACCGCATCATAGATATCGGCATGGACGAACAGCCGCGTGCCGGCGATGCAGACCTGTCCACAGCGGGAGAGGGCGCCCTGCATGGCGACTTCGGTGGCGGTCTCGATGTCGACATCGGGGAAGATGATGACGGGGCTCTTCCCGCCAAGCTCGAGAGTGAGCTTGGTCATGTTGGGCACGGCAGCCTCCATCACGCTGCGGCCGGTCTCGACCGAGCCGGTGAAGGTGATGCTGCGGACGTCGGGATGGCCCGCGAGGGCGGCGCCGGTGCTGCTGCCGGGGCCGGTGACGACGTTGAAGACACCGGGCGGCAGGCCGATGCTACCGACGATCTCGGCCAGGGCAACGGCGATCAGCGATGTCGGCGTGGCGGGCTTGATGACGGCGGTATTGCCGAGGGCCACCGCCGGGGCGACGCTTCGGGTGATCAGGAAGAGCGGGTAGTTCCAGGGGACGATGTGTCCCGTGACTCCGACGGGCTCGAGGCGCGTCAGAGCGAGCCGGCCCGGCCCGGTTGGGATGCTGGACCCGCGGGCCTTGTCGGCAAGGCCGGCATGGAACTCGACATTCTGTGCGGTGAACTCCACGAGGCCCTGCGCCTTGCCGATGTAGTGGCCGCTCTCTCTTGCCAGCAGCAGCGCCAGGTCGTCGGCATTGGCGCGGATTGCGGCTGCAAGGCTGAGCAGCCACCTGCCACGCGCATCGGGGTCGGTGTCTCGCCACGCGGGGAAGGCCTTGAGAGCTGCCGATACCGCCGCGTCGATGTCGGCAGGCGTGCCTTTGGGTACGCTTCCGAGTATCTCGCCGGTCGCCGGGTTCTCGGAGTCGAAGCGCTCGCCGGATGATGCCTCGACCCATTCACCGCCAATGTACATGAGCTTGTCCGCGCGCATGTGATAGTCGCCTCCCTGGTGTAGTGTACCGTAGTGATTCTGCCCGAGTGGGGCGCAGACCTGCCGAGCAAAGGAGTCGGGCGGGCCACACGGGAACTGCACCCCGGCAAGAGCGGGCGCGAGTCGGGAGCGTGAGGGCAAGGAATGGCCATGGGGCAGTGTTCCCAATTTGCAGGCGCATTGAGGCGCGCTCTGTGCGGGAATGTGCTCGTGCTGGGCATCGTCAGCTTCTTCACCGATGTCGGCAGCGAGATGGTGTACCCGCTGTTGCCTGCGTTCTTTGCCGGACTGGTGCCGACAGGGCTGGCAGCGGTGTATGTCGGGTTGATGGATGGCATCGCTGAGAGCACATCGAGTCTGCTGAAGGTGTATGCCGGGCATCTGAGCGACCGCCTCCACACGCGCAAGCCGCTCGCGCTGGCCGGCTATGCGCTCTCGAGCCTGGTGAGGCCGCTCAACGCCCTCGCGGGCGTCGGGTGGCACATCGTTGCACTGCGCTTCATGGACCGTGTGGGTAAGGGCTTTCGCACGGCGCCGCGGGACGCCCTGCTGAGTGAGACGGTCGATGATGACGTGCGCGGGCTGGCGTTCAGCATCCATCGCCTGATGGATCACGCCGGCGCCGTCGTCGGCCCACTCGTGGCCACGGGGCTTCTCTATGCCACGCTTGGCGCCGCGACGCTGTGGCAGCAGGGGAGTGAGGGGGCGGCACCCAGTTCGGCAGAGATGGGGGCACTGCGGATTGTGTTCGCACTGTCGCTGCTCCCCGGCGTCGTGGCCACCCTGGCGCTGTGGCGCTGGGTCAGCGATGCGCCGGCGCCCATCGGAGCGGTGAACGGCGGGAGAGAGAACCAGCGGCCATCGCTTCCCCGCAGGTTCTACGTCTTCCTGGGAGCCGTGGTGCTGTTCACCCTCGGCAACAGCTCCGACCTGTTCATCATCTTCTATGCTCAGACGCGCTTTGGGCTTGGGCTGGGTTGGGTGATTGGTCTGTGGGTGCTGCTGCATCTGTCAAAGGCGCTCTTCAGCATGCCGGGTGGTCGGTTGTCAGACCTGTACGGCCGCCGTCGGGCGATCATCACTGGCTGGGTGCTGTATGTAGCCGTGTACGTGACGCTGCCGCTGGTGGGCGCACTTCCCGTGTTCTGCGCTCTGCTGGTGGTGTATGGCGTGTACTACGGGCTGACTGAGGGCGCGGAACGCGCGCTGGTGGCGGATGCCGTGGCGCCTGACGCGCGAGGGACGGCGTATGGAGTCTACCATGGCGCAGTGGGGCTGGCCGCCCTGCCGGCGAGCCTGCTGTTCGGGGTGTTCTGGGCGGTGTTGGGCCCGCAGACGGCTTTCCTGATCGGCGCATCGCTCGCGGCCGGGGCGGTGGGGGTGCTGGTGATTGGGAGTTCAGGCAATGTGTCGGGTGATGATGGCGGGGCCACTCCGACGGCTTGAGTTCGCTCCGCACCGGTGGGTAGGTCAGGCTCCCAGCCCACACGCGCCAACTCAAGCACCTGACGGGGTGTCGAGACGTCGTTGGAGGGGCCAGCCGAGCGATCCCGCGCATGCGGGAGAGGGAGACTGGTCGGCGAATACCACGCCGCCGGGGGCTGACGGGATGATCGGGAGGAGCATGCGCGGGCCGGTCTCCGTCGCGCGAAACGGCTCCGCGCTCCCTCGGCCGGCCTTTATGAAA
>DPJP01000359.1:0-7855 GCA_003542955.1 Armatimonadota bacterium
GATGACCGCGCGCAGATGTACGGCAGCACCGCCGCGGCGGACTTCTCGCACATCGAGGGTCACGTCGACCACAGCGTCAACCTGCTGTTCACCTACAGCACAGACAAGGCCCTCACGGGCATGCTGGTCAATGTTGCCTGCCCCTCGCAGGCCAGCGAGAGCGGGCAGGACTTCGTCTCCGCCGACTACTGGCATGACGTGCGCGGGGAGTTGCGCAGCCGCTACGGCGATAGGCTCTTCGTCCTCCCGCAGTGTTCGGCGGCAGGCGATCAGAGTCCTCACCGGCTGATCGCCAAGCGGGCAGAGACGCGCATGCTCGAACTCAAGTACGGTGGAGGGACCGAACGCCCCCTCAATGCCGCCCTGCGCGCGGACATCGCCCGCCGCATTGCCGGCGCCGTTGACGACGCTGAACCCGCAGCCCGCACAGACCTCCACGACACCGTCGTCATCAAGAACGAGCGGCGCACTCTCGGACTGGATCACTGGAACGTCACCGAGACCGAGTATGCCTCGCTCAAGGAGCAGATCGCACAGCTCCAGGGCCAACTGGCCGATCTTGATGACAAAGATCCCCTGGGAGCCCAGCACACAGCGCTGAACTCGCGGATCGCCTGGTGCACCCGCGCGCTCAACCGGTACGAGAACCCGCCGGAGAGCATCCCCAGCGACGTCAACATCATGCGCCTGGGTGAGATAGCATTTGTGACCGTGCCGTTCGAGTACTACCTCGATTACGGCGACCGCATCAAGGGCGGCTCGCCGGCGCTGCAGACCTTCGTTGTCCAGCTTGCCGGCGGCGGATCGTATCTGGCCACCGAGCGGGCCGCGCAGGGCCTCAGCTACGGCGCCGTCCCCGCAAGCTGCAGGGTCTCGCCCACCGGTGGGCAGCAGATTGTCGACGAGTCGCTCCGTCTCCTCATGGAGATGTTTGGCGACGAGTGATCGAGCCCGCGCGTGACGCGGCAGGCCACCTCGTTCATGGCCCAGATCTGTGCGGGGTAGTCTGAACGACCACGGCGCGACCTGGGCCGCTGAACGCTACTTGTGTCGGAATTGTACAATAGGACGGTGTGCCAGAATGCACAACATCAGGATCGGCTGGTCGCAGCAGGACATCACACCCAATACCCCGGTCGCGCTGCACGGGCAGTTCAACCTGCGCATCGCGACGCGGGTGCAGGACCCCCTGACACTGACGGCGCTGGCGCTCGATGCAGGCGATGACCATGCCGTGATCGTGTCGGTCGATGCCTGCGTTGTGACGAGCGACCTGCTCGCAGCCGCGCGTGCGGCACTGGCCGAAGGGCTGCCGGAACTGAATCCGGATAGTCTCATTATCAGCTCCACCCATACCCACACGGCGCCGTTCGGCAGCAACCGGGCCTGGCAGACCGATGACGAGTACCTCGAGCCGATCAGGGAGCGCTATCCTGACTACATGTCCGTCGCCGAGTACGTCGACCTGTTGACTGAGTCGCTCGTGTCGGCAGTGTGCGAGGCCTGGGAGCGGCGGGCGGAGGGCTACCTCGGCTGGGGCTACTCGCACGCCGTCGTGGGCGAGAATCGCCGCGTGCGCTACTTTGATGACCGCGCGCAGATGTACGGCAGCACCGCCACGGCGGATTTCTCCCACATCGAGGGTCACGTCGACCACAGCGTCAACCTGCTCTTCACCTACGATGTGGAGCGGGCGCTGACCGGCATGCTGGTCAATGTGCCTTGCCCCTCGCAGGCCAGCGAGAGCGGGCAGGACTTCGTCTCGGCCGACTACTGGCATGATGCACGCGAGGAACTCCGCCGTCGGTACGGCAGCGGGCTGTTTGTGCTGCCGCAGGTCTCCGCTGCGGGCGATCAGAGCCCGCACAGGCTCATCGCCAGACGGGCTGAGGTGCGCATGCTTGAACTCAAGTATGGCGGCGGGACGGAGCGTCCCCTCAATGCCGCCCTGCGCGCCGACATCGCGCGCCGTATCGCCGACGCGGTTGATGACGCCGAGCCCGCCGTCCGCAAGGACCTCCGGGACGATGCAGTCCTCCGCCATGAGCGTCGCACGCTCGAGTTGGAGCACTGGCGCGTCACCGATGACGAGTACGCTACGCTGCAGGAGCAGATCACACAGGCCGAGCGGCAGCTGACCGAGCTTGGCGATGCGGATCGGCTCAGCAACGAGTACAGCGTTCTGCGCTCCCGCATCATCTGGTATCGGGGTGCGGCCGAGCGTTACGAGCATCCGAAGCAGAGCGTGCCGATTGAGTTCAACGTCCTGCGCCTTGGCGATATCGCCTTTGTGACGGCGCCCTTCGAGTACTACCTCGACTTCGGTGACCGCATCAAGGGCCGCTCTCCGGCGCTGCAGACTTTGATCGTGCAGCTTGCCGGCGGCGGGCCCTACCTGCCGACGGAGCGCGCCGCGCGGGGGCTGAGTTACGGGGCCGTCCCGGCCAGTTGCTCGGTCTCGCCTGCCGGCGGGCAGCAGCTTGTCGATGCGGCAGTCGAGATACTCGATGAGATGTTCGCCGACGACCAGGAGGCCACATAACGCCGGTCGGCGGGCATAGGGACTGACGCGGGCGGCGCATTCACTCATCCACAGCACTCCGCTGAGGTAGTGTCGCTGTGGGCGGTACTGGGGGAAGCGAGCATGACAATGCGTGTGACTGCCACCGTGACGCTGGCAGCCCTGTGCATAGTGGGCCTGCTGCTGCCTGCGGCCGCGCAGGAGCATCCCCTGTTCGACATGGCTCGACAGGGGAATGTCGAGGGCCTCAATACGTCGCTCGCAGCGGGAGCGGACCCCAATGTACCAGCCTCCGACGGGGAACGCCCCCTCCACAAGGCGGCCTTCTATGGGCACATCGAGGCCGTCAGAGCACTGCTCGACCACGGTGCCGACCCGAACATCCGCAACAATGGCGGAGCGACACCCCTGCGCCACGCAGCGATGCAGGGGCATGACGCGGTGTTTGACCTCCTGCTGGAACGCGGCGCGGACATCGAAGCCCTGGATGACCAGGGCGCCGGTCTGCTCCACTCGATGGCGCAGAGCGGGCAGGTGGGGATGGTGCGCTTTCTGCTCCGGCACGGCGCCGACCCCAACACCCGCGATCAGTCCGGAGCGACTCCGCTGCACGAGGCCGCGCGATGGGGGCACTACCGGGTGGCCGAGCTATTGGCCTACCGGGCGGATGTGAACAGCCGCACCGGCTACGGCTCTACGCCGCTGCACTGGGCCGCGCTCTACGGACGGACGGATACGGTGCGACTGCTGCTGCGACGCGGCGCGGATATCAGCATCCGGGATGGGCGCGGTGATCTGGCCCTGCACTGGGCCGCACGGCGCGGGCATGCCGACGCAGTCAGAGCCCTGCTGGAGCATGGCAGCCCGGTTGATGTCGCCAACCGCGAGGGCCAGACGGCGCTGCAGCTGGCGGAGACGCTGGGCTACGGCGCGGTCGCGGAGTTGCTCAGAGCGCACAACGGCACGCAGTAGCCGCGGGGGGCTCCGCTTAACGGACGCTCGAGAGGCCATCGGAGACGATGCTCCAGAGGGACGAGCCTCGGCGAGACGTGCAGGCAGCACGGGTGAGCCTCCTACATATCGGTCCTGCGCAGCGCCCTGCCGTAGTTGCCCGCGGTAGTCTGACCATCCTTGACGGCGAACTCGCCATTGACGAGAACGTATTGAATGCCCTCCGGGTACTGGTGCGCGTCCAGGAACTCGGCCGTGTCGCGGACTCCCCATGGGTCGAACACCACGACGTCGGCGGCAAGGCCCTCCGCGAGCCTGCCACGGTCGGTGATGCCGAAATGCTCGGCATGCTGATGGGTCATCTTGTGGATTGCCTCCGGCAGCGTCAGCACGCGCTCATCGCGGACATACTTGGCAAGCACGCGCGGGAAGGTGCCGTAGTTGCGGGGATGCGCCTGCACACGCCTGTCGAGCTTCAGGGACGCGTCCGAGCCGATGCCGACAAGCGGGTGGGCAAGGATGCGCTTGAGGTTGTCCTCGGACATCGCGGTGACGATCGCCGACACACCGCCCATCTGCTCGAGCCGAATGCCGACCTCCAGCATATCCACACCCCACTGCTCGGCAAGCTGTGCCGGGGTCTTGCCCTCGACATCGGGGAGTGGCCCGCGCATGGAGCAGAACAGCAGTTGGTCAGGCCCGCCACGCTCCTCGTGAAGCCTGGCGACCTCCTCCATCACCAGGTCGACGACGTCGGGGTCGCGCAGGTGGTCCCAACTGCCGCGCTCTTCCCTTATTTGGTGGGCGATCTGCGGCAGGGAGCGTGTGCGGCTGTTCTGTGATGCAATGTAGGGGTAGCGGTCGGCGCGCACTCTCAGTCCACGGTCTACGGCCTCCTCGATCATGCCGAAGACGGCGTCGAGCTTCTCCCAGTTGGCGGGGTTCATCGTCTTCAGGTGCGATATCTGCACTCGAATGCCGGTGTGCTGGGCGACTTCGAGTATCTCCCCGAGCGCCTGCAGCAGGTGCTCACGCTCCGAGCGGATGTGAGAAGCATAGATGCCGTCGCGTTTGCCCGCCGGGGTGGCGAACGCGAACACCTCGTCGCTGGTCTCCCAGTCTGTGGCATACCCGACTGTAACACCGAAAGCGCCCTCGTCCATGGCCCGCTCGACTTCGGCCTGCATGAGCCTGTATTCTGCCGCAGTGAGAAAGCGGGCCTGATCCTCGCCGAAAAGGGCGCGACGGATGGTATGGTGGCCGGCCAGCACGGCGTAGTTGTGCTTCATGCCGAGCCGGTCTACTGCGTCCAGGTGCTCGCCGATGGGCCAGCCCGACCCGCCGCAATTGCCGCCGATGACTGTGGTCACGCCCTGGCGGAGCAGGTTATCCCCGTGCATGGTGTCCGTGCCCACGCTGCTGTTCACATGCGTGTGGGCGTCGATGAAGCCGGGACAGACGACCATCCCCGTGGCATCAATCGTCTCAGTCGCTGACGCATCGCCCAGATTGCCGATTGCCTCGATCCTGCCGGCTCTGATTCCCACATCTGCCCGATAGCCCTCGGCGCCGGTGCCATCTATGACCGTGCCATGTCGGATGAGCATATCCATATCCATTTGAGCACCTTCCTGATGACGCCATGCGGGCCGTTGGCGCCGTTGTCAGAACCCATGGTTATCCGAAGTGGACCATATAGCCGGCGAGGATGTCGGGGCCGAGAATCGCCATTATGATGCGCGTGAGGCCCGCCAGCAGCAGGTCGGCCATCGCCAGGCCCAGGAAGAACGGCATCAACTGCCGGAACAGGCGCGCGCCGCCCAGCCGATGGATTATCGCCTTCAGGACCCAGGTGATCAGGAACGGGCCCCACAGCGCGTAACCGTGGTTCAGAACTGCCAGGTAGCCCAGTGGACTGAACGGCGAACGCATCCATAACTGCCGCAACACCACCAGCAGGCCCGTAACCACCGCGCCCGCGGCCACTCCCAGGTTCAGGTTGAGGTCGGGCGGCGAGGGTGTGTTGAGCACACCCGAGTAGCCGTTCCACAACGTCTGCGCGGTGCGGATGTTGTAGCCGCCCTGCGCCCCTCCGCCGTGCAGTACCAGCGCCCCGAAGTCGTAGTAGGACTTCAGGTTCAGGTAGTACGCGATCAGGCAGCCGAACACGAAGGCGACCACCATCAAGGCCGGCAGCGCCCGCGACCTGATCCCGCTCTCATGGGCCAGCGCCTCATTCTCTATCTGGTAGCCCATCTGAGAGCTGAAGTAACCCCGGCTGATCCAGGTGAAGGAGCCTATCAGCGCCAGGTTGGAGATGTCCCCGCCGCGTACCAGTGCCCCCGTCCCCACCAGGTTCGTGATCGTGGGAGCATGCTGGTTGAATGGGTAGGCCCACATGCTCGGTAGCCCGGCCTCGGCGCGCACACGGGAGTAGACCAGGCCAAAGCCGAGAATCATGGCGAAGAACGGTATTGAGAACTTCGGTGAGAAGCCCATCACGGCCGTCCAGATGATGATGGCCGCGAATCCACCCACGGAGCCGAGCAGGGCCCAGCGGTACGAGATGGGCTCATCGGAGTCGTCGATGCTCAGTTCGTTGCCGAATGCCTTCCGCACCGCCCTGCCGAGGTGACCGCGGCCGACCCAGAACAGGATCAGCATCATCGCCAGGTATGCGCCGGTGCCCTGCTGCTGCACGAAGGGGAAGCGCGCATCGGCTTGCAGGCCGAAGACCTCCGTGACCATCGTGAGCGTCGGCTGCAGCAGGTGGAAGAACCAGCCTGAGAAGAGCACATCGAGAGACACGAAGTACGCCAGCCCGATCATCTGCGGGCGGTGGAACAGGTTCAGGCCACGGTATGCCGTCCACGGTTGGTCGGTGAACATCTGCCCCAGCGGGTAGCTCACTCCCAGTGCCTTTACAGCCGGATTGTAGGCGTTCAACACATTGAAGCCGTGATGGAGCGTCACCAGAGCCAGGGCGACCCAAACCAGGGGGTTGCGGAAGAACGATGCTCGCGAGCCCGGGGCCTCTCGCTGCACGATGCTCATGGGTATCAGCAGCAATGGAAAGCGGAGATGCTCCCGCTCGACCCATTGCCGCCGGAAGAGGCTTACGATGCACAGGCTGGTGAAGAACAAAAGCGTCATGAAGATGGTCCAGACGGTGAGTGGATACAGCCACGGGCCCCAGGGCACCGAACCGTCGTCGCTGCCCTCGTACATCTGCCTGATGATCTCCGAGTCATGCGGGTGGAACCACTTCGGCATTGCCTCGAATATCTGGAGGAGATTGTCCTGCGGAGTCTGGAAGTAGAGGGGGTTAGTCACGAACGGTATGAGCATCTGCACGATGCCGAATGTGGTAGGGGGGATGCTGATGACCAGGAACATGTAGACGGCGACCAGCTCCCGGTTCGCCAACCCTCGCCGGAGCCATCGGGCAGTCAGCGGCGCCAGTGCCACCAGCAGGATCAGGCAGAAGACGGCCGGTACCGGCGGCACCGCCAGCAGGTAGACGGGCGCGTAGGGATTGCCGGAGGCCTGGATCAGGGAGGCCTGATGAATCCACAGAATCGAGATGACCGACAGCAGCAGTGAGATGATGATTGCGCGGCAAGTCACTGTGAAGCCCCAAATCTCTTCTGCGCAGGCAGGACGCAGATGTACTCGATGCGGGCGTTGCCTACCCGGCGATGCGGCTCTCTGGCCGGTATTGTGTTCGCGACACGTGGACTATTCGCCCGCGGGGTCTGACGGCCTCCCCCCGCGGGTCGCGCCGGGCGGCCTCGCCACCGCTGCTGAGGGGGCTGGGCACTTGCAGGGAGCTGGCTGCGGGCGGCGAATAGTGCAGAAGAGCCATCACGCGGGGACAGAGGCTGGAGCAGGGCTCCGCATCGTGTGTGAGCGCGGCGCGAGGCCGGTCGCTTCAGACCGCTGTATCGGTCTGGATGGGAGGGCTTGGGATGGCTTCATCTGCCGGGCGCGACCCGGTGAGGATCGGGGTTCTCCACTCGCTCACGGGAACGATGGCCGTCAGCGAGCAGCCGCTGGTGGAGACTGCCCTGCTCGCCGTTGACCAGATCAACTCTGAGGGTGGAGTGCTGGGCTCAGAGATCGAACCGCTCGTCGCCGACGGTGCCTCGGACCCCGCGACCTTCGCCCGCGAGGCGCAGGAACTCATTCAGAGCGGCGTCTTTTCCATCTTCGGGTGCTGGACATCGGCCTCCCGCAAGGCCGTCCGACCGGTGGTCGAAGCAGCCGGCAACCTCCTGTGGTACCCCGTGCAGTATGAGGGCCTTGAGCAGTCCCCCAACATCATCTACATGGGCAGTTGCCTCAACCAGCAGGTAGCGCCGGCCGTCGAATGGGCGACTGAGC
>DPJP01000359.1:7896-8053 GCA_003542955.1 Armatimonadota bacterium
CGTTCGCTGATCGAGGGCGGTACCGGCTCTGGCGGGGTCGTCGGCGAGACCTACGTGGCCCTTGGTGAGCAGGACTTCTCCGACGTGCTCGAACAGATCGCGCGCCTGCACCCCGACTTCGTCCTCAACACCCTCAACGGCGACAGCAACCTGGCCT